>MNKP01000099.1 GCA_001920875.1 Acidobacteria bacterium 13_1_20CM_2_55_15
CCATTGCTCGTCGACCCGGCGACGGGTGCATATCGGCCTGGCGTACACGATTGTGCGAGCGCGTCGGAACTGAATTGCGTCATGTCATTCAATATGTTCGCTAACGATCCGCTGCGGATCGGCGCCGATCCCAAAATGTTGGCCCTGTTCAAAACGTATCCGCTGCCTAATTCATACATCGTCGGCGATGGTTTAAACACGGCGGGGTACACGTGGAATCCGCCCACAAGCAACGAAGGTTCCAACTACATGGCACGCATCGATCACAGTTTCAATGACCGGAATACGGTGTTTGTCCGGTGGCTGCAGGCCGACCAGAATACGCGGCAGGGCGATCCACTGAATGCGCGACCCCAAGTGTTTCCCGGTTTTCCTCCGCTGGGGGAGGTATTCCGAGCGACGAAGAATCTGGCGATCAGTTATCGCCAGACGATTTCCTCGCGCGTCGTGAATGAATTTACGGCTGGTTTTGCGCGATTTGTGTTCTTGTTTACTCAGGGCGAAGCAAATCCCGCCTTTCCGGACGTGCTGCCATTTACGAGTAGCCCTGGCGGGGCCAACAACGCTTTCAACAACACGGTTAGTTTCCCGTACCTCAACAGACCGAGAACATTCCGGGCAGTCACGACCCCACAGTTTCTCGACAATCTCAGTATCGTGAGCGGCGCGCATGTTTTCCGAACCGGAGCGAATGTTCGCCTATACGAACATAACGACCAGCGCGGCCAGCCTGGCGGAACGGATGTAACGCCGGCATTATCCTTTATGCAAAACATTCGACCGCCCGCTGGATTTAACACGCCGGTGGTCGGCGGCCGCAGTATCGATCCCACCGATAGCAACAATTTGAATGGTGCTATCAACGATATCCTTGGCATTCCCGCCCGCTTATCCCAGGTGTTTCTCGGCGATCTTTCGGCCGATGGGTTCCTGCCGTTTCGATCCGGAAAGGGAGTGTCGCTGTGGAACATGGGCCACCGTTTGAAACAATATAACTTTTACTTCCAGGATGAGTGGCGGCTGCGGCAAAACTTCACAGTCAACTATGGTGTGCGCTGGGAAATCAATCCAGCGCCGTCGGAAGCCGCCGGCCGTGTCTATGTTCCAGATAAACCGGTCGTTGGGGCGGGACTGGTTAGCTTCCGAAAGACCAACCGCTGGTACGAACGAAACAACGCCACCGCGATCGCACCGCGCGTTGGGTTTGCATGGAGCCCCCGGCCCAATTTCGTGATCCGGTCCGGATATGGAATCGCGTTCGATCCCATTTCTTCATTCCAGGTGACGGCTGTTTCGGGGAAGGTACCGGGACTGACGTTCTCCTGCTCCGCAACCGTTGGGAGCACGGCCACACCGGGCTGCGCCTCCGTGCCGGATATCCGGATCGGCCAGGGCTTCCCACTGGAATTGCCGCCGCCGACTGTCAAGCCCTCTTTGTTCCTGACGCCGCCGGAGCAACTTTTGACGAACGCTCCGGATTTGACTGTATTCGACCAGAAGCTGAAGCTCCCGACGGTTCATCAGTGGAACCTCACGATCGAACATCAGTTGCCGCTGGGTTTTGTTGCACAAGTTAGTTACATCGGACGGCGCGGAACGCGCCTTTTACGGGCTTATGACCTGAACCAGATCAACGCGGATCCGATTCTTCCTTCGTTCTTGATCATGCAACAGAACATGCGCAATGGCTGCCGGCCGGATGGAACGGGTTGCGCCAATGGTGTTGCCGTTCCGATCCTGACGTCGGGGATCGTTCCCAGCGCATTCGTCAACACCTCGCTCACGCAGAGCGATCTTACCCTCAATGCTGCAGGGAACTTTGCAGGGCGCCTCGAGCAGACGGCATTGGCAGCAAAGCTGAGGCCCAATCAACAGTTCGCTAAGGTCACGTATATCGATTCAGGAGGAGATTCGTACTATCACAGCGCCCAGGCTACATTAAGAAAGCGCTTCGGCGATGGGTTGCAGGCCGGGCTGGCGTACACGTTTGGAAAATCGATCGATGATCAATCCGTCGATCCTGTCGGAGCGACTTCCGGCGGGGCCCTGAGCACAACGAATCCCCGTACACCCACCGATACACGCGACTGGCGTCAGGAGCGAGGCCGCTCGGACTTCGATCGCCGTCATGTGCTCATCGTGAGTTCGTTGTGGGATCTGCCTGTGGGAAGACAAAAACGGTTCGCGTCCTCGATTCGTCCGGCGTTGAACCGGATCGTCGGCGGATGGAGCCTCAACGGAATTTACACGTTCATGTCGGGCGAGCCTTTCAGCGTTCGCAGCGGCGTCCGCACATCGAACTTCTCTCACGAGTCGCGTGTGGACATCGTCGGCGCTAAACCACAAGTTCGGCTGCAGGACGTGCCGGGTGTGATCGGTCCTGTCGTTTTCAAGGACGCCAGCGCGTTCGCGATACCCGCGCCCGGAACAAATGGTACCGGGCGCAACATTTTTGAAGCACCAGGTTACTGGAATCTCGATCTGGGAATCGGCAAACGTTTCGAGTTGACCGAAAGATTCAATCTGCAGTTCCGCGCCGAGTTGTTCAACGTGCTGAACCACCCGAATTTTGATAATCCGCGTGACGCGTCGTCGGGATCACCCAGCATCCGCTCTACGGTATTTGCTCAGACATGCTGCCAGACGGTGGCTCCGCCGACCACGCAGACGATTATTTCAACGGGTGAAGCTCCGCGGGTCATTCAGTTCGCGTTGAAAATGCTCTGGTAGCTGCGGGTGTGGTTCATGGCGCGTTCTTGACGACCGCGAAAGACTACAATTCGCGACGGCCTTCTAACGCCTTGGCCATCGTGACCTCGTCGGCGTATTCCAAATCTCCGCCGACCGGTAATCCCAATGCAAGACGTGTAACGCGGATTCCGAGCGGTTTGATCAAACGTGATAAATATAGAGCGGTCGTTTCGCCTTCAACATTTGGATTCGTCGCAACAATCACTTCCTCGACGTTACCAGAGTGCAATCGTTGAAGCAGCGATGCGATCGCAAGCTGGTCGGGGCCGACCCCTTTCAATGGCGAAATCGAACCCATCAGCACGTGATAGCGGCCTTTGAACTCATGGGTCTTTTCGACTGGAAGGATGTTGTTCGATTCTTCAACCACGCAAAGCACGCGGTCCGAACGCGAGGGATGCGTGCAGAACTGGCATGGATCGACATCCGTGAGATTGTTGCAAGTCGAGCACCGCCGGATTGATCGCTTCACTTCCAGAATGGATTCGGCAAGCTCGGATGCTTCTGCTTGCTCCATTTTCAAAATGAAAAATGCAAGGCGCTGGGCAGACTTGGTTCCGATGCCCGGTAATTTCTTGAATTGCTCAACGAGTCTCTGGACGGGCTCTGCAATATCCATGAAGCCACATTTCAGAAGAGGCCTGGGATCTTCAGCCCGCCGGTCAAGCTTCCAAGCTGGCCTTGTAGCGCTTCATCGACCTTGCGACTGCCTTCGTTAACCGCAGCGACGATAAGATCTTGCAACATATCCTTATCGCCTCCGTTGAAAACTTCCGGATCGATCTGCAGCGAGAGAAGGTGTTTTTGTCCGTTCATCTTTACGGAAACCATGCCGCCGCCCGCCGTCGCTTCGACAACCGTTGTTTCCATTTGTTTTTGCAGCTTCTCTTGCATCTGCTGGGCTTGTTTCATCAGCTGCTGCAAGTTCATTGTCATTCCCCTTTCGCGGGCTTGATTTGCGCGATATCGCCACGGAAAACTTCTAAAAATCTTTTCACGAGAGGTTCGTCCTTGGCGTTTCCACGGGCCAGTTCACCTTTCGGCTGCTGTTCTTTCATTATAAGAGACACGGAAACGGGTTTACCAATGAGTTCACTGGCGACGGCGTCGAGCACCGCTTTGTGCTCGTTGGACTGAAGCATCGTGGACGGCGTTCCACTGGCGATCACGACTTCCACATGATTTTCGCCTCGTTCGATCCGTTCCGCCTTCTGGAGATGCACTGCCGTTGTCGCCGACCTGTCCTCCACTCGGCGCGTGAAAATATCGGCAAAGGTGAACGTGCCGGGAAGGTCCGCTCCAACCGGAGCTGCCGGAAGTCTCTCTTCCTTCTCTGGGGCGGGAGCCGGCCGTTTCAGCGGCCCGTCGCTTCCTCTCATTTCGCGCAAGACTTCTTCGATGTCGCGCACGTGCCCGACTTTGGCGAGCTTCACCAGTCCGACCTCCAGGTGGAAGCGGGGTTGTGAAGTCCACCGGAGTTCGTTTTCGATTCGAAGCAGCATGTCGAAAAAACGAATCAGATCCTGTTCGGAGAATTTGCCGGCACGGGCGGCCAATTCCCGTTTTTCGTCGGGGTTTCCTGAGATCTTCTCTTGCAATCCAAGACGCGAGATCAAAAGATCGCGAACTTTGCCGATGAACTCTCGGACGAACTGTTGGAGATTCAAACCCTGATCGACAATGACGCCGACAATTTCAAGCAGCGTCCTGGAATCCCTCGCAGCAAGGGCGTCGAGCGTCCGGTCGAGGATCTCGCTCGGAATGAATCCCAGGACATCACGCACGTCTTCATCGGCGATTTCCTGTCCACTAAACGAAATGATCTGATCCAGAACCGACTGTGCATCGCGCATGCTGCCTTCGGCGGCTTTGACAACATAGCTCAATGCCCGGTCGTCGATCTTTATACCCTCGCGATCGGCAATTTGGCGGAGATGCTCGTGGATTTCCGCGGCAGGAATAGTTCTAAAGGTAAATTGCTGGCACCGCGACAAGATCGTGGCGGGAAGCTTATGCCGTTCTGTCGTCGCCATGATGAATATGACATGCGGCGGAGGCTCTTCCAGAATCTTGAGGAGAGCGTTGAAGGCCGATGTCGAAAGCATGTGAACTTCATCAACGATGAAGATCTTGTACCGGCTTCGCGCCGCCGCGTATTTCGCGCTCTCACGTAGTTCACGGATGTTGTCCACCCCGGTGTTGGAAGCCGCATCGATCTCAAAGACATCGATCGACTTTCCCAAGGTAATTTCCTCGCAAGACGGACACCGGTTACACGGCGTAATCGTCGGCCCTTCGACGCAATTCAGGCCCTTAGCCAGAATCCGAGCCGTTGTCGTCTTTCCCACACCGCGCGGTCCTGAGAAAAGATAGGCGTGGCCGACCCGGCCCATTTGGATCGCATTCTGCAGCGTCTGGACAATCGGCTTCTGACCGACGACATCTTCAAAAACCTGCGGCCGAAATTTTCTCGCAATGACTTGGTATCTCATAAGCTGGAGGCAGCTTAATCTTCAGGAAATGACCAAACTGGCATTCAGCAACGACGCTTTCTCCGGAAATTTCTCAATTTTTAGTTGTCATTTAAGACCGTGAGATGGCCAGGCCTGGGGGATACTGCGTCACATTGGTTTACCCAATACCGTTGCTTCCTTCCGGACCTGGCGGGGTTTTCAGGCTCCAATTGCGCAGCCCCCCGGGCCTGCTAAAACGCGGGCGCCCACGGACGAACTGGCGCTTGCCATGGATAGCGCACGCGGTCAAGCTGGTTCCCAGACTGAAACGGAGAGAGTGGGATTCGAACCCACGGTGGAGTCACCCCCACACACGCTTTCCAAGCGTGCTCCTTAAACCACTCGGACATCTCTCCGGTGGCGAACATTTCCCGGCATCACGGTTCCGACTGTATCACAGGTCTCTGCTCCGCACGATGTTGATTGGGCGGATAACGCCCTCCTCAAGGATCGTTCGAAGATCAGCCACGAGCTTTTCATTGTCAATTTGGCAAAAACGGGCCGGGTATTCGGCAAGCTTGGCAATAGACTTGGTTAGCTGGGCGCGACCCCCGTTTGAGTTTCCGCGGGCAAAGTGGTGAAGGCCAACGGCAGCCTGGACCAACCCTTGATAGAACAGCCTCAAGGGGCCGCATGTCCTCCGCCACAGGTCTTCCCATGTTTCATGCGCCTCGAAATACCGGCCGTTGTTAAAAAAATTTATTCCTTCGGCCAGGAGGTCGGTCATCTAGAAGCCGCTAAATTATTGAGAGTAATGTAAAAAACGACTAAGTGGTCCGTCGGTAAACCAGCTAGCATACGATATCGGCAGATCTCTCACAATGGTATTTCTTTGCCAGCCGTGACCCGGCAGTCTTTTCTTGCAAAGGCGTGTCCAGACAGTATGATTTTAAGAGGCTCGGGACAACCCCGAGTCTGGGATTTGGAATTTCATTCCAGTTGGTTTCGCGAACAACTCTGGATTCCGCCATCCCCCGAAAGGAGGAGAAATGCAGCCAATTGCATTCTGCAACCGATGTCGCGGTATGAAAGTAGGATGGAACTGCCGGTATATGGTCCACTGCTTTGCCTGCAGAATTTCGCTTTCGAAATCATATAAGTTACTGATTTTGACGGTATTTGCTTCTGTTCTAGTTTTGGCTTTTTCTACACCCAGCACGCTTGTTTTTTCTGATCAGGAAACAGTCCGACCCCTTCGGCAAGCGTCACCACAAACCCCATCAGTTGTTCGAGACGATCCTGCCGTAGCGAATATGAACGCCTTCCTCGAAAAATACAAAGTGGTCGGCCAACGCCCCCGGATCGCCGGAGCCATTGTCGCCAGCGGCCGTAAATACGATGTCGATCCGCGGCTAGTGGCTAGCATTATGATTGTTGAGAGTCGCGCTAATCCCTTTGCCATTTCCGAAAGCGATGCTATCGGCATAATGCAAATCCATCTGCCGACTTGGGGTTCGCAAGCCGATAAGGAAGGCATCAACCTGTTCAAGATTGAGGACAACATCAAATTCGGCACACGCATCTTGCAGGGCTACATTCGCCGTTTCGGTTTGTGGGAGGGGGTCAAGCGATATAAGGGATGGAATCCCGAAAGCTCCAGTTCCGCTGAGGCCGTCTCCGACTACGTCGCGAAGGTACAGGGGATTTACGGATATCCCAAGAACAACACCGTAGCACAAGCACTTCAATAATTTACGAAACATCCACCATCTCCCGATGGGAGATGCCAGCCTTGAGGGTCTCAAGATTCGCATAGGCCTGCAACCACCCGGCCCGTCAACCTTTCTTGAGGCTTCGCCCTATCGGGGCGGTCATCGCGCCGCCCCCAGAGGGAGAAGCCTTCGAGAAAACCTCACAATATTTCTATAAAGTTCTATTGACAGTCCTCGACTCACATCCTATAGTCTAGTTGTTATTAAAAGCGGGATTGCTTGGCAGGCAGTGACTAGCCTGGGAGGACTTTAGATGAGTAAGATTATTGGAATCGACCTGGGTACCACGAACTCCGTTGTGGCCGTTATGGAAGGAGGAGAGCCGGTCGTAATCGCAAACCAAGAAGGGGGCCGGACGACGCCTTCGGTGGTCGCGTTCACCAAGGGAGGCGAGCGATTGGCCGGCCAGGTGGCAAAGCGGCAAGCGGTGACGAATGCCGAGAACACGGTTTATTCGATCAAGAGATTCATGGGCCGCCGGCACGAGGAAGTCACCGAAGAGATGAAAATGGTGCCGTACAAAGTCACCCGGTCCAGCAATGGCGACGCGCGTGTCGACATCAGCGGCAAAGAATATTCGCCGCCGGAAATATCGGCGATGATTCTTCAGAAGCTGAAATCCGCGGCTGAGGACTACATCGGCCAAAAAATCGACAAGGCGGTCATTACCGTTCCAGCCTACTTCAATGACTCTCAGCGCCAGGCGACCAAAGATGCTGGACGTATTGCGGGTCTGGAGGTCCTCCGAATCATTAATGAACCGACGGCGGCGGCCCTGGCCTATGGTCTCGATAAGAAGAAGGATGAGACGATCGCGGTTTATGACTTTGGCGGCGGTACGTTCGATATCTCGATTCTGGAGGTCGGAGAAGGCGTCGTTGAAGTAAAAGCCACGAACGGTGATACGCACCTAGGCGGCGACAACATCGATCAGCGGATCATCGATTGGATTATTGAAGAGTTCAAGAAGGATCAGGGAATCGATCTCTCCAAGGACAAGATGGCGCTGCAGCGGTTAAAGGAAGGTGCGGAGAAAGCCAAGATGGAGCTGTCCACTGTTCAGGAGACCGAAATCACCTTGCCGTTTATCACGGCGGATGCGACTGGTCCCAAACACCTGAATCTAAAGCTAACGCGAGCCAAGTTCGAATCGTTGGTGGATGATATCCTCCAGCGTTCGATCGGACCCTGCAAGCAAGCTTTGGCGGACGCAGGCGTCAAGCCGAGCGACATTGACGAGGTCGTGCTTGTCGGCGGCAGCACGCGAATTCCGAAAGTGCAGCAGATCGTACGCGACCTTTTTGGGAAAGAGCCTCATAGGGGCGTGAATCCGGACGAGGTTGTTGCAGTCGGCGCCGCCGTCCAAGCGGGTGTGCTGGGGGGCGAGGTTAAGGATGTACTCCTGCTCGATGTGACACCGCTGTCGCTAGGCATCGAAACACTTGGCAGCGTTTTCACAAAACTTATCGATCGAAATACGACGATTCCGACACGCAAGAGCGAAATCTTTTCGACTGCGGCGGACAACCAGACGTCAGTCGAAATCCACGTGCTGCAGGGTGAACGCCCGATGGCGCGCGACAACCGGACCCTCGGCAAATTCCATTTGGTTGGGATTCCGCCGGCTCCACGCGGTATTCCTCAGATCGAAGTGACATTCGATATCGACGCAAACGGCATCGTGAACGTGTCGGCTAAAGATCTCGGCACCGGCAAAGAACAAAAGATCACGATTACCTCTTCTAGCGGCTTGTCTAAGGACGACATCAACAAGATGGTGGGGGAAGCTGAATCGCACGCAGAAGACGACAAGCGGAAGCGGGAAGAGATTGAAGCGCGAAACCGCGCGGATTCTCTCGTCTATTCGACTGAAAAGGTCCTGCGCGAGAACCGGGACAAGCTGTCGGATTCCGATGTGAAATCGGTGGAAGCGGCCATTGCTGACTGCAAAAAGGCTTTGGACGGCACCGATATTGACGCGATCAATCGGGCAGCTGATGCCCTCATGCAGGCGTCTCACAAGGCGGCTGAGGCAATGTACAAGTCAGGCTCGCAGGCCGGCGGCGGCCAACGAGGTCCAGCCAGTGACGGTTCCGGCGCGGCGGCCGGCGGAAAGACGGATGACGTCATCGACGCCGAGTACGTCGACGCGGAAGAGAAGAAGAAAGAAAAGTAATTTCGTTCGACTGTAGCGGCGCTCGGTGAAGCGATAGATGGACTGGGCGTTGGTCCCTGTCCCCCTGGGAGAGGGCGGCGCGACAGCCAGCGGCCTGACGCGCCGGGTGAGGGTCGCAAGTCCAGTCAGATCTTGAGACGCTCACCATCGTTTGAGGCTTCGCCCTATCGGCCTCGCGCTTCGCGCCCTGTCCCAGGACGAGAGGGTGATTTCTCCTGTCCCGGAATCGTTCACAGCGTTCGAGGTCCACCTACAGTGAGACGGCGGAATCATGACAAGTAGCGAAGATCTGTATCTGATTCTCCAGGTCCGCCGAACGGCTTCGGGGGGGGAGATCAAGCGGGCTTTTCGGAAGCTGGCTCGTCGGTATCATCCGGATATCAATCCGGGTGACCGGCATGCAGAAGAACGCTTCAAGCGGATCACGGACGCATACGACATTCTCAGCGATCCCTTGAAGCGTGAATTCTATGACGTCAATGGCTTCTACACCCATGGGATTTTGGAACAGCGTGGTGCGGGATCCAATTGGGGCTTCCAATTTGAGGGTTTCGACTTCTCTCGTTCACACGAGGGCGATTTCCGCGAAATCTTCAAAAATATCATTGCCCGGCAGAATCCGCAAACCCGAGAGCGCGGCCAGGATCTGGAGTTTCCGATCTCGATCAGCTTTGACGAATCCATCGGCGGCGTCCGGACGAACATCACCATCACGCGAATGCATCGATGCGCGGGATGCGACGGAACGGGCCGCGCGGCCGGTTCACGAGAGACAGCATGCCCACTATGCGGCGGTTCCGGGAAGACGGCTCGAGTAAAAGGGCATCTGCAATTTGCCGTTACTTGCGGCCATTGCGGCGGCTCTGGACGCGTGATTACGCCGTGTTCCCATTGCCGCGGCGAGGGACGCGCCTCGCGTATCGAAACGCTTGATGTGGAAGTGCCTCCCGGTGCGATGACCGGCACGCGCATTCGAATTCCGTCGATGGGCGATGCGGGTCGCTTCGGTGGGCTAAACGGCGATCTTTACGTTGTGGTGAGCGCCGGATCGCATCCGTTCTTCGAAAGAAAGGGTGACAACATTCACTGCGCCATTCCTCTGACGGTAACCGAAGCGGCGCTCGGCACCAAAATTCAAGTCCCTACGATTGACGGGCCGGCGGTGGTCCGCATCCCGCCAGGAACGCAGTCGGGGCAGACGTTGCGTATTCGCGGGAGGGGTGCACCGTCGCTTTTGAGTCCCGGCGTCCACGGCGATCAATACCTTGAAGTGAAAGTCGTTGTCCCTCGCGTCGCCGACGAGCGGTCGAAGGAAATTCTGCGAGAACTGGCGAGACTGAATCCGGACAATCCGCGAAGCCATTTGTGGTAACGCGCTATGGAACGCAAAAAAACGGGCAAGGCCGCCTACATGATCAGCGCCGTCGCCCAGACTTACGGAATTCATCCTCAGACGCTCCGCCTCTATGAGCGTGAGGGTTTATTGAAGCCCTCACGATCGGAGGGAAATACCCGTCTATATACTCAGGAAGATCTCGAAAGGCTCGAAGTCATCTTGAATTTGACGCGAGATCTTGGCGTGAATCTTGCCGGTGTCGAAGTGATTCTGAATATGCGGCAGCGGCTGGAAGACATGCATCGCGAGATGCAGGAGTTTATCGAGTACATTGAACGCGAATTTCAGCAACGGTCGCCGGAATTGAAGCAAAGGATCCAACACGCTCTCGTCAAAGTGACCCCTTCACACGTCACTCTCGCGAGACCACGCAAATAGGAACGCCGCTTATACAGGCGCTAGAGAAATGAAGCAAATTTCATACGAACGAGTTGTCGAAGGGCCCGATACGCTCCGGATGTATCTGAAGGAGATCTCTCGGTTTCCGCAATTATCTCCGGAGGAAGAAAAAGAGCTTGGCAGACGTATTCAAAATGGCGATGAAGAAGCGTTTCGAAAGTTAATTGAATCCAATCTTCGCTTTGTTGTCGCGATGGCCAAGAAATACGCCCGGTCCGGCTATCCGCTCCACGAATTGATCAATGAAGGCAACATGGGTTTGATCGAAGCAGCCTCGCGTTTCGACCCGACGCGTGACGTCCGATTCATCACCTACGCGAGTTGGTGGATTCGCCAGGCCATTTTGGCGGCGATCGCTCACCACGGCCAGGTGTTCCGCCTCCCCCCAAAATTGAAACATGCACTCTACCGTTTCGAAACCAAAGTAGCGCGCCTGACACAGGAGCTCGGCCGGCGGCCCAGCGTCGACGAGATTTCGAAGGAACTCGGTATGAAAGAAGAAGAAGTCCGCGGCATGATGGAAGGAACTCCAACCGAGGTTTCGCTTAGCACTCCAATCGGAGACGAGGACGAGGTGCATCTGGAAGACCTGATCCGTGACCCGAGTGTTACCCCGGTGGACGAAATTCTCATCGCGCAGTCCTTCGAGGAGCAGCTTCAAAAACTGCTTTCTCAATTGGACGAGAAAGAAGGGCTCATCATCGAGCGAAGGTTCGGCCTCGGCGACCGCGAACCGGAGACCTTGGCCGAAATCGGCTCGGAACTGAATCTTTCCCGAGAACGTATCCGGCAAATCGAAGAACGAGCGCTCGAAAAACTCCGCCGCTCCCAGCGCGCGAAGCAGTTGCTGGGCTATTTGAACTGATTGCTGTAGCGGCGGTCTATGACCGCCACGCCGGCGATTCCAGTCTCGACAAGATCGTCGGCGGTCATAGACCGCCGCTACAGGTATATGTAGAATGCACTCATGAGTTCCGCAAATACCGAACAATGCTCTAAATGCGGAGGCACGGGCTGGATGCGCGTTGCTCAAAAAGGTGTCGAAGGAGTGATCCGCTGCGAGTGCGTAAAGGGCGCGCGTGCCGATCGGTTGCTGGAGACCGCGAATATCCCCTTTCGGTATGCCCGCTGCGAACTCGAAAACTTCGATGTCATGCCTTCCCCCGACCGCTCGATCGAGAAGGCGAAGATTGCGGCGGAAAAATTCGTGGATGAGTATCCGATGCCTCGCGTCTCCTTCGGCTTGCTTTTCATGGGCCCGCAGGGAGTCGGGAAAACCCATCTTGCGGTGGGAGTGATTAGGGCGCTCATGCGGCGGAAAGGCGTTCCGTGTTTGTTTAGATCTTTCCCTGAGCTCTTGAAAGAAATTCAAAATTCGTATAGTCCAATATCTCAGTCCTCGGAGTTCTCCCTGCTGGCCCCGGTTTTGGATACAGAGGTGCTGGTTTTGGATGAATTGGGAGCTCAGACTCCTTCGACGTGGGTTCGTGACACCGTGAGCTACATCCTTAATCATCGATACAGCGAGAACAAAGTGACCATCTTTACAACGAATTACCAGGACAAAGATGAACTCACAGACAACCGGAAGGGTGTTGCGTACACACTGGCAGAACGCGTCGGCGATCAGATGCGATCGCGGCTATTCGAGATGTGCAAAACAATAACGATGGTGGGAAACGATTTTCGGAAGGCGGTCAAACAGGCCGAACACCACTTTTGAGGATCAGTATTCTTCCTCTTCTTCCTCATCCCCTTCTCCCTCTTCGACTACCTGAATGAAGAAACTGGTTTCACAATCCTCACAGACAAACTGTTCATCGTCGCCGGCGTCCAATTTTCCAGCGCAAACGGGGCAGAAGGAGATTTCGGTGCTCATGTTGTCCTAAATACTAGAATGGTTTTTCAAAGTCAAAGAGGTTTTATCGCCCACGGAGTTGGGAATTCGCATCATGAAAAAGAACGGAGTTGAAGAACAATACGTCATCGACGATTTCACCAGTAAAGATACCTGGCGCATTTTCCGCATCATGGCGGAGTTTGTCGAAGGCTTCGAAATGCTTGGTAAGATTCCTCCTGCAGTTGCGATGTTCGGTTCGGCGCGGGCATTACCGGGAAGCATTGCCTACGATAGCGCGCAAGCGATTGCAACAATTCTTGGCAAGAACGGTTATTCCGTCATCACTGGCGGCGGACCCGGAGTTATGGAGGCTGCGAACAGGGGTGCTACAGAAGCCGGTTCGACTTCGGTAGGACTGAATATCGAGTTGCCTCTGGAACAAAAGCCGAATATCTACGCAAACAAGCTTCTAAATTTTCGTTATTTCTTCGTACGAAAAGTCATGTTCGTGAAGTACTCTATCGCATTCGTCATTTTGCCCGGTGGATTCGGGACGCTCGACGAATTATTCGAAGCGATCACGTTAATCCAAACACGTAAGATTAAGCCGTTCCCGGTGATCCTCGTCGGAAGGGATTACTGGAAAGGATTGCTCGGTTGGATTGGTGAGACACTTTTGCGTGAAAAGATGGTTGCCGTAGAAGATCTCGACATTATCAAAACGGCCGATACTCCCGAGGAAGTCTTGCACTGGGTGCAGGATTCAAGAGTAAGGAGCGGTGTTCATAATGCCTCGGTCTTATAGCTTCCGGATCCAACTGGCCGGCTTCCTCTTTTCTATTCTCACAGCTTGTCTGGTTTTCACCACGACGGCTCAGGGACCGGCACCGAACCGCGTCGACTCCATTCACGCAGAGGAGCTTCGAGAAAAAGTAACCTTTCTGGCGTCTGAGCAGCTCAAAGGACGCGGCAACGGGACTCACGAACTGAATCTCGCGGCCGAATACATCGCCGGTACTTTCGCCGGGAACGGCTTGAAGCCGGCCGGCGACAACGGTGGTTACTATCAGCACTTCGATGTCTATTCTTCCCGTTTGGGTTCAAACAATGATCTGCGGATCCACGGCGCAAGTGATGCCGATCTCAACCTAGAAGTTCGGATGGACTTTATTCCCGAGCTTTGGTCGGTGAACGGCACCGTCAACGGCCCGTTGCAGTTGATTGAAGACGAAAGCCGTCAGGACTTGCAGGGCAAGATTGCGGTTGAGGTTGAGGATCGAATCGTTTCCGACGATCCAGAGTTCCCAGCAACGGCGACTGAAGAGCGGCGCCTCCAAGATGCGGGCGCCATCGCTGTCATGATCCTTCAGGGTGCGACCGATCGAGGCCGCGGCCGGATGGTCACGCTGGCGGAAAATTTCAGAGACGATCTGCCGGTGCGTTTAACCGCAATGGCCACCATTGGCGTGCCGGATTATCCGAGCATCCCCGTGCTTATGGTATCCGCCGATACCGCGCGGCAAGTCATTTCCGCACTCCATAAGCCTCAATCTCACGTCACCGCCACGATTACCGTCGATGTCGAGCGGAAGATTCACCCGACGCAGAACGTACTTGGGCTCATTCAAGGTTCGAATCTTTCAATGAAGAACGAGGTCATGATCGTCGGAGCGCACTATGACCACGATGGTGAGGCGTACGGACAAATCTGGTACGGCGCGGACGATAACGGTTCCGGGACCGCTGCTATTCTGGAGTTGGCGGAAGCATTCGGCAATGGATTATCCGCGCCGGCACGCAGCATTCTCTTGTGTGCCTGGGCTGGAGAAGAAAAGGGACTGCTTGGAAGCCGCTACTACGTTCATCATCCTTTCTTTCCGCTCAACCGTACGGTTGCCATGTTCCAGCTGGATATGATCGGCCGTAACGAAGAACATGGCGAAAACAAGTCCCAGCAAATTCCTGAGGAGCGTCCTTCGGAAAATACGAATAGCCTGAATGTCCTTGGCACGGCCTTCAGTCCCGATTTGAAGGCCGCCATTTCCGCCCTGAACGCCCAGACTAATCTCACGCTCCGCTTTAGGTATGACTTCGGCGCCGAAGATCTGATGCGGCGCAGTGATCAGTGGTCGTTTTTACAGAGAGCGATCCCCGCGATATTTTTCTTTACCGGACTTCATCCGGACTACCACACCCCGCGTGATACGCCCGAGAAGATCAATTACACGAAACTCGAAAAGATCACCAAGCTGGTGTACCTAACCGCTTTTCAGGTGGCAAATTCGCCCACTCGTCCGCAGTATGTGAAGCCCGGGGCGACGGCGGCGCACTGAGCCTATTGACACATACGCCGGCGTCTTCTTAAAATTAGCACTCGGTTTTGAGGAGTGCTAACCAACCTTCGTAATATACTTAAAACAAAAGACCAAAGGAGAGCAGACCATGAAAGTAAGACCGTTGCATGATCGTGTTCTGATCAAGAGAATCGAAGAGCAGGAAACGATTCGCGGCGGGATCATCATCCCCGATACGGCGAAAGAAAAGCCCCAGGAGGGTGAAGTCGTCGCCGTCGGTACCGGTAAGAGGTTGGAGGATGGGAAAGTGATCCCGCTCGAAGTGAAAGAGGGCGACCGGGTTCTGTTTGGCAAGTATTCGGGAACGGAGATCAAAGTCGACGACAACGAATACTTGATTCTTCGGGAAGACGAAATTCTCGGAATTCTCGCGACCGCCGGCAAAGCAGCCGGAAAGAAATAGGAGGCGGCAATGGCAAAACAGATTGTCCATGGCGAAGATTCCCGGCAGGCCATCCTGCGTGGCGTGAACATGCTTGCGGACGCGGTCAAGATCACCCTTGGCCCGAAAGGCCGTAACGTTGTTCTCGACAAGAAATTTGGCTCGCCAACAATTACCAAAGACGGTGTCACCGTCGCTAAAGAAATCGAACTTAAAGAGCCGCTCGAGAACATGGGCGCTCAAATGGTGAAAGAAGTCGCCTCCAAGACGAGCGACGTCGCCGGAGACGGCACTACGACGGCCACCGTTTTGGCGCAGGCGATTTTCCGTGAGGGTGTGAAAACAGTCGCCGCAGGCGCGAATCCAATGGCCGTGAAGCGCGGCATCGAGCGCGCCGTTGAAGTTGCAGTAGAGAAAATCAAAGAACTGTCCAAACCTGTGAAGGGCGAAATGATCGCGCAAGTGGCGACGGTTTCGGCCAACAACGATTCCACCATCGGCAACATCATTGCCGAAGCAATGAAGAAGGTGGGTAAGGATGGCGTTATCACCGTTGAAGAGGCCAAGGCGATTGAAACGACCCTCGATGTCGTCGAAGGGATGCAGTTCGATCGCGGTTATCTGTCGCCCTACTTCGTGACCGATCCGGACCGCATGGAATGCGTTCTGGAGAATGCGTTGATCCTTATCCATGAAAAAAAGATCAGCACCATGAAGGATCTGCTTCCGCTCCTCGAACAGGTCGCCAAAATGGGCCGGCCGCTGTTGATCATTGCGGAAGAAGTCGAAGGAGAAGCGCTGGCAACGCTTGTCGTCAACAAGCTGCGCGGGACGCTGCAGGCTGCGGCGGTCAAGGCTCCTGGCTTTGGCGATCGCCGCAAGGCGATGCTGGAAGATATCGCGATCCTCACCGGCGGCAAGTCACTGACCGAAGATCTCGGTATAAAGCTCGAAAACGTTCACATCGAAGACCTCGGCAGGGCGAAAAAGGTTGTCATCGACAAGGACAACACCACGATTGTCGAGGGCGCGGGCAAGTCTCAAGCCATTGAGGGCCGCGTGAAGCAGCTGCGTACGCAGATCGATGAAACCACATCGGACTACGATCGCGAGAAGCTTCAGGAACGGCTGGCCAAACTCGTCGGCGGTGTCGCGGTCATCAAAGTCGGCGCTGCGACCGAGACGGAGATGAAAGAAAAGAAAGCTCGCGTCGAAGACGCAATGCACGCCACCCGCGCGGCTGTCGAAGAGGGTATCGTCCCCGGCGGCGGTGTGGCATTTGTTCGCGCAGTTCCGGCCCTCGATAAAGTGAAGTTGGAACACGACGAGCAGATCGGTGTCAACATTGTGAAGAGATCTCTTGAAGAGCCGTTGCGAATGATCGCTTCCAATGCGGGCCATGAAGGCGCCGTCGTGCTTGGAAAAGTCAAAGAGGCGAAAGACCCCAATCTCGGCTTCGATGCGGCGACCGAAGAGTACACCGACATGATCTCAGCCGGTATTCTCGACCCGGCGAAGGTCGCTCGCACGGCGCTGCAAAACGCAGCTTCCATTTCCGCTCTGATGCTGACCACCGAAGCTCTTGTCTCCGAAATCCCGGAAGAAGAGAAAGCTCCGGCAGGTCCCCCGGGCGGTGCTCCGCCCATGTACTAAGCAATCGAAATTCGGGGTCAGACGGGTGAATTCCCTATTTTTGAAGTGCAAAATAGGGAATTCACCCGTCTGACCCCGAATTTTCAGACGTTAAATATAATCTTCGAATGGACGTCGCGGAACTACGCTCCCGCTATCCGGTATTTCGTTACGAAGGTTTTGCGCTGGAGCGGAGTTCCTCACGCCTCACTGCGCGCTTCAAGTTCTCTATCCCACCCGACATTGCGTTCGCTCCAGAAATAATTTTCGAGGCCCTTGACGAATCCTGGCGGTCGGTTTCCGACGAATCCCTCCAGAACCTTGTTTTTCATCTCGGATTGATTGAGAGCTTCAGCTATTGGAAGGCAACGGCTTCACCTGTTATCGAAGTCCATCCGGCAGGTCTCAGCGAAGAGCAGATCTCATGGTGGGAAGACCTTCTCGTCCGCGGAATGGGAGAGTTCTTCTTTCGCAATCAGATCGATTTCACAACTGAACGCTTCGTGAAGATTACGTCAATGCCGAACACGTCCCGATACGAAGTTCATCGTGGCGAATTGACGGGGCGGACTCTGCTGACGATCGGTGGAGGCCGCGACTCCGCGCTTGCCGCGGCCTTGTTGCGGGATTCGGGTCATCCGTTCACATGCATGATGTTGAACCCCTCGACGGCCGCACAAACCATTGCCCGCCACGTATCTGCGTTGCCTCCTTTGATCATCCGGCGGACTATTTGTCCGGAACTCTTGGAATTAAATCGGCGAGGATATCTCAACGGCCATACCCCGTTCTCCGCGTACTTGGCATTCCTTGGTGCAGCATGCCTTCTTCTGTATGGATACTCGGACATCATCGTCGCCAACGAGCGAAGTTCTGATGAGGGAAATGTTCATTATCGAGGCAGCGAAATCAATCACCAGTACTCGAAGAGCTTCAGATTTGAGACCCGATTCGACGAGTACCTTCGTCGATTTCTCATGAGCGGCGGCCGCTATTTCAGCCTCGTACGGCCGTTATACGAACTACAAATCGGTAAACTGTTCTCGAAATTTCCTGATTTGTTTCAGCTGTTCAAGAGCTGCAACCGGAATCGCTCGGATTCCTGGTGCGGCCGCTGTGCTAAATGTGTGTCGGTATTTCTGACGATGTACCCGTTTCTGCCGCCCGCCGCGCTGTTCAAAATATTCGGACACGACCTGTTCGACTCGGAAGAGACGATTCCGATTTTGCGCGAGCTCGCAGGCCTTGAAATCAAACCGTTCGAGTGCGTTGCCACAGCAAATGAGATCGTGGCCGCTGCGGCGCTCGCTATCGCAAAACTGAGAAACAATTCGCAACCGCTTCCGCCCGTTTTGCAGTATGCAGTCCGCCACATCCCTGGTATAAATGACACGGAAGCAGCGTCCGTCCTTCTCGCAGCGTACGGGCCGCATCGGATTCCTCAGGAATTTGAGAGCCTTCTCAGGAACGCCTTGAACCAATCGGCGCGTTAACTCGCGCGCAACCGGTCAAGCGCATCATGGATTTCCTGGAGAGCCGCCGGGTCATCAATGGTTGCGGGGAGTTTGTAGTCTTGACGCTCGGCGATCCTCTGCATCGTGCCCCGAAGAATTTTTCCGGAGCGCGTCTTGGGCAACCGCTTGACAATGATTGCAGTTTTGAAAGCGGCCACTGGTCCGATCCTCTCTCGAACCATTGTCACCGTTTGTTGCACGATCTCGCCTTCCCGTTCGGGGTCTACGCCTGCCTTGAGAACAAGAAACCCCAAAGGAACTTGCCCTTTGAGGCTGTCGGCGACTCCCACTACAGCGCATTCGGCCACATCGGGGTGTGAAGCGAGAACTTCTTCCAGCGCTCCCGTCGAAAGCCGGTGTCCGGCGACATTGATGACGTCGTCCGTGCGCGTCATCACGAACAGATAACCGTCCTCGTCGACAAAGCCGGCGTCACCCGTTTTGTAGTATCCGGGGAACTCCGAAAGATACGACTCCTGGTAACGCGAATCGGCATTCCAGAGCGTTGACAATGCTCCTGGCGGAAGGGGCAGCTTACAAACGAGATTTCCGATTTCTTTCGGTTTTGCGGGCCCGCCCGTGTCGTTCACCACATCAATTTGCCAGCCAGGAACGGGTTTAGTTGCGGACCCTGGCTTGACTGGCAGCTTTCCCAGCCCAACACAGTTGGCCGAGATCGGCCAGCCCGTTTCGGTTTGCCACCAGTGATCGATGACTGGAACCTTAGTATTCGACGTTTGTCCGTAGCGGGACCTAGTAAGCAGATCTTCGGCCCAACCGAGCGTATCGGGATCGAGACGTTCACCTGCGAGAAAGAGTGTCCGGAACTTTGAAAGATCGTACTTGCGGATCAAACCGCCCTGCGGATCCTCGCGTTTGATGGCTCGGAAGGCCGTTGGCGCTGTGAATAGACAGACGACATGGTGCTGCGAGATCACACGCCAGTACACGCCGGCATCCGGAGTCCCCACGGGTTTACCCTCGAACAAGACCGTCGTACAACCGTAAATCAGTGGGGCATAAACGATATAAGAATGCCCGACAACCCACCCGATATCGGAAGCGGCCCAATAGACTTCGCCAGGCTTAACGTCATAGATGCGGCCCATCGTCCAGTGGAGCGCGACGAGATAACCGCCATTGTCGCGCACGATTCCCTTCGGCTGTCCTGTGGTGCCGGACGTATACAAAATGTAAAGGGGATCCGTCGCCGCCACAGGCACGCAATCATGTGGCGTGGCACTGACCAGGATCTCGTCCCAGTCGAGATCCACTCCTGGCTTCATTTCCGAGCGTTGAATCGACCGTTGATACACCACACACTTCTCGGGCTTGTGTTTTGCCATTCCAATGGCCGTATCGACGAGCGGTTTATAGGCAACGAGTCGTCCGGGCTCAATGCCGCACGATGCCGTCAGCACGACCTTCGGCCGGGCATCATCGATGCGAACGGCCAATTCATGCGATGCAAAACCACCAAACACGACCGAGTGGATGGCGCCGAGCCGCGCAGTTGCAAGCATTGCAATGACGGCCTCGGGAATCATGGGCATGTAGATGATCACGCGATCACCTTTCGAGACGCCGAGCAACGCGAGAGCACCGGCGCACTTCGCAACGCTTATTCCGAGTTCGCTGAATGTGAAGGATTGGATCGTCTGCGTTACAGGACTGTCATAAATCAGCGCTATCCGGTCGCCGTGGCCATTTGCGACGTGCCGGTCGACGGCGTTATAGCACGTATTGACTTCCGCGCCGGCGAACCATCGGTAGAACGGCTTATTCGAGTCGTCGAGGATCTTCTTCCACTTCTTGTACCAATGGATTTCTTCGGCTGCTTCGGCCCAAAAACCTATTGGATCATCGATTGAACGCGCATAGACATCGTCATAATGGCTGGACATAGACACACGCTACATTGCAATAACCGCTGTATTGTTCACAATACCGGTTGTTCATCGCAAGGGCACGGAAATCGATTCTCCTTTCAGCGGTGGCGTCTGAACAGGAAGGCGCCGCGCATGTGTGGCTTGTTCGAAGCTGTACCCGAGCGACAGCAGTTTTTGTTCGCTGAAAGCTGTGCCGAGGAAAGAGATTCCGACCGGCAGGGTGTCGCCGGTGAATCCTGCAGGTACGATGAGATCCGGAAACCCGGTGAGATTCGCGATAGTCGCCGGCGAACTCGGCCCTCCGCCGGGAGGGTCGGGAGCGGCAGTGATCAAGACCGGACGGCGCGGCGACGTCGGATACACGATGGCGTCCAGTTTTTGCGATTCAAAAATGCCTTCAATTGCAGAACGAACCAATGGCAGCCCGTAATCGCGGACGGACGTGTAGCGGTAGTCGTTCAGCGTGCCGCTGTCGGCTTCGCGTTTAAACAAACTCCAGCGGCTCGGGTTTGGACGCGCACCATCCGCACGCGTGGCATTGAAGCGATTGGTACGCTCGATCATTTGATCGAGGCTTTTCGGGTAGTCCGGACCGATCGTAGCGAGATAACCCGCGATCTGCGCCGTGAACTCCGGATAACGAATCGCGTTATAGAACTCGCCCCTGGCGTCGAGTAACCATTTCGGATATCGGAGGTCCACGACAGTTGCGCCTGCCTGACGCATCGCCTCCAGTGCTGCTTCGATCACCCAGTCCACATCCGGATCCACACCGAAGAAGTCGCGCGCGACACCGATACGAGCGCCTTTCAGCGCGCCAACATTCAAACCTTTCCTATAGTCGGTGACGAACTTGCCTTCGCTCTTCTTTGTTGCCGCGTCAGCCGGGTCGACGCCGGTCATCACGCCAAGCGCAGCCGCGAGGTCGTATACATTGCGCGCCATCGGTCCGCCGGTGTCGAAGCTCAGAGCCAGCGGAATGATCCCGTTTCGACTCAGCAGACCGTGCGTGGGCTTCAAGCCCACAATACCGTTGGCCGTTGACGGTCCGCGGATGGACCCGCCTGTGTCGGTGCCCATTCCAAGAGGGGCATATCCGGCTGCAATCGCGACACCTGTGCCGCCGGACGATCCTGCCGGCGATCGCGACAGGTCGTGTGGATTTCTCGACTGGCCTCCAAGTGAACTGTATGCGCCCGCCGAGGCGAACTCCGACATGTTCACCTTTGCCAGAATGATTCCGCCGGCATCGCGAAGCTTCTTCACAACGAATGCATCGTGCGGCGGAATCGAACCTTCGAGCAGAACGGAGCCGCCGGTGGTCGGCATGTCGAACGTGTCATAGTTATCTTTGAGCACGACAGGGATGCCGTGTAGCGGAGACCGTGGCCCTTTTGCCTTTCGCTCGGCATCAAGAGCACGCGCCGTCTCAATTGCTTTCGGATTGAGCGTCATCACCGCGTGAAGGGAGGGGCCTTCGCGATCGTACGCCTGGATACGGGCGATGCACAGTTGGACAAGTTTTTCGGAGGTCAGTGTGCCGGCGTTGAAAGCGGCGTTGAGGTCAGCAATCGTCGCTGCATCCAGATCAATATCTTTCGCAGAGGCCGCGCAGAGATTCCACAACAACAGCGCAACCACAAACGTCATTCGTCCCCATGCATTCATTTCATCCTCCGCAACGCTTAATGCTCCGACATCCTATCTTGTCAGTACGACCGCCCACAACTACGTTCGCGAGCCTCGGGCTAAACCTCGAGACCGGCAAACACAGTTGTCCAACGACACGATCCTGCCGGTCAGCATCGACAGCGAGAGGCTCGAGCAAGATTTGCCAAAATATTTCGGCAGGCGATCAGCGATGAGGGTACAAATGTGCGCCGTGATCCTACGCTGCGGCATTTCGGACTTACAGCCGATATGGCCAGCGCTGAGGAGGCAGGCCAGTTCTGGATCATCTTGCAACCGGAACTGCACCGGCTCCTATCCGGGCCCCTTGGCAGCCCCTTCTATTGCGGGTGTCCCGAACGCCAACACCCTGGTTGCTTTTTCGGCGGGCGATAACTCATTGTTCGACCATGTGCTCCGCCAAATCCAGCGCGACCATCACACGTCTGCTTATTCGATCACACCGCAGCCTTTTCTGGTCACTTCCTCCGGCGTCACATTGGCGAAAATGTGACTTCCGCGCCAGCACTGGCAAGTTGACGGACCCACGCCATGGATGCCCTCGTAATGTTGAGAAATTAGCGGTTGTTTTTGCCGTTGCGTCCATGCCGCAGGCTATCGATAAATGCTTTCAAACTTTTCTCGGTCGCTTTCTGAGCCTGGGCTAACTGGGCGTGGGACCGGGCTAATTCGGCCTGGGACCGGGCTAATTCGGCAACTGCGACAGTGGTGCGCTTCTGAGCCTCGGATAGCTCGTCAAGCTTAGTTTCGACTTTCACGAGCATTCGCATGCCGTGCTGAATAAGCTTGGAAGTGGCATCGAGCCGCCGGTCGATTCGATCCATGCGGGCATTTGCACGGATCTCCGCATTTTGGATGCGAGTCCCCAGCTTCTCCATGCGGGTCTCTGCCCTCGCCTGGGATTTCAAGATGAATTCCATCGTCCTTTCGACATCCATGCCGGTAGGATACATCAACGCCAGATTGTGTTTCGTCACGAAACGGTAATCGTCGCTTTGTAGACTTCGCCCTGTCCGTCCGCCCGATCGCGGAGAGGATTTCGTAGGGGCCGAGCTTGGCGCCTGCGGTGAGAGTCACGGCTTAGCTTTCCAGTTATAGATGACCGTGATGGGAGAGGCCGCGCTCTCCATCGAGCGAGCCGGTGTAGACACCCTGAGCCGGAGGAACACCGACCACAAGATAGATGAAATGCCGGCCGTCAGGGAGAAACTGCGGAAATCTGTGGCCAATTTGCCCGGTTTTCCGTCGCGTGACGGCAACCGGCTCGCCACCCGACGCGGCTACCTTCAAAAGAGGTGAAATTACTGTTGGAGCGAACGATGTGTCCGCCCTCAAGGCTTCCCTCGACAACACCCGCCTGCACATGAAAGGCGGCGTAACAGCATCTGAGATAGCCCGATAAGCCATCCGGGAGGTCCTCACCAGCAGTTTATCCTGCCCGGCTGTGCGCATCTCCTGTTTGAGCGCATTCTTTTATTTCTTGTTCCTTGTTGCGAGATC
>MNKP01000205.1 GCA_001920875.1 Acidobacteria bacterium 13_1_20CM_2_55_15
CGTCTAAAGGCGAGGCTGGTGATACTCCTGATCGGCGAACGCCCGGGTGGCGACGCGCTGGCGTCGCGAAGTCTTTCGGCCTACCTGGTCTATCAACTGCTCGATGCCGATGCGCAGAACAAAGCGGCCGCCTACAGCAACAATCCAAATATTCATTTCGAATACACGGTTATTTCCAATATTTATTCCGCAGGTCTGCCGCCGCTTGAGGCCGGCAGTGTCGTTGCCGAAAAAGCGTGGCACGTCCTCGCCCACCAAGCCGCCGGCAACCGTCTGGAAGCCACGCTCAAGATGTCCCGCTAATGCCGGAGCGGTCTCCCCATCTATTTCGAGGACCCGAACGGTCACCTGCTGGAAGTCATGACGGTGCCGGAGACTGGAAGCTAATTGCGTTTTTAGCGGTCCGGCTTCAGAAGCGGAATGCTTTCGACAGCGGGAGCCGGCGGGAGTGAAGCCAGATATGCATAAATATCCGCCACGTCTTTTTCCGGGATGACCTTGGCAGAGTATGGCGGCATCTCCCCGCGCGGCGCTCGAATATAGGTAATGAAGTTTCGAAATGCCAGCATGGGGCTGCGGCCGATACGCGGACCTGCCGCGCCGCCTTGACCTTCATTGCCGTGACACTCATAGCATCCGATTTTCATGAAGAGGGCTTGTCCGGCTTTAGCATTGCCGGCGGGCGCAGAAGACGCCGGTTGCTGCGCCGGCGCATTGGCTACTCCGATTACGACGAAACCCGCAACTGTACTTAATATTCTCTTCATCATCTTTCTTGTCTCATCTCGCTTGCGTCACAATGTCAACCAGCGCCGGTTCGCCACGCTTGACGGCGGCTGCGGCGCGACGGAGTGCCGGCCCAAGGTCTTTGGGATCAGTGATAGGCCCTTCCGCATGCAGGCCCATACCTTGTGCGATCTTCGCGAAATCGATATGGGGATCCGTGAGCGTCGAGCCCATCGTTCCGCGATCCACTCCGCGGTTGCGTTCGTTGCACATCCGTTGCACGTGCATGATTTCCTGATGATAGCCACGGTTGTTCAGCATTACGCTCAATAGAGGAATGCGATGATGGGCCGCAGTCCATAGGACGCCCGGCGCATACATCAGATCCCCATCCGTCTGCAGGCTCACTGAGAACCGCCCGTATTTCTTGTTCGCGAGCGCGGCCCCAACCGAAGATGGTGCACCGTAGCCGATTCCGCCGCCGCCGGCATGTCCGGGCCATTGATACGGCTTATTAAAATCCCATAACCGCCGAGGCCAAATTCCAGCCTCGCTGTAGTAATTCGAAACCAAGGACCAGTCTTCATTCTTGATTACCGCCCACAGCTCGGCAGCGACGCGGGCTGTACTCACCGGATTGGCATCCCAAGCATAGGTCGCTGCCTGCCGCATTCGCTCGCGAGTTGTACGGCTTGCCTCAGCCAGTTTCGCGCCGCGCTGTTGGAAGAGGCGCTGACGATCACCGGTAGCCAAACGCTTGACGGCTTCGATCAACGCCGGCAAGGTGACTTCGCCATCCGCGGCGATTGCCAAATCGACCTCGGCAAGCCTGCGAAAATCCTGATAGTTCGCCTTGATGTAGAGATCGCCGGACGTGATCGTCGCCAGCTTCGCGCCTGGCTTCGTCAGCTTGCGGGTCGACCGATGCACCTGATCCCGGAGGGCGTTGACGGTTGCCCAGAAGTCGGCCACTTCGAGGCCGACGACAAGGTCGGCTTCTCCAACCGCAGCTGCAGCACGCTGCGTCTGATTGAGCGGATGGTGCGAAGGGAAATTCATCCGCCCGCCCTGATCGATGACAGCGGCTTGGAGGGTCTCGGCAAGCTCGATGAGCAACGGCATCGCCGCAGTGGTCCGTGCCAGACGGTCGGCAACAAGCACGGGATTTTCTGCCGCGACCAGAAGCCGCGCCAACTCGTTGACGGCGCCCGCTTCTCCCTGCGGCGGCGCGGGCACAGTCAATTTGGGAATGGACAACTTAGTTCTGCTTTCGTTCGGACCTTCCTGCAGACCGGCATCGAGCACAACGAGGACAGGCGCCATCGGGGGCGTCATCGCAATCTTATACGCGCGGACTGCCGACTCGCCGAAGTGGATCAACGAGGCCGGCTGATCGTCCCATTTTGTGAAGTCGCGGACGATCCCCGCACAATCCTGGACACCGTGGTACCACTCTGCGGGCCTGCGGATCGCGGCGTCCACGTAGTTGCCGGCCATGATGTAAACCGGGACGCGATCGCACCACGCGTTGTAAATCGCCATTGAGGCATGCTGCAGCCCCACCGTCCCATGGGCCAGGACTGCCATCGGCTTGCCTTCGATTTTGAAATAACCATGCGCCATGGCCACCGACGACTCTTCGTGACAATTCGTGATGAACTCGGGATTGCGATTGCCGCCGTAATTGATAATGGATTCCTGCATCCCGCGGAAGCTCGATCCGGGATTGGCGCAAACATATTCGAAACCGAGCGATTTGATCACGTCCACCATGTAATCGGAACCACAACTGTCCGTGATCAGAACCTCAGCCTCCTCCGAAGCGCTTGGAGATTGCTGTGCCATCACCGCCTTTGGCTGGGCGATCGCAGCCGCGCCTGCCAGCATTCCACCCTTGAGGAATTTCCGCCGTTCCATCTTGCTCTTTGCCGCCATGCAATCCTCCCCACTTTGCTTGCGCTGATGATATACGATTGCAGGCCGTGAGAGAACAAATCCCAGAAGCGGACGTGGCCGTCGTTGGCGGAGGCAATGCCGGCTTGTGCGCTGCCCTGGCTGCCCGAGAATCCGGCGCCTCCGTCATGGTGTTCGAATGCGCTCCGGTCGAGTATCGCGGAGGCAACAGCCGTCACACGCGAAATATGCGCTGCATGCACAACGCTCCTACCGGCGTGCTGACGGATGCCTATACGGAAAAGGAATATTGGGAAGATCTCCAACGTGTCACCGGCGGAAATACGTCGGAACAATTGGCAAGGCTCATAATCAGGGGTTCAGTCGAGATAACGCTGTGGATGAGACGATACGGTGTCCGCTTTCAACCCTCTCTGGAGGGAACGCTTCACCTGGGCCGCACGAACGCCTTCTTCCTTGGTGGAGGCAAGGCGTTGATGAATGCCTATTACTCCGCGGCACTGAAACTCGGTATTGGCGTCCTCTACAATGCCGAGGTCGAGGAATTGCACATATGCGACGGCAAATTCAAAAGTGGCAAGATGCTTCTCAATGGGCAACCTGCCGAATTCCGCGCGAAGACTCTCGTCGTCGCTTCCGGCGGCTTCGAAGCGAATTTGGAATGGCTCGAGAAAGTGTGGGGCGAAGCGGCGCGCAACTTCATCATTCGCGGAACACCGTATAACAAAGGCAAGATCCTGAAAGTGCTTCTGGATCACGGGGCCGAACCGGTCGGCGATCCAAAGCAGTGTCACGCGGTCGCAATCGACGGCCGGGCGCCCAAATTTGACGGAGGCATTGTGACGCGGCTGGATTGTGTGCCGCTAGGGATCGTCGTCAACCGGTACGCCGAACGTTTCTATGATGAGGGCGAAGATCTTTGGCCCAAGCGCTATGCCATCTGGGGACGTCTGGTCGCCCAGCAACCTGATCAGATCGCGTATTCCATTTTCGATTCGAAAGTAATCGGCCGCTTTATGCCATCGGTTTTTCCCCCGATTGCCGCCTCGAGTATCACAGAATTGGCTGCGGCTCTCGGCCTGCCGCCGGAGAAACTCGACAGCAGCGTTCGCGAATTTAATCAAGCCGTGCGGCCGGGCCGCTTTGATCATCAGATTTTGGATGACTGCCGCACCGAAGGCCTCAATCCACCGAAATCTCACTGGGCACAAACCATCGACCGGCGTCCCTTCTACGGTTTTCCGCTGCGGCCGGGAATCACTTTCACCTATTTGGGCGTAAAGGTGAATGAGCGAGCGGAAGTCCAGGGTCTGGGCAGGAACACAAATATCTTCGCGGCCGGAGAGATCATGGCAGGTAATGTTCTTGGCAGAGGCTATCTGGCGGGGTTCGGGATGACCATCGGATCTGTGTTCGGACGAATCGCGGGACGGGAGGCTGCGCGTGCCGCAGGTTGCTGACATTATCGCCGAGGGCAAGCGCCTGATGAGCGTCTGCAACGCCTGCCGTTACTGCGAAGGCTACTGTGCCGTTTTTCCCGCCATGGAACGCCGGTTGACGTTCAGCGATGCGGACATGGATTATCTGGCGAATCTGTGCCACAACTGCGCTGAATGTTACTACGCTTGCCAGTACGCGCCGCCGCACGAATTTGGCGTCAACGTACCGAAGGTTTTAGCGGAAATCCGCGCGCGATCCTACGAGAAGAACGCGTGGCCCCGCTTCTGGCCTGTAAGTGCGACCTGGGCCGTTATGGCTGGAATCATCGTTACAGCCGCGCTCGCGGGCAGGCGCGCCACAACGGGCGCTGATTTCTACGGCGTCATTTCTCACGACGTGATGGTCGGTGCATTTGCCGCCGTTTTTGCCGTCATTATCCTGGTGCACGCTGCAGGATTTTTACGTTTCTGGCGCGACTCGGGAGAGAAACTATCGGAAGCTTTCACGCCCGCCGTCCTGTTGAACGCATTACGTGATGGCCTTTCGTTGAAAAATCTAGATAGTCACGGCGCAGGATGCACCTATCCGGATGAGCACCATTCACAGGCGAGGCGGTGGTTTCATCATTTGACTTTCTACGGCTTTCTGCTCTGTACAGCATCGACCAGCGTCGCTGCCTTTTACCATTCGGTCATGGGATGGAGTGCCCCGTATCCGTATTTCAGCTTGCCAGTTGTGTTGGGGACTCTGGGCGGCGCCGGGTTGCTTGCCGGCCCCATAGGTCTTTACCGGCTCAAGCAGCGGCGCGACACGGCGATCATCGACGCCAAGCAGGACAGCATGGACGTTTCATTCCTGATGTTGCTTTTCCTGACCGGCATGACGGGGTTGCTATTGCTCGGGTTGCGCCAAACCAATGCCATGGGACTGCTTCTGAGAATTCACCTGGGCGTCGTCTTTGGCTTATGTCTAACGCTGCCCTACGGGAAGTTCGTGCATGGCATCTATCGCTGGGCGGCGCTCTTGCGCTCGGCGCTGGAAACCGCGCGAAGTCAGCACTAACGTTGCGACCAGGCTCGCGAGTCCGGCAAATCCCATCCAGGCGCCGGGCATGGCCGCGTTTCCAGTCTCGTGAATCAGCCAGGTGGAGACCGCAGGCGTGAAACCGCCGAAAATACCGGTGGCAAGGCTGTATGAAAACGAGAAACCCGAAACGCGCACATCGGCGGGCATGATTTCAGTCAGAAACACCACCATCGCGCCGTTATAGCTGCCGAAAATCATCGATAACCAGAGTGCTGCCAATAGCAGTCGTCCGAACGAGGGATCGCTGACCAACCAGAACAGAACCGGGTAGGGAGTGAGCAGGGCCATCATGGAAAACAGCAGGAGCAGAGGCCGGCGACCGATCCGATCCGATAATGCGCCCATGATGGGTAGCCAGCACAAATTCGAGAAACCGACGAGTAGCGTCACGAGCATGCTGGAACTGGCAGCGAGGTGGAGAACACTAGTTCCGTACGTCGGCATATAGGCGGTAATCAGGTAAAACGTCACCGTCGTCGTCAGCGATAACATCATCCCTAATACAATCAAAGACCAATGGGAGACAATCGTGCGCCAGATTTCCAACGCATTGGGATGATGCTTCCGCGCTTTGAACTCTTCGGTCTCGGCCAGGGTGCGGCGCAGCAACAGCAGAAACGGGACCAGCATCGATCCGATCAGCAGCGGGACACGCCATCCCCATCCGACCATCTGCTCCGGACGAAGCGTGCCGGAAAGAATCAAACCGAGAAACGCTGCAAACATGACCGCTACTTGCTGGCTGCCCGATTGCCACGCTACATAAAATCCTTTGCGCCCGGGAGTGGCGATCTCTGCCAGATAAACACTTGCGCCGCCGACTTCGACGCCTGCCGACAGACCCTGCAGCAGGCGGCCGGCGACAACTAATAAAGGAGCGAACAAGCCGATCCGCTCGTATCCCGGCATGATGCCGATCGAGATCGTACCGACAGCCATTAACGAAAGCGTCAGCAGCAGGCCTTTGCGCCGGCCGTGATGATCGATGTAGGCGCCCAACACTACCGCTCCCAGAGGGCGCATCAGATATCCCGTCCCGAACGTCATGAACGACAACATCAACGACGCGTATTCGTTCTGAGTGGGAAAAAATGCGCGCCCGATCGCGGCAGCGTAATAGCCGAAGACCATAAAGTCGTACATCTCGAGGAAATTTCCCAACGAGACACGGACGACGGCGCCGATCTTTGAGTTTTTCATTTGGCCATGCCTTTGAATGCGTACTTGTAATAGCGCTGACCGTTGTTAACCTCGCCGAGAAACAGATTTCCTTTCGAGTCTATTGCCACGCTGTGAATGTGAAAGAATTCTCTTGCGTTGTGACCTGCGTGTCCGCCAACGGAGGAGACGATTTCCAATGTTTGCCGGTTCAGCACTCGAATGGCTTTATTGGAGCCGTCGACGACGTACAGGAATTTTTGTTCCTTATCCGGTGAGACGGCGAGAGCGTGTACTGTTCCCTCGTTCTGGAGCGTGCTTCTCGAGATAAATACTTCCTTGATGAATGTCCCGTCCAGCTTGAACACCTGGAGCCGATTATTCGAACGATCGGCGACATAGACAAGATCGTCGTTTGTTACCAGGACCGCGTGAACAGGATTGTTGAAACCCTCCGGTGCGGCACCTTGAACAAGCTGCGGGCGCGGCGGGAACTTGAGACTATCATCGGGCTTCTTGCCGTAGGCGCCCCAATGCCGTTTGTATTTGCCGGTGTCCGCATCGAAGACGATGACGCGATGATTGAAATACCCGTCAGCCACGAACAATTCATTTGTCTTCGGGTAGATGAACAAACCGGCAGGACCTCCGAGATTCTCCGTATCATTGCTGCCGCGATTCTTTCCCGCGTGCCCGATCTGCATGAGGAACTTTCCCTTGTTCGTGAACTTGAGGATCTGATTGTCTTCTTTGTTGTTCCCGCTCAGCCAGACGTTGTCCTTAGAGTCGACTAAGATGCCGTGCTCGGACGCAAACCACTCGTAGCCCTGTCCGGGACCACCCCACGCCTGAAGAAACTTTCCATTGGTATCGAACTCCAGCACAGGCGGCGCGGGTATGCAGCACTCGGATTGCGGCGGATTCAGCGAAGCGCCTTTTTCTCCGTCAGGGATTGTGGCCGGCCGATGGAAGACCCACACGTTGTCATGAGAGTCGACAGCGGTTCCACCGACCTGTCCGTTCACCCATTTATTCGGTAGCGCCTGCGACCAGAGCGGATCCGGCTCGAATCGTGGCACCTCCGTCCGGCTCGCCTGCCCATTCGCATGCTGCTGGACAATCGCAATCGCAACTATGGCGATAACCAGTACGCCAAGCATCCAGACTTTGCCTCTCATGAATCACCCCTTAGTGATCAGGAATGTGCGCATTATAGCGGAAGCTCGGAATGAGCAACACTTTTCGCTTGTTCGTCGTCAGAACCCGGTATAATCGATTCCGATCTCCTTGAGTTACGGGTTGTATTTTTTCGAAACATTGAACGCTTAACCAAGGGCCTCTCGAATGTGAAACGCCTAACGATTATCGCCCTCGGTATACTGCTCTCCAGTTGCCATAAACGTACTCAGGCTACGGTCGCTGTGCCTGAGCCTTTGCCTCCGCCTCCGGCAGAGGTTGTTCATGTTGTCGTTCCTGTTGCTGCCCCGGTTCCCGTTCCCCTGGACGTTCCCGCTTCTTTGCCTGTTCCTCCGGGGGCTGGCCTGTTCGAACAAGCCGAACTCGCCTTCGCCCTGGGCGATTATGAAGCCGCGATCCAGGATTACGAAAATTATCTGCTATCGGTTCCTAACGGCGACCGTACCGACCAGGTGCTGTTCCATGTCGGGATGGCCTATGTATTGCGGACCAAACCGCCTGCAAACTGGATACGCGCTACCGCGAGTCTAAGGCGGCTGGTAAACGAACATCCGGACAGCCCTCTACGGCCGGAAGCGACGTTGATTCTTTCCCTGCGCTCCCGTGCCGACCAGCTTGCTAAGGATGCCAAGGCCACAAGTGAGATCGTCCTGGAATTAAACATGGAGCTCGAGAGGTTAAAGAAGATCGACGCGGATCGCCGGAAGCGTCCGTAACGACTCGGTGTTCATTCGCGGCGTGAGCTTCGGCTTCTTGAAAACTCGAAGCGCTATGGATGAGTACAACCTTCCGGAGTCATATGGCAAAACTCGCCTGGTCGTGCTCGCCGTGGATCCGTATCTGATTCATGCTTATTGGGAGATTGCCCCGCCTGAGCTCGATGAAGCGAAACGGCATTCGGGAAATACCAAAGCCGTGCTCCGGTTCTACAAGAGGACCAACCAAGGCGAGTACGCAGATTGGTTCGATATCGACATCGATCTTCAATCTCGCAATTGGTATGTGCATCTTTGGAGTGTGGAGGAATCCTACCGCGTGGATCTGGGCCTGAAACGAAGTGACGGAACACTCTTTCGGCTGGTCCCATCGCAGCTTGTCCTTATGCCCCGCTCTTTGCCTGCGCCCGAGATCGACCAACGGCCGGCGAGAGTGGACCCAACCGAGCGGCGTGCTGAAACGGTTCCCGTGCCCTCCCCGCAACAAGATCCGCAGCAAGAAACGATCGCTCCCCTGGCCAACTTATTCGATGCTAGTCCGATTCCACCAACGCCGATCGATTCCGCAAAGATCATCCTGGAGCAACTCAAGACGGCGTTTGCCTCTAGGCAGTGGCGTTGGGACCCATTCGAAGTCGAGACCGCGGGGTCAGCGAATACTCACACCGAAAGACCAGCCACGGATCTGACCGCCATGGATTTGACCGCCATGGATGAGACGAAACTCACGACTGGATTGTTTTCCGGAGCGCTTCAGAGTAGCCACACAAAGAAGCAATCGGATGAAGAATGAAACCGGGTTATCTGGCACTCGTGCTTCACGCGCATTTGCCGTTTGTTCGTGAAATCGAGGATGACGATTCGCTCCAACAGCACTGGCTCTTTGAAGCTATTACGGAAACTTACATTCCCCTTCTGCTCGTTTTCGATAATCTGATCCGCGATCGCATCGATTTCCGATTGACGTTTTCGATTACGCCGACGCTGGCGTCGATGTTGGGCAATCCGCTGCTCCAGTCGCGTTATCTCGTCAGGCTCGAACGCTTAATCGAACTGACGGACAAGGAAGTCACACGCACGCGGACGGATCCGCAGTTCGCCCCGCTTGCTCGCATGTACCAAGCGCTGTTTGGAAGCATTCACGAGGCGTTCGTCCATCGATACAAAAAAGACCTGCTTGGCGCATTCCATCGGCTCCAGACACTTGGTTATCTGGAGATCATTGCCAGCGCCGCGACGCACGGGTATTTGCCCTTGCTCGCGGTCAACGAGGCGGCGGTACGGGCGCAGATTAAAGTCGGCGTGGAGCAGTACCGGCAAAGTTTTGGACGAATGCCTGCCGGTTTCTGGCTCCCGGAGTGCGGATACTTCTCCGGCGTGGACGCGTTGCTCGATGAGGTGGGAATTCGATTTACGATCCTGGAAACACACGGGATTACACGTGCGCACGAACGGCCCCGCTACGGCGTTCATGCGCCGGTGCATTGCCCATCCGGGGTCGCCGCGTTCGGGCGTGATCCGGATTCTTCCAGGCAGGTATGGAGTGCGGGGGACGGCTATCCGGGAGACTACGATTACCGCGAGTTCTATCGCGACATTGGCTACGATCTGGATCACGACTATATCAAGCCATATATTCTCCCGAGCGGCGTCCGCATTGACACCGGCATCAAGTATCATCGCATCACCGGAAAAGGCGATCCCAAAGACCCATATGTACCGGAATGGGCCGAGCGAAAAGCCGAAATTCACGCCGAGCATTTTCTCGATGAACAAATAAAACAAATTGAGTGTTCAGGGCGTCTGATGGACCGGAAGCCGCTAACCGTTGCTCCTTATGACGCAGAATTGTTCGGACATTGGTGGTTTGAAGGTCCGCGATGGCTGGATCATCTTATCCGAAAAACCGCTGCGCGCCAGGACGTCATTCGCCTTGTTACACCTTCCGATTATCTGAGTGAGCATCCGGTAAACCAGACCTGCACTCCGTGCGACTCAAGCTGGGGTTATAAGGGCTACAACGAAGTTTGGCTTAACGGGAAAAATGACTGGATCTATCCCCACCTCCATGCGGCTGGTCTGATGATCGAGGATCTCGCCGCCCGTTATCCCGCGCCCAAAGGATCAGCCTTACGCACGCTCAACCAGGCTGCGCGAGAGTTACTGCTGGCGCAGGCCAGCGACTGGGCATTCATGATCAGCTCCGGGCAAATGGAAGACTATGCCAGCCGGAGAATCAAGAGCCATCTGGCGCATTTTCACCGGCTCAAAGAACAAGTCGAGAGCGGCGTGGTGGACCAGGAATGGTTGGAATCGATCGAAAAACAGGACAATATCTTTCGGGAGATCGAAACTTTCGCGGCTTTCCGCATATCCTCATCTGAAGTCTAAGACGAAACCCCGCTCCCCCTAACTGGGAGCGGGGTTCTTCTTTTTTGCAATTCACGAGGTGCGAAACGAGCCATCGTTTCGCGAGCTACGGATTGCAAAAACGCCCTACAGAATCCTGCAAATCATTCACGCTGGACGCTCCAAGTGCTAAGACAGCCGCATTAATGCCCCTAAACTGTCGGGCCAGTGCAGAAATCGTCTTCCCGTGGCAGTTCGCCTGCCCGGGCGTTCCGGCCTCGGGAACCGTGTCACCGGCCAGCGAAAACGTCATATTGAACGTGGGCGCTGTGGTGGCGGGCGGTATGATGCCGATGATGTCGGTGCCGATTCGTAGCCAATCCGGGTTCAGGTTTGCGTTGCGGATCCACGCTTGTAAGTCTGTCACACCGGCCGGAAACGGCGTCCCGGGCGGCACGATCGGCCTCGGGGCCGAAAGGTACAGGAAATCGCCACCGTTCACCAGGACCTCCGGCCGGAAGAAATAGTGACCCGCCGGCAAAATGATTGGGGTGGTGAAGTTGATGGTGATCGCGACCTCTTCGCCGCTCTGTGGCCCTTCGCCGTGCGTCAGTTGATTTGGTGACGCATTGATGCCATTTACCACACTATTCGCGACCGTGAAGCTCGGATTCAACAGGGTTGAAGAAAAGCTAAGCGTTCTCGCAAGGGGATCGCGCGTGGCGGTGTCGATTTCGACATCCGCGGGCGAATTGACCCGCGTGGGCACACGGATTGTGCGAGACAGGTCCGAGTCCAGGGGGAAGACATGGTACAACTCGACCTCGACCTGGCTGATACTGGCCAGCGGCATTGTGTTGGGAACGATTAGCCCGGTAATAACGGCCTGGCTAATGACTGTGGTCTCGGTCAGGGCAAAGTCATCGGCCGTCTCAGTCTCTATCTTCCCGGGGCTGGGACGCCGGGACAGCGCCCCGAGCCGACCGTCTGGGTTGCCGGTACTGAAGAAAAAATGTTCAGCCCACGCCGGCTCCGCGAGCCCGATCCCAATCATCAGGATCGCTGTTGCTAAACTCAATCGTGATCTCATGATTATCATTTTTGTTCTCCTTCGCTTCTCATTCCGACTGGGCTGCCGCCCAGTCATCCCTCTAAACGCAGCCAGCTCTCCATTCAGCCAATGCGCATACAGAGCGATCGTCCAAGGAGGTAAGCTGCTGATTCAGTGGTCCCTTGCGTTGGTGAGTTCCATGAATCGTTACGAGCCCAGCGGTGCTTTGTTTGATTTTGCCCCCATCGTTTTGATGGTTCCACCATCGCATTGATAGTGTCTTCGAGACCCCAATGATTTCGTGTGAGGGTCGGAGCGAGTCACACGACTATCCGAGCCCACGCCGCAGACCCACTGACAATGTCGGGGTTGGAACGGGAGAGATATATGAAAGCGACCGCCCGGCGACGGCTCCGCTGGTCAGTTCGCTGGAGCCTTCAGCTGCGCGTTGATCGAGTCATACCGGGCATGAACTGGGAATGGAATATTAATCTCGGTTCGTTCCGGCGACGAATGCGCGCAGGCGGCGGTTGCGGCTGGGATGACGAAGTTTGCGAAGAGCCTTTGCTTCGATCTGCCGTATGCGCTCTCGCGTGACACCGAAGTTTTGGCCGACCTCTTCAAGCGTGTGCTCGGTGCCGTCCTCCAGTCCAAACCGCAT
>MNKP01000026.1 GCA_001920875.1 Acidobacteria bacterium 13_1_20CM_2_55_15
TAAGGATCAGGATCTGACATTCGTCGCCAGCGAAGCCGATAATTACGCTTTAGAGGAAGCTCTCCGTTTGAAAGAAAAACACGGAGGTGAAGTCGTTGTCATCTCGATGGGCGGCGAAGAAGCCGCCCGGGTGTTGCGATCGGGGCTGGCAATGGGCGCTGATCGGGCTATTCACCTGCTCGATCCAAAGTTCAAGGGCGCCGACGAATTCGCCGCAGCGGCGACATTGTCCAAAGCCATCGATAAAGATGGTGGCGCCGATCTTGTGCTAGCGGGCGTCCAGTCCGACGACCTTGGAACGGGAATGACCGGAACGATGATGGCCGAGTTCTTGGGCTGGGCACACGCTACCGTCGTTGTTGGGGTTGAAGCCGGGGCGGATGGCAAAACCCTGAAAGTCCGGCGCGAGTTGGAAGGGGGCATCAACGAAACGGTTGAACTGCCGGCGCCTGCTGTTCTGACGATCCAGTTCGGCATCAACCAGCCTCGCTACGCTTCGCTGAAAGGCATCATGGCCGCTAAAAAGAAAGGTTTCAAGGTTTGGTCCGCAGCCGATCTCGGTTTGGCCGAGGATGCCGTCGGCCAGGCCGGCGCGATGTACGAAGTGAAGGAAATCCTCGTCCCGGAAAAGAAAAGCAAGGTCGAAATTCTAGGCGGAACACCTGAAGAAGCGGCTGCGGCTCTTGTGGAGAAACTCCGAAGAGAAGCCAAGGTGATCTGATGATCTTCGTCATAGCCGAGCACAAGGATAAGAAACTCAAACCCATCACCTCCGAACTCCTCGCTTTTGCGCAACGGCTCAGCCGCGACTTTAGCCGGCCCGTAACGGCCGTAGTCCTCGGAGCCGGCGTCGAAGCGCTGGCCGGAGAGCTGAAGGCGAAGAAGATTGATCGCGTCATCATCGCCGATCATCCGGAACTGTCCCGGTACACGCCGGATTCCTACGTTGGAATACTGAAATCGATTATCGAGCAAGAGAAACCATTCGTTGTATTGGTCGGACACACGACGCAGGGAATGGATTTCGCGCCTCGTCTTGCGGTCTCGATGCGCCACCCCTTAATCGCTGGTTGTGTGGAATATGAAAAAAGGGGAGACCGGCTGATTCTCACTCGCCAAGTTTTCAACGCGAAGATGAATATGAAGACCGCTGTGCGAGGAGAACCGCCTTACTTCGCGACCGCTTCCCCCGGAGCGTTTCCGGCAGATGAGGTGGAATCCGGCGGCAACGCCGAAGTGGTCAAGATTGCAGTCCAGCCGGTGGCGCCGCGAAGGAAGTTCATCGAGTTGACCGGAGTGCAGAAAGGAAAAGCGGATCTGAGTTCCGCACCGATCATCGTTTCCGGCGGCCGGGGACTCAAGCAAAAAGAGAATTTCAGCTTGATTTTCGAACTTGCCGAAGCGATCGGCGGATCCGTGGGGGCATCGCGTCCGGTGGTCGATGCGGAATGGCTCCCCCGGGAATACCAGGTCGGCAGTTCCGGGCAGACCGTATCTCCAAAGTTATATATCGCTGTGGGCATCTCTGGAGCGATTCAACATCTGGTGGGAATGCAAACCGCGCGGTGCATCGTCGCCATTAATAAAGACGCCGAGGCGCCGATCTTCAAGGTCGCACACTACGGCATCGTTGACGATCTTTTTAAGGTTGTTCCTGCATTGACGAAAATCTTGAAGGACCTGAAGACGGCGTAAACCACGACGACTTTCAAAGTCGAAGGGACGACAGGAATAGCCACAAAAAGGCCCAAAATTCACAAAATGTTTCCGGATCTTTTGTGGTTTTTGTGCCTTTTTGTGGCCATTTTTCTTTAGCGGATTTGGATGTGGCGCTGGCATAAACGTTGACTGGTTCTATCGTTTGCCGATAGTATCGGTTATAGCGTTTTTGCCAGGTATCGAGTCCTTGAAGGAGGATGAAATGCGCAAAATTTCTGTACTGATCGGGATTTGCATGCTCGCCGCGCTGGCCATCACTATCTTGGCTCAGCAGGCACCGCCCACAGATCTTTCCCCGGTCATGAAGGATGTTGCCGCTACGACGAACAAACTGCGGATGGACCTGATGTCCAGTAATGCCGCCGACGTCGCAGCCGACGCTGAAAAGCTCCAGGGCTTATTCAGACAAGCTGCCGGGTTTTTCAAGGCCCAGAAAGCTCAGGACGCCGTGGATTTTGCTAAAGCGAATGTTCAACGGGCCGGCGATATCATGAAAGCTGCAAAGGAGAACAATCTCGACGCGGCCAAGGCTCCAGCGGGAGATCTCCAGAAAAGCTGCAAAAACTGCCATGATGTCCATCGCGAGCAGCTTCCGGACAAGACTTTTAAGTTCAAACCGTGAGATCACCTGGTAGCGGCGGAAGGGAAAATTTTCGCCGCTACAATTTCTTGCATTTTTTTTTCAAAAAGGTGTAACTTTTCTCTGTACCAAGTGTCTATAGTAGTGTATGTAGATTTCCTCCACCATCCCACCTTCCCCCGCGGGGCAACCCGCGGGGATTTTTTTTTGGACGTGTATGACGGGCTAGGACCTAGTCTGCCGGTCGATCACGGACGATCATCCTAATGCAATATGGTGTACGTGCGGTGCGCGATCGAACGGATGCGGAGTTAATTCAGGAATGTCTGGACGGCCATAGCGAAGCCTGGGACTTCCTTGTTCATCGTTACAGCCGGTTGATTTACTCCATTCCTTTCAAATGGGGATTACAGCGCGAGGATGCGAAGGAGATTTATCAGTCGGTTTGGTTGGATTGTTTCCAGGAATTGCACTCGCTGCGCGACATTAACCGGCTTCAAGCATGGTTAGTTCGGATTGCCATACGCAAATGCTATAGATTCAGCACGAACAAACGCAGCCGGCCTGAGGATGTCGAAATCGTCGAGACCGACCATGCATCGGAGGATCCGAGCGAGGGATTGATCGCGCGTCTGGATCGCGAGCAACTGATCCGGATGAGCATCGCGAAATTGACGGAGCGATGCCAACAGGTCATCAAAGCTTTATTCTTTGAAGATCCATTTCCAGGCTATGCCACGATTGCCGCGCGTCTCGGCCTGTCCTCGAATTCCATCGGCTTTACACGTGACCGCTGTTTGGAGCGTCTGGGTAAGTTGCTGGAAGAGTTGGGATATGAGCATTAAGCGGTTTCACATACTTTTACCCGGGGCGCTTGCCACTTAATCGAAATGGAGGGTCGTTCGATGGAGTCAAGGATTGACCACATTGCTCTGGTTAGCTTGTTTGAGCGTGCTCGCTTGAACACCGAACTGGACGGATCAGCACAGGCCCATCTCAACAGCTGCCATCTCTGCCGTGGCAGGCTCGATTGGATGCAGGTGTCGGCTGGCCTCGGCGTTCGCGAGTTATCGTATGACCCTCCGCAGCCGGTCATGGAAGCCGTCCTCCGGCTGGGACGCGACAGTTCCCGTCTGAAGCAGCTTCGAAACGCTGTTGTGGCGCTGGTGACATTCGACAGCTTCAAGCAGCTGGCTCCTGCTGGAATCCGCAGCACTGAGGCATCTTCGCGACAGATGACATTTGAAACCCATGGCGTTGAGATCGGCGTATTGATGCGGCTTTCGGAGGATCGAAAATTGTCGCTCGCAGGGCAGGTCTTGGACAAATTATCAGGGCCGATCCAGGATCCAGCGGCTCGCGTGGATCTGGTTATCGAAGGCGATCACATCATGACCTCTTCGCTCAGCCCTTGGGGCGAGTTTGTTTTCTCCGACGTGCCGAAGGCCCAGTATGGTCTTCAAGTCTATGTTCTCGATCGCATGCTGCAGATTCCATCCTTGCCGTCCATCGACGAGCAACGAAGCCCGGGCTAGATCAGGACTAGATCACTCCCAGCCGCTTGCCTACTTTCTCGAAGGCGGTTAATGCTCTGTCCAATGTGGCCTGGTCGAAAGCTGCGGATATTTGAGCGCGCAGACGCGCTTCGCCTTTGGGCACGACGGGATACCAGAGACCCTTGATATAAACGCCTTCTTCCAGAAGCGCCTCGCTCATATCCATGGCAACGGAAGCTTCGCCAAGCATGACGGGCACGATGGGATGTTCGCCGGCAAGGATTTTATAGCCGAGTTCCTGGATATGTTTTCGGAAATACGCCGTATTCTGACGGAGGCGTTCAATGAGGCTTGGATCTTGCTCCAGAATCGTGAACGCTTCAATCGCGGCAACCGCGATTGATGGCGGAAGAGAATTCGAGAACGTGTAGGGCCGGGATTTTTGGCGAAGGTAAGAGATCAAATCCCTGTTTCCGGCAATATAGCCGCCCGACGCTCCACCCAGAGCCTTGCCCAATGTGCCGCTGAGCACATCGACTTTTCCATGAACACCCAGTTGCTCGGGACTGCCGCGGCCCGTCGCGCCGATGACGCCGACGGCATGAGAATCATCGGCGAACAGAATCCGGCCATATTTCTTAGAAATCTCGATCAGGGCGGGGAGAGGTGCCAGATCGCCTTCCATACTGAATACACCGTCGGTTGCAATGAAGCCAAAACGGTAAGAAGCCTCCCGATCCGCTTCGAGCTTCTTTTGCAAATCGTTGACGTCGGCGTGTTCGTAAATTTTTCTGTCGACGACCTCCGCACGGCATAGACGCGTGCCGTCGATGATACTCGCGTGATTCAGACGGTCGCTGTAGATGACGTCACGGTACGATTCCGCATCCATCTTTTCGTTGATGATTGACGCAAAAAAGCCTTCATTCGCCGCAAAACACGAGGAGAAGAGAACAGCGTCTTCAGTTCCCAGAAAGCCGGCGATTTTTTCCTCAAGCTGCCGATGGACAGTCAGCGTGCCACAAAGAAACCGCACCGAAGAGACACCGTAGCCGTAGTCGCGCACACCTCGGATGGCGGCCTGTTTGATTCGAGGATCGGAAGCCAGCCCGAGATAGTTGTTCGATGCCAGCATCACCGCATCTTTGCCGGCTACACGCACGACGGCGCCTTGCTCCGACTCGATGACTGTTTCCTTTTTGAATGTCTTTGTCCGCTCGAGGCGACCGATTTCCCTCCGAACCGCTTCGTTCAGATTCATGATTTCAGCGTTACCTTAACGATTTTCATAAACCGCTAAACATTACCTCGAGAATGCCGATAAGAAAGTGTAAATGAGAAGGCTGATAATCAAATTAATTCTCTTTCTTGCTGCCATGGAAGGATTGGCACATGTTAATTTGATGGTGCTGCTTTCCGCCATGGGTGTGGCGATCGCGGTCGTGATCTGTACGGACCTTTTCCTGGTTTCTGCTTCGTCGCGATAAAAAATTCTACAGTTAGGACGGAAGGGCTTTCTTAGGTCGAACAATCACGCCAAACATGACGAAATCGCGGGGCGTTTTCGAATTCCCGTCTTCCTCGAGTTCATACACACGGAACGTCGGATTTACGCCATCCTGACCGATTGCGAGTGGATACACGCCACGCAGCCCTTTAACGCGAAATGCGGTTTCATACCGATGTTTCTTCATGTTCCATGTGAAAACGCGGATACCTTGGAAGTCCACATAGGGATCATGGCCGGGCCTGCGTTCGCCGACGACGTACCAATTGATCTCGCCTGCTATCGGATCCTGAACGCGATTGATAATCTTCACCGCAGCATACGTATATTCTTCGCTGTATTGCGCAATGTCGTTTGGGATATCAAACTCGACTCCACCCGATAGAACCCATCCGATCTCAGCAGGTGACGGACGAACTTTGAGCCAGACATCGTACGATGAGGATGATCCGGGACGAGGCAGTGTGGCGCGTTCCAGAATTTCGACCTTCGTCCCGGGCTCCAGCCTGCGAATAATCGCTGTTGACCGTCCAGGCTCGAGCCGGAAGTTCGACGTCTGCTTCACCACGGCAGTGTTCTGGGGCTCTTGGTTTTGCGAAGACGTGACCAAGTCTTGAATCCGGCCCTTCGTGTCGTTGGTGAGCACGGTGCTTTCTTCCATCCAACCTTGAATGTCGATCCCATAGCGCACGCGGTACCAATTCCCCTGCCGCTCGAGCACCTCGACTTTATCGCCCATATCTAGAACTCTCAGTGTCCGCGAAGTGGAACTGTTCTTTAAACGCAGCGACGCATTCTTTGCAACAACCGTTGCATGATCCAGAACCGGTTCGGGCTTCGGTGCGCAACTTGTGAGGAGGATAACGAATAGGAGAGTAAAAAAAACCTTCATCGTAATAACTGTAGCGGCGGTCTATTAGTTAAGGCTGCGCGCTATCGCGCTTGCGCTTCGCGGACCGCCGCTACAGATGAGCTTTTCATTATAGTACCAGGTCAACTACAATCCTCGGGATGTCTGACACCCCGGACTTTGAGACGGCCCTGAAAAGACTCGAAGAGATCGTCACAAGGCTGGAAAACGGAGAACTGACGCTGGATTCGGCGCTGCAGCTTTTCGAGGAGGGGATCAAACTATCTCGATTTTGCCACACGAAGCTCGAAGAGGCAGAGCGGCGCGTCGAAATTTTGCTGAAGAGTAGTTCAGGCCAGCCACAGGCGGTACCATTCGAGTCCGAAAATGAACAGTGAACTTCGTGCATTCTTCGAACGAGTGCGTCCGGCGATCGACGAGACTCTGAATGAATTGCTTCCTTCCGAGACGGCTTCTCCCGATCGCATTCATCAAGCGATGCGGTACAGCACACTCAATGGCGGGAAGCGCATCCGGCCCTGCCTGTGTGTTGCCGCTTTTGCCGGATATCGAGAAGAATGGAAGCCGATTCTTTGCGTCGCATCCTCTGTCGAGATGATCCACTCGTATTCGCTAATCCACGACGATTTGCCGGCAATGGACGACGACGACTTCCGGCGCGGAAAACCTTCCTGTCACAAACAATTCGGCGAGGCCGTCGCGATCCTGGCCGGTGACGCGCTTCTGACACTTGCATTCGAGGTACTGGGTCGCTCGAAAGATTTTCCCGCCGATCGCCTCATGCAGGTGATCTCGATCCTCGGCCGCGCTGCCGGCACTCGCGGTGGAATGATCGCGGGTCAGGTGCTCGACCTTGAAGCGGAGGTCACACCAGCAAGCGCATCCCAACTCGAAACCATTCATCGGTCCAAAACCGGCGCTCTGATCGGCGCCAGTGTCTGGATCGGCGCTTACCTGGGTGGAGCTTCGGAATCGGACCTGGAAAATATTCGAATCTATTGCGACCGCATCGGTCTCGCGTTTCAGGTTATCGACGATATCCTGGACGCCACCGACGGCAGCAATCGCGATGAAGGCAAAGCCACGTATCCTGCCCTACACGGCCTCGAAAAATCTCGCGAGATCGCTCATGATCTAATGAAAGGCGCTCGAAGCGCGTTGTCGCCCCTGGGAGAGCGTGCACGGATCTTATTGGCGTTTTGTGACTATCTGGAGAGCCGGACACACTGAACCCTTTCCTTCTGGGAGAGGGTGATTGTCATGAAAAAGAGAATTGACCGACTGCTTGTCGAGCGCGGGCTGGTGGAGACCCGTGAAAAAGCGCAAGCATTGATCATGGCCGGAAATGTCTTGATCGATGAGGAGCCCGCCGCCAAGGCTGGCATGACCGTTCGAGAAGACGCGAATATTCGCCTCAAGCAGGCGCCGTATCCCTACGTCGGCCGCGGTGGTATCAAACTCGAAGGAGCTGTAAGGGCCTTCAGAGTGGGGGTCGAAGGCAAGATTTGCCTGGATATCGGATCGTCAACGGGAGGATTTACGCATTTTCTCCTTTTAAATCGGGCAGCACGAGTATACGCAGTCGACGTCGATGTGAAGCAACTCGACTGGAAAGTGCGCAATGATCCAAAGGTCCGGACGATCGAATTAAATGCGCGATTCTTGGAGGCCGGAGATGTCGGTGAGCCGGTGGATCTCGTCACAATCGACGTCTCGTTCATCTCACTCACATTCATTTTACCGAGGGTTCCGGCCATGCTGAAGCCCGGCGGCGATTGTCTGGCGCTGGTAAAGCCGCAGTTCGAAGTCGGACGGGAACATGTCGGCAAAGGTGGCGTTGTGCGGGACGTCTGGTTGCAGCAGGCTGCCATCGAGAAGGTTCAAGGAGCCGGCGAGAGCGCGGGTCTTCACTTTGTGGGGGAGTGCGAGTCGCCGATCACGGGCCGTGAAGGCAATCGCGAATTCTTTGTGTTCTTCAAAAAATCATGAACGTCCGCCGTGTCGTTATCGTTACCAAGCCCAAGCAGCCGCAGGTTGCGCGGGTTGCCGGTGAATTGGTTGGATGGTTCGAGAGCAAAAATATTGAAGCCTCTTTGGCGCCCGAAACGGCAGCGAAGGCGGACTTGACGATTGTTGTCGGTGGTGACGGTACGCTGCTGGCCGCCGCTCGGCTGCTGGACGACCGTCAGATTCCGATCCTGGCGATCAACCATGGCGGGCTCGGTTTTCTGACCGAAGTCACTCTGGAAGAGATGTACCCAGCCATCGAGCGCGTCCTTGCCGGCCAGTTTATTACTGAACATCGGATGATGATGGACGTCGAATTCTCACGCGCCGACAAACCGGTGGCCCGCGACCGCGCTCTAAACGACATTGTTATCAATAAGGGAACCCTCTCCCGGATGATCGAGCTCGAAAGCCGTGTCGATGGCCAGTACGTCTCCAAGTTCCGGGCCGATGGTCTGATTGTCGCAACGCCGACCGGTTCTACCGCGTACAACCTTTCCGCCGGCGGTCCCATCATTTTTCCAACGATGAGCGCGATGATCATCACACCTATTTGCTCGCATACGTTGACGAACCGGCCGATCGTGCTTCCGCCAGGGGTAAAGGTCGAAATTGTGCTCCGATCCTCTCAGGATGACGTGCAACTGACGGTCGATGGACAAGTAGGACTCAAACTGGAGATGAATGATCAAATCATAGTGGAAAAATCCAACGTTGCCGTCAAGCTTGTGGCTCCCGCCGACAAAAATTACTTTGACGTTTTGAGAGGCAAGCTGAAATGGGGGTAGCGGAGCAGACCGTGACGAAGTAGGCTAACGCCCCACAGTTATAATCGTTTCCGGAGGAGAATCAACGAAGTGAAGAGCAAAGCACCACGTCAGACCGTGTGCAACATACCCACCAACGACCCTAAAGATCCCTATTGCGGCGGAAAATTGAAAAAAATTTCAGATCTGGATCCGGAGGCCAAAAAGGCGGCGGGACCGGGAAAAGACGTATTTCGGTGCCAAAAATGCAAGACGCTTTACGTTGACGAGAGTCCATACGCTTTAGCGAAGAAATGACTCCGGAGGCGTTCCGTGGCAGATCGACAGAAGCTAGTCTACGATTGGAACCTCATCGGGGAGTCCGAGCCGCTAACGGATAAGCGGGTCTTATTGGACGATGAAACGCTCCGCGACGGCCTGCAATCTCCTACGGTTTCGGATCCCGCCATCGAAGACAAGATCCGGCTTCTCCACCTTATGGAAGAGCTGGGTATCCAAATGCTCGATATCGGATTACCCGGCGCCGGCCCGCGCGCCTATGCCGATACGTTGGCTCTCGCGCAAGAGATTGCGCGCAGCCGTTTGAAAATCCGTCCGAATTGCGCGGCGCGAACGACAATTCAAGATATCGACCCGATATGGGATATCGCCGACAAGACGGGAGTCACAATTGATGCCGCGACATTCCTCGGTTCCAGCATGATCCGTCAGTACGTGGAAAACTGGACGATGGACGACCTCCTGCGAAGAACGGAGGAAGCCGTGACGTACGGCATCAAGCGCGGGCTTCCGGTCATGTACGTCACGGAGGATACAACGCGGGCTTTCCCGGAGACGATCAAACGGCTGTACGTGACCGCCATCAATTGCGGCGCGCGCCATATCGTGCTGACCGATACGGTCGGCCATGCAACTCCTGCTGGAGTGCGTGCACTGGTGAGATTCGTCGTCGATGAAGTGGTGAGGCCCTCCGGCGAGGAGATCCTGATCAGTTGGCATGGGCATAACGATCGCGGGCTCAGTGTCATCAACTCGCTTGCAGCCGTTCAGGCAGGAGCGGATGTTATTCACGGCTGCGCGTTGGGTATTGGCGAGCGTGTCGGCAACACGCCGATGGACCAGGTGCTCGTGAACTTAAAACTTCTTGGCGCTATCGATCAGGACCTGATCAAATTGAAAGATTATTGCGAAGTGGCTTCGCGGGCGTGCCGTGTGGTCATTCCGCCGGGATACCCGGTTTTCGGCTCCGATGCGTTCCGCACGGCTACGGGCGTGCACGCAGCAGCGGTGATCAAAGCATTCAGGAAAGGCGAGACCGAACTGGCGAACACGGTCTATTCGGGCGTACCATCTCACCTGTTTGGTCTTGAGCAAATCATCGACATCGGTCCGATGAGCGGAAGATCCAACGTGATTTTCTGGCTCGAAAAACGCGGAATTCAACCGAGGGAGGACCGCGTCACCGTCATCTATGAGAAAGCCAAAAAATCGGATCGCTTATTGACGACAAAGGAAGTGCTCGAGGCAATCGACGTGTCGAGTCTCCACGAAGAGCGAAATGTGTTCTGAAGAAATTTTGAAATTGGACGAATCCTGCATCTTAGATCCGAAATCTCGAAATTTCGAATTGGACTCCGCATTGGAGCGTCGGATCGAAGATCTCGGATTTCGGATTCTCTCGGATTTTAAGCCGGCATGCCGCCTTCAATGATGCCGCGGAGCGTCCGGGCCACGGCGATTTCGATCAAGCTCCGTTCGTAGGCATTATCTTTCTTCGCAAGTGCCAGAATTTCTTCAGCGGCGACTTCGGATGCCTTTTTGATGGATTCCTCGTTTGCGGGCTTTCCGGCAAGTTCCTTTTCCGAAAGCTTGGCGCGCAGAGGTATGAGCCTGAGACTGGAAACAACAATTTCGGGCTCCAGACAAACCATGCGGATCAGTTTCATCCGGATCGCGGCCGAGACGCTGCCTTTGGCGCCCACGCTGGCGACCCGGAAGAATCCTACTTTTTGCTGCGGATGTAGGGGTGAAAACTCCAGTGCGGTCGGCAATTCACCTTTCTTCAGGCCCTTCGCGGTTGCTTCCAGGAAATCACGAATCGGCATCGTACGCCGCCCCGTCGGGCTTTGAAGTCGAACCTTGGCTTCAAGAAGCACTAGAGGCGTCGTAATATCAAAGTAGGGAGAGCCAGGCCGAAGTGCTTCGACCAGGGTAACTCTGTTCCGAACCAGCGGATTGGCGATGATGGATGCGGCCTGGCGGAGCAGGCCGTTCTCCCCGACCGCATCGCGCGCAACACGGCCGAGATTGACGCCCGTTCCGATCGTGACTTTGTCGCGCTTCTTCTCGATTTCCTGGAGAGGCGCAACGCCCGTGAGGTCAATGGCGACCTTACCTGCGGGTGTTCGCTCGCTTGCCGGGTCGATGCCGGACAGAAGCACGGAGCGCTTACCATGTCTTGCGATCAGTTTGAGGAGCTCTGGGACAGACTTGGGTGTCTGGATCGCGGGCATAAAAAGACAGGGAGTCTATGAGAGCGGTGAGAGCAAAGTCAATGAATATGTTAGACTGAGCGGTGCTTAAGCCCCGCTGCGGAGTATGTTGACTCCACGGGGACGTTCCGTGGAGTCGACGGAGAACCAGAGCGGGAGTTGGTTATGGAGATTGATATCTTCGATGAAATCCAGAAAATGAGACAGCTGGGCCGAAAGGCTGCACTGGCCACCATCGTCCAGATTCGCGGCTCCGTTCCCAGCTTCCAATCGGCCAAAATGCTGATTCGCGACGACGGTTCCACGTTAGGATCGGTCGGCGGAGGCTGCGTCGAGGCCGAAGTTTGGACGGCGGCGCAGGACGTCATGCGAGACGAAAAATCGAAAATCATGACGTTCGATTTGACCGACGAATCGATGGCGGAAAGCGGTCTTATTTGTGGCGGCAAGGTAGAGATTTTCGTCGAGCCGATCCTTCCAACTCCGAAAATGCTGATTTTCGGAGCGGGGCACATTTCAACACAGGTCTCTAAAATTGCAACGATTGCGGGATTCCGAACCACGGTTGTCGATAACCGCCCCGTCTACGCCAACGCGGACCGCTTTCCGGAAGCGGAAGCCATTCACTCCGAAAGCTTTGAGAAAGCGTTCGAAGAGATCGTGCCTGATGAGAACACGTACGTCATCATCGTGACGCGGGGGCACCAGGAGGACCAAAACGTCCTGCGATGGGCGGTCCAAACCAACGCACGCTACATCGGCATGATCGGCAGCAAACGGAAGATCCGTTCCATTGCCGAACAGCTCGAATCCGAGGGTATTTCGCGCGAACGGCTCGAACGCCTCTACATGCCGATCGGCCTGGATATTGGAGCCGTGCTACCTGAGGAAATCGCGGTGGCGATTGTAGCGGAAGTCATTCATGTCCGGCGAGTCGGCTTTAAGCATCCTCTTAGTAAGAAGCTGTTTCAAACGACACACACCTGACAACCATGTCCATCTTGAAGGTATCCCGCCTCGGACATCCAGTCCTCAGAATGCAATCGCAAGGTGTGACCAAGGAGGCGCTGTCGAGCCCGGCAATTCAGACGCTGATCGACAATATGATCGAAACGATGATCGAGTACAGCGGAGTCGGTCTGGCGGCCCCTCAGGTTCACTACTCTCTGACGATTGCCGTCATTGAGAGCCACGGGCCGCGCGGTGATATTCCACTAACGGTCCTTGTAAATCCGGACGTAACCGTGCTCGATGAAGAGCTTCTCGAAGACTGGGAAGGATGCCTCAGTATTCCGGATCTGCGCGGACGCGTTCCCCGGTGGGGAAAACTGCGTGTTGACGGTTTGGACCGCCATGGAGATCGGCTCGAATTTACTGCCGAAGGTTTTGCCGCCCGTGTCGTCCAACACGAGTTCGACCACTTGATGGGAAAGGTTTATCTGGACCGCATGCGCGACTTCAAGACGCTGACGCACGTTTCCGAATTTCAACGCTATTGGCTCCCCGAACAAACTCCCTCTCCCTCTCCGAGCAGCCAGCAGTCTGACCGGCAGGAGTGAGGGTTCCAGGCTGGCGATGGCCAAGATCTACACCAAAACCGGCGATCGCGGGGACACGCGCCTGTTCGACGGCACGAAAGTCCGAAAACATCACGATCGCGTCGAAGCCTACGGCGATGTCGACGAATTGAATTCGTTCATCGGCGCCGCCGCATCTTTCTTGAAAGACACGGAGCTTCCGTCTATGCTCGCAGAGATTCAAAAGG
>MNKP01000008.1:0-6129 GCA_001920875.1 Acidobacteria bacterium 13_1_20CM_2_55_15
AAATTCTCAGATCACCGTTCACGGCCAGTACAACGAAGCACCCATGCAGCCGCGCGGTTTTGGTGCGAGTTATGAGTTTGTGCCGGCGAGCCATCATAAAGCCGAAATCGGCATGAATCTGCGCCAGGGAGCCTTGTTCGGAGATCCGCTCGAATCCGATGCGTCACGGGAGGTCCAGGTCCGATATGGCGAGAATTTCCAGTGGTCGGATCATCTCGTGTTCCATTACGGAGCTGAGGCCGGCCGTGCTGGAGTGATCGAGGGCACCAGCTATCTGCGGCCGCGGTTCGGTATTTCCTGGGTTCCCGACGTGCATACGACGTTCACGGTCGGTATGTCGTCGCAGGCTCCGACCTCAGCCGACGACCCCATTCGAGGCAAGGACTATTTCGACCGCACCCTATATGTGCCGCCGGCGCTCGAGCGCTATTCGCACAGCGAGGCGGGACTGACGCGTATCCTTTTCGACAACACAGAGGTTTCCGCCGCGGTATTTCGCGATCGTCTGGATACGCAGGCGGTCTTCGTTGGTTCACCCGATGGACGGCCGAAGGTGCTCATTCTGGATACCAGCGACATGCCCTCTCAGGGTATTCGGGTGCACGCGAATCGGCAGTTCCGCAATTTCGAGGCGGGCATCGGCTTTACGTCCGTAACCGGTGTCGGTATGGACGCAAATCCTCCAGAACGGATAGGAAACCAGCTCACCCGGCGCCGCTTCCAAATGGCTACAGCCCGTTTCAAGGCTAAGCTCGACATGACGCAAACCGAAATAACAACGGTTTATCGATGGACCTCGGCGGTCTCCGCGTCTCGGCTGGATCCGTATCAGCGCTTGGTCGAATATAACGATCCGACTCTCAGCGTCTCCATAGCGCAAAATCTACCGACGTGGCGCATGTTCCCCGGCAAGGTCCAGGCCATTGTCGACGCCCGCAACCTATTGGATCAATGTCTGGGTTCCCAGCACACGCCATTCGGCCAGTACCCCAAACTGCTCAAAGGCGGGATCAATATCCGGTTCTAGGGATGGGGAGTAGCCACAAAAAGGCACAAAAAACACAAAACATTTCTGTGATTGTTGTGCCTCTTCGTGTCTTTTCCCAATTCCGCTATTTTGTACACTGTTTCCAAATTTCATATTCCCTATGCACTGATATAGCTAAACTTAGCCTTATCTTTATTATTTTTTGGAAACCGGTGTGCTAACCTGATTCCAGCCAAAATGCACAGGAAGATTTGGTCGGTCAAGTACGTCGCCACGGTATTGCTGACATTGACTGTCCTGATTTTGGGCGGCCTCAATGCGCAGCAGAAGCGCCGGTATATTCCTCCGGATGACGGGGCCGCATGGGTTGAGGGAACCGAGGGGGTCCAGGCCCGGTTGGTCGTCCCGGATGGTCCGGCGGAGAAAGCCGGTATCGGCCGCGGCGATGTTCTCAGGGCGATCAACGGCCAGGCTGTGGAAAATGACCGGCATGTGACGCGACTTCTCTATGAACTCGGGGCTTGGTCGCGGGCAACCTATACAATCGATCGTGATGGCAAGGAATTCGATACGACCGTGGTCGTCGGGCCTCCCTCCGAACAGTCTCTGCGTCACCAGAAGTACCTCGAGATTATCGGACTTATTTATTTTCTTGTCGGCTGCTTCGTTTTATTGAAGCGATCCCGGCCGCCGCATGCGCTGCACTTCTATCTGGTTTGCCTGACGTCGTTTGTTTTTTATGCGTTCCACTTTACGGGTAAACTCAACCCGTTTGACTGGACCATTTTCTGGGCGGATTTGTGTGCGAGCCTTCTTCTGCCGCCGTTGTTTCTCCATTTCTGTCTTGAATTTCCGTCACGCCACAAGACGATCGAGCGGTGGCACAGCTTGTTGTATTTGATCTATTTGCCCGCCGCTGTAATCTTCATTGCCCAGTTGGCATTCATCAACGGTATCCTGGGTTTCCAGCCGTCCCCGATCCTGCTGCGTGACGTTCTGGATACGCTTGGGGATTTTCACTTCGCCTTATATTTCGTTCTGAGCGCCGCGGTTCTCTTGAAAACGTACCGGACCGTTAAAACTCCGGAACTGCGCCAACAGATGAAATGGGTCACGCGGGGGACTGCCCTCGGCGTTGTTCCCTACTTTGTTCTGCAGTCTGTGCCGAGGCTGTCGGGAACGATTGCACAGAACTATATCGATTTTTCCATCTTTCCGCTCGTTCTGATCCCGATTTCATTTGGGTATGCCATACACCGGTATCGATTGATGGATGTCGATATCATTTTTAAGCGCGGCGTGACCTATACGCTCGCTACGGCGTGCGTCATCGGCCTATATGCCACAGTGGTCGTTGTGGTTGGCGAACTCCTGGGAGCCGGTTTCGAGCCGTTGAGCGTAGTTGCGCGCGTGATTGCCACGATCGTGGCGGCGCTGCTGTTCGCTCCGATCAAGGATCGATTCCAGGTCTGGCTCGATAAATTTTTCTATCGCGACCGCTACGATCTGCGCCAAACCCTGATTGATTTCGGCAGAACACTGGGTTCCGAAGTTGATGTGGACAACGTGCTCGATCGGATCATCGATCGTCTCGGCCGCGCGTTGTTCATTGGCCGGTCTGCAATTTTTATTGAAGATCCCTTCGATCCTTCGCGATTCCTTCCGGCAAAGACGTCGGGATTGACGATTCCGGACGGCGCCGATTTTTCCTTCCTGACACCCGCGCCGGGCAGGCCGTACATCTTTTTCGAGGCGGACCTGTACGATCTCAACTATTTCATTCCCTGCCGCGTCAAAGATCGAGTGATCGCCTACGTCGGGCTGGGGAGGACACAGAACGGGGATTATCTGACAAGCGAGGATCTGGAGCTTCTCGAGACCGTTTCGGATTATATCGGCATCGCTCTGGAAAACGCGCGGCTCTATCGGTCACTCGAGCAAAAGGCCTCGGAATATGAGAGTCTGATGGATTTCAGCGAAAATATTATCGAATCCATCAATGTAGGAGTCGTTGTCGAGGATGTGGAAGGGCGGATCGTCGGTTGGAACAGAGCTTTGGAATCGCTGACGGGCCGCAGCCGGCTCGAAACACTGGGACACCAAACCGAAGAGGTTATCCCCGCACATTTTTTGCGGCGGCTCCATGAGAACCGGCATCTGTACAAACAGGCATGGAACAATCTGATCGTCAATTTCTCGGCGACTTCATTGGTCGATAAAGCGGGGACCACGCGAGGGATGTTGATTATTGTGGATAACATCACCGATCGCATCCGCCTGGAAGGTCAGTTGATCCAGAACGAGAAATTGACGTCGATCGGCCTGTTGGCTGCGGGTGTCGCTCACGAAGTCAATACTCCGCTAGCCGTCATTTCGAGCTATTCGCAGATGCTGAGGAAGGAAATCAGTTCCGAAGATCCTCGATACAAGCTGTTGGAGAAAATCACAAAACAGACGTTCCGGGCATCGGAAATCGTGAATAACCTCCTCCATTTTTCGCGAACGAATGCCACGGAATTTGCGGACGTGGACGTCCATCAGGTGATCGCGGATACGCTATCGCTGCTCGATCATCAATTCAAAACCGCTCGCGTGCGCATCGACCGCGAGCTGCGGGCAGAGTACCCGGTGGTGTTCGCCAATGCGGGCAAATTACAGCAGGTCTTCTTGAATCTCTTCGTCAATGCGCGCGACGCGATGCCGGAGGGCGGCGAGCTGCGGATCCTCACCGATACCGTCGACTCGAAGATTGAAATCATAGTTCAGGACACGGGCGTCGGCATCAGCTCTGAAAATATCCAGAAGATCTATGATCCGTTCTTCACCACAAAAGCCGCTGGGAAAGGCACAGGACTGGGACTTTCCGTCAGCTATGGAATCGTTCAAGAGCATGGCGGCAACATCTCCGTCGACAGCAAACCGGGCATCGGAACCTCGTTCAAATTAGAGCTGCCTTTGGTAAGGAAACCAGTGAATGTCTAGACGAAAAGGAGTGGTCCTCATCATTGACGATGAGGAGGAAATCAGAGAAAGCATTGAATTGCTGCTGAACTCTGAAGGCCTTTCCACGGATACGGCCGCGAACGGCGAACAGGGCCTGAAAAAAATTGAGGAAAATTCTTATGACGCCGTTTTGCTCGACCTGATGCTGCCTGGAAAGTCCGGCATGGAAGTACAAAAGCAGATCAAGCGGATCGATCCGACCCTGCCGGTCATTATTATTACTGCAATCGGCGCTGTGGAAACTGCCGTTACGGCAACCAAAGAAGGATCCTTCGATTACATCACAAAGCCTTGGAACAATGAGAAGTTGGTCGTCATCGCTACCAACGCGATCAAGCAACGCCAATTGTTGAGCGAAAACATGCAGCTTCGCCGCGCCCTGAAGGAGCGCTTCGGCTACGACAATATTGTCGGTAAGAGCGAGAAGATACTTCGAGTGCTCGACCTCGTCAGCCAGGTGGCGGCGAGCCGCAGTACGGTCCTCATCCAGGGGGAGAGCGGCACAGGCAAGGAGCTTGTGGCGAAAGCCATCCATCTCAAAAGCCCGCGGGCCGACAAAGCATTTGTCCCGGTGAACAGCGGCAGCATGCCGGTGGACCTTCTGGAAAGCACGTTGTTTGGCCATGTGCGGGGCGCATTCACAAGCGCGATCGCATCGAAGCGTGGCCTGTTTGAGGTGGCCGATCAGGGGACGATCTTTTTCGACGAAATCGGTACGATCGGCATGGAGACGCAGGCGAAACTGCTTCGCGTCATTCAAGAAAAGGAATTCATGCACCTTGGCGGCGTCGATACGATCAAAGTCGATGCCCGCATCATCGCGGCGACAAACGTCGATTTAAAGAAACTGGTCGACGAAGGGCGTTTCCGGGAAGATCTGTATTACCGGCTGAACGTGATCAACATCCAGGTTCCGCCGCTCCGCGAGCGCAGAGAAGATATTCCTGCCCTGGTCGAATTCTTTACGAAGAAATATTGCGAAGAAAACCTGAAGCCGCTTTACAGATTCGGTTCCGAGGCGCTGAAAGTTCTGATGGACTATTATTGGCCGGGGAACGTTCGCGAGCTCGAGAATGTTGTGGAACGTGCGGTAGTTCTTTCGCAGGACGAGGTAATCGGCCGGGATCTCTTGCCGGAGGCCATCGTCTCGCCGGCTTCGAGGTTCGCCTCCCTGTCTTCGTTCCCGCTTGGAAAAGACACCTCGTTATTCGAGGTCCTCGATGCATTTGAGCGCCGTGTCATCATCGAAATGCTCGAGCAGACAGCCTGGAGCCAGACCGAAGCGGCCGATAATTTCAAAATTCCTCTCTCGACACTGAATCAGAAAATCAAACGGCACGGGATCGAAATCAAGAAGAAACGGGAGCGACCCGCAAGCGTCCCCACGACAAAGTAGTCGCCATGCCGGACATATTACGGGAGTTGCGTGAGCGCGCGTCAAAGCAGCCGAAGCGGATCGTCTATCCGGAGGCGGCCGATCCGCGCGTGATGCGTGCCGTTCGGCAAATTGTTGAAATGCGAATGGCCAGGCCGATACTGGTGGGTTCGCCCTCGGCAATCGAAAAGAAATCGCAAGAGCTTGGAATTAAGCTTCCGCATATCGAGGTGGTCGATCCCGGCAATCCGTCGCTGCGCGACCGTTATTCGCGCTTGCTCCTTCCTGAATGGAAATCGCGGGGCATTACCGAATTGGAAGCTGCGCAGCGTCTCGAAAATCCGATGTATTTTGCGGCCGTGATGGTAAGGGCGGGCGATGCGGATGGGTTTGTCGGAGGAGCGGCCACAACGACGGCCGAGACCGTTCGCGCCGCGATTCACTGTATTGGGCTCGGCGAGACCTCGAAAACCGTATCGAGTTTCTTTTTAATGGCGTTGCCGCACACGAATCTGGTTTTTGCGGATTGCGCCGTGATTCCAACGCCAACCATCACCCAGCTCGCCGATATCGCTTCGGACGCCGCACACCACGCGCGCATTTTTCTCGAAAGCGAACCGCGCGTCGCTTTTCTTTCGTTTTCCACAAAAGGCAGCGCCGAGCATGCGTCGATTGACCGGATTCGCCAGGCGGTGGCGACGGTGAAATCCCGCCATCCGGAGCTGATCGTGGACGGCGAGCTTCAGGCGGATGCAGCTCTCGT
>MNKP01000008.1:6264-10848 GCA_001920875.1 Acidobacteria bacterium 13_1_20CM_2_55_15
GGCTGCTCGGTTGAGGACATCGTCGACGTTACGGCGATAACCGCGCTGCAATCCCAGTGTTGCGTCTCATAAAGCTATTTATGAGACGCAACACTAGTCCAAGGCGCAGGAGCCGGGCTGGGCGGCGCCACAGCGGCCGCAGCTTCCATCAGATGCCGCGAAATCCTCTGCTGCCGATGCTGACGATCCGGCTACGGCGAAAACCGAAAGTTGTTTCTCGATGTTGCCGCTGTTGCAGTGAGCACAGTCGACGCTGGAATCGTGACGCGGGACGATCTTTTCGAAAGCCTTTCCGCAGTCTTTACAGAGATATTCGAAGATCGGCATGACTTCCTCTCTCCAATAACTAATCGCTCGACGCCGATCTGTCAACCCAATCGGCGATAAAGATATTCGTGCTGCCCTCCGTCGGCGCATTCCGGTTCGATGCCCAGATCAAATGTTTTCCGTCATTGGTAAACATCGGGAACCCGTCAAAGGCCTCGTCGAAGGTGACCTGCTCCAAGCCTGTTCCGTCCCGATTGATCAGAAACAGATCGAAATTGGGGCTTCGCGGGTTCGGATTGTTCACGTTTGAAGCGAAGATGATCTGCCGTCCATTGGGATGAAAATACGGCGCGAAATTGGCCGCGCCGTTATTGGTAATTTGGCGCTGGTCACTGCCGTCTGCGCGCATCACCATCAGTTCGAGTTTTATCGGCATGACCAGATGCTTGGCAAAAAGCTCTTTATAACGCGCAACTTCCTGCGGCGTTTTTGGCCGGCTGGCACGCCAGACAATCCACTGGCCGTCTTGCGAGTGCCAGGCGCCGCCGTCGTAGCCGAGATCGTGCGTAAGGCGGCGTTGCTGGGTCCCGTCGATGTTCATGTCGTAAATTTCCAGATCGCCGTCACGTGCAGAGGTGAACACGATCTTCTTGCCGTCGGTCGAGATGGTGCTCTCGGCGTCATAGCCGTCCGCTGTGGTAAGCCGCTTCAGATCCGTTCCATCGGGCTTGGCTGAAAAGATGTCGAACGTTGGGTAAATCGGCCAGACATAGCCTTCCGATCTATCCGCAGGGGGCGGACAATCGGGCGAACCCAGATGAGTGGACGCATAGATAATCCGTTTGCCGTCGGGCGTGAAATATCCACAGCTCGTCCGGCCTTTTCCGGTACTGACCATCTTCAGATTTGAACCATCGCGGTTCATGGTGAAAATCTGATCGCACTTGATCTGGTCGCGCGTGGATTGAAAGATGATCTTCTGCCCGTCCAACGACCAGTAGGCCTCGGCGTTGTCGCCTCCGAAGGTGAGCTGGCGGATGTTGCGCAGATGGACTTCCTTTGGATGCGGCCGCAGGCTCTGCGGCTTCGCGATGTATATGCCGCCTCCAATACTGGCCGCGATAATTGCGATGGTAATAATGCGCATGAGCTTCATTGATTATCTCCTGGCTTCCAATGTGACGTCGACTTTCACACTTTGGCTGTTGCGCTTGACAACGATGGACACAACATCGCCGGGCTTCTTCGACCGCAGGGCGTAGGTGAAATCGTACAGATTCTCGATTGGCTTGCCGTCGAACTCTACCAACAGATCGCCTTGCTTCAGGCCGGCTTTTGCCGCCGGACTATTGTTCTGGACGTCGGCGAAAAGGACGCCTTTCAAGTCATCGCGGAAATCCGGCACCGAACCGAAGTAGGGACCGTAACCGCCTCCGCTCCCGGCAGCTGACGGACGCGGTTGCTGTACTTCGGCGTATTCGAGCCGTCCCGCATTGGTAACGACCTTGTCCAACGTCAAATACACGAGCGAAAGGACCCGGACTGCGCCCTTGGCATTGATCTTGTCCGACGTGTCGGTCGGCTTATGGTAATCGGTGTGCAAGCCCGAGAAGAAAAACAGAACCGGCAGCTTCTTCGCATTAAACGACATGTGGTCGCTTGCGCCGTAACCGGAGTCGGAATAGTCCAGGTGGAGATGGACGGAGTTGTTCAGCTCCTCCAGCCACGATCTGAAACTCGGTGAGGTGCCGACTCCGCCGATAAAGAGCCGATCGTTATTAAGCCTGCCGATCATGTCCATGTTCAGCATGGCCATCGTGTTATTCAGAGGAATCGTCGGATGATTGGCAAAGTAGGAAGAGCCCAGCAATCCAGTCTCCTCGCCTGCGAACGTAATGAACAGAACAGATCGTTTCCATTCATTTTTATTCATCGCGGCCAGCCTGGAGAGTTCAAGCACGCCCGCCGTTCCCGATGCATTGTCGTCGGCTCCGTGGTGAATTTGGCCGATTTGCGAAGGCGCAAGCGAGTTCCGATCCCCCAGTCCGAGATGATCGTAATGCGCGCCGACGATGACCCATTCGTTTTGTAACGCCGGGTCTGAGCCGGTTATCCCGGCAACAACATTTTTTACCGTTTTTCTGGTCCGAACGATGTCGGTAGCAATGTGGGCGCGCACGGGCAATTCAAACGACTGTGGCTGCAGATTCGTGTCGATCTTCTTCTGAATCATTCCAAGATCTTTGCCGGCATCAACGAAAAGCTTCAGCAGAGGCGCCCGTTTGGCGTGGACTGCCGGAATTCCCAAATCGTCGGTGTCTGCTCCCCGAGTGGCGCCCCCAACTTCTTCATCCTCGTGATTGAGATCGGTAATGAAGATGATTCCACGGGCGCCGTGCTGTTTCGCGTTGATGGCTTTGTTGATGAAAGTGTTGTGCTGGGAGGAATTGAACGGGCTTCGATCCTGCGTTTCCTGGGGCTGATGCCGCAACACCAGAACAATTGCTCCAGTCGCATCGATAGTTTGATAGTCATCGTATTGCAACTCGGGCGCAGTAATTCCATATCCGGCAAACACAAGAGGGCCATCGAATACTGCTGTATTCGAGAACGGGAGGGGCACGAAATCCTGGTTCACCTTGAGACTCGTCCTGTTCACTTGAAGCTCGGTCTTCGGTCCGGCTAGCGCGCCCGTTGTGATTTCGAAGTGCTGAAAATAGCTGTTGCTGTCGCCCATCGGCCGCAGCCCCCAAAGCCGGAACTGCGAGGCGATGTAGTCGGCGGCCTTGTCCAGCTCGGGAGAGCCGTCGCCCCGGCCTTTCATTTCGTCACTGGCGAGATACTTCACTTGCTCGAGATATCGCGCGGCGGAGAGATCTCGAAGTGCATCGGTTGCCGGAGGCTTCTGGGGGACTGGAACGAGCGAGTAAAAAGACAGTGTGATGACTGCTGCCAGCGCGCACGTCATCAAGGCGGCGGGATAATATCGTTTCTCCATCGCTACGTTTTAACACACTCCCGATCCGCTTGAAATGATTCCGGATTCTTCAAATTTCTCCCACTCTTCAGGATGATTTTCGAGATGATGCCGGACTGCATAAATCGCCAGCCGCCGAAGGAACAAACCGTATGGGACCATCATGGCGAAAACAACAAAGCTTAGCGCATAAAAACTCTTCAACACCAAAACAATCGGCACCACGATGAAGAGAAACATCAGGTTGTTCAAGAGGGCACCCGCGGGATCATTTTTTCGCCACCAGTAATTGGCTTCGGCCGGACTGATCTCCCTCTGGGACAGGTCGGCGCTAAGCGCGCGAACACTCAAGCGATGCTGAGAGTCCCAAGTCCGCATATCCCCTCAGACTCGACTGTCCGCTTGCGCGCCTTTGCCCCAGAATGCCTTCAGATCGTGAATACCCGTCGTCTGATGCGGGCCGTAATCCACACCTTGCAAGCGAACTTCGCCGAGATTGGAACGAATGAAACCGGCAAGCTCGGAGGCCCGTTTGTGGATTGCTCGTTCCGCCGATTTGGCAATCGAATCAAAGAGCAGCAGGTCGATATCGTCACCGTCTTCACTCCACTCCCAGACGCCGACGACACGGCCATTCACAATAATGGTCGCCAAAGGATCATTGATGAGTTTGCCCTTCCATCGGGAAAACGGTTTATCCGCATGTTCGGAAGAGATGAAACGATTGAGTATCTCGCGTTGTCCCTTAAGGTAGGTGTCGCGGTAAGGAATGAAATTGATCACGAAGTCCTGAGGCTCGAACGCGAAGAAGTCATCGAGTTCCGATTCGCCAATCAGGAATTCATCGGCGCTTCCTTCAACCGAAACGGGCACCAGTTTGGGTTTGATTTCTCCGCCCCCGCGAATCGCATCGGTGACGTTGATTCCCGCCCACCATGCGAAATCCTTCGCTCGCGCGGGAGCCTCGGCCTTGAAGTACTGATTGGCTAGCTGCGCGCAAGCTTCTTCCAGCCGCAGGCTGAACGGATCTGCCTCGGGCAAGATACTGGAAGTCAGTACGAACGAATAGTCCATGATATCCAACCGCCTCTTGGACTGCTGCTTCAGGACCTTTCCCTCTTCTTTAAGAAGATTGATCCCGAGCGAGAGGCTGTTGGTCAGCCCGATGCGCTTCAAGTCCGCTCCAAAATCCCGGATCGAATCCGGCGGCAACATCTGCTGAAGCTGCTCCGATGTCTTTGGACCCGAATGAAGAGACTTCAAAATCGCTCCCTTCAGTTTTTCCATCTCAGCATCCGTTATCGGCATCTGCTGGCGTGCCTGCTTGCTGAGTTCCGTAA
>MNKP01000030.1:0-12850 GCA_001920875.1 Acidobacteria bacterium 13_1_20CM_2_55_15
CGAGATTTCGACATCTTGACGTCCTGCGATAGCCACCATCCGTGCCCGAATACCGACTTGGGAGTTTCGAGGCCTGCAGCCAGGAGAAACGCAGGCCAGTAAACGGTATGAAATCGCAGAATATCTTTCCCGACCAGGTGGGTATCGACCGGCCAATATTTCAAAAATTTCGCATCGTCCGTCTTGAAACCAATCCCGGTGAGATAGGCGATCAGTGCGTCAAACCACACGTAAAAGACGTGGTTTGGATCATCCGGGATCGGAATGCCCCACTTCAGCGTCACGCGGCTAATCGACAGGTCCTTCAAGCCGGACTTAACGAACGATATGATTTCATTGCGCCGGCTTTCGGGCCGGATGAAGAGGGGGTTCTTTTCGTAAAGGTCAAGAAGACGGTCCTGGAATACGGATAGCTTAAAGAAGTAGCTCTCTTCAGAAAACCATTCCGTCTGCCGGCCACAATCGGGACACGGCACCGGGGTGGCCGGATCACTTTCCGGGGCATAGGCCTCGCATGACACGCAATACCAACCGGAGTAGGAACCTTTGTAGACGTAGCCGTTGGCCTTCATCCGAGAATAGAGTTCGATGACGCTGGCATCGTGGCGCTTCTCGGTGGTGCGTACAAACTCGTCATATTCAATGCCGATGAGTTTCCACAGGTTCACATATTGTATATAGACGCGATCGGCCAGCTCGAGCGGAGTTGTGCCTTGTTTCCTGGCTGCGCGTTCGATGTTTTGCCCGTGCTCGTCGGTTCCACTAAAGAGCTTTACATCAAAACCCATCATGCGCTTGTATCGAGCAATAGTGTCGGCCACGATCGTCGTGTACGTCCCACCCAAATGGGGAGGTGCGTTCACATAGTAGAGCGGTGTGGTGATGTAGAAAATATTCGGCATAGAAAATTAGTATAGCGGGATCGGGGAACTCTTAGACAGAAACGGCCATTCACCCAGCATTTTCTCTGTTCAGGTAGGATTTCATGGCCGCGGCCTGGACTTGCTTCAAGGGAACATCGGCTTCACGAGCGATTCGCGCACAGTCTTCGTACTCGGGAGCGGCATTGACGACTTCGCCGTCCAACTTTGAGACTTTGATTTTTACTTTTCCGTACTTGGTCTCGACCTCAATGAATTGTCGCTCGAGCGTCGTGCGATCGACGGCATGACGGCGAATCCCAATCGTTGTCGTTTCGTGAAAAATGATTTTCGACAACGCATCCGAAGTTGCGCGCTCCGCGAGGACTTGCAGCAGATGTCCGGGACGTCCTTTTTTCATCTGGACAGGAATGGTCAACACATCGAGCGCTCCCGCGGCAAACAGTTTTTCCGTCACGTAGCCGAAGTTCTGCGGCGTCATGTCGTCGATGTTTGCTTCAAGCACGACGACGCTTCGGGAGGAACGGTCAGGCGGCACGGCTGTCTCTTCGCCGATCATCAGCCGGAGGCAATTGGGAAAGTCGGGAAACTGTTTGGTACCCGCTCCATAGCCAATCCGGTCGGAGGAAAAGGCAGGCATCGGACCAAACCGGTTGACCACTGCCGCAAGAATGGCAGCGCCCGTAGGAGTCACAAGTTCGGTTTGAGCATGCTTCTGGTAAATGGGAGCATGCCGTAGCAGGTCTGCCGTCGCAGGTACAGGCACCGGCATGATGCCATGCTGGCAATGAATGAAGCCGCTTCCGATGTTGATTGGTGAACAGAGAAAATTCCCGGCTGCGAGCGCATCGAAACCGATCGCGGTGCCGACGGTGTCGACGATGGAATCGACGGCACCCACTTCATGGAACTCAACGTCGTCGGGCGGTACATTATGCACCTTGCCTTCGGATATCGCGAGTTTCGTAAAAATATCCACTGCGAATCGCTTCGCTCCCGCAGTGAGATTGCTGTCGCGAATCATCGACAGAATTTCCGCTGCCTTGCGATGAAAGTGACTGTGCCCGCCGTGGTGATGCTCATGTCTGTGATTCTCGCCGGCGCCTTCCATCAGGACGTCGAATTTCATTGCGCTAAGATTCGAGCGCATCACGCGCGACGCCCGCAGTTCATACCCTTCGACCGGCAATTTCTTGAGCTCCGTCTTCAAGTAATCGAAATCGAGGCCCAGATCCAGCAGCGCGCCGATCGTCATATCGCCGCTGATGCCGGAGAAGCAGTCGAAATATAGCGTCTTCATACGAGAGGGAAATGTTAGCACGTGCTAACATTTCCGCTTATGTTATTGGACCTTCACGCGCGCCTTCGAGACGCACTCCGATCTACAATCCGAACCCAGTGGAACATTGATCCGCCCGAGATCGTTCTGAATCAGACTCCCAAAATCGAGTTCGGTGAACTTGCGACACCGGTTCCTTTCGAGCTCGCGCGTCTGCTGAAGCGGCCGCCCCAGTCTATCGCGGAAGAATTGATTATTCGCGTGGGCAAGATCGACGGTGTGGAGCGGATGGAGCCTGCCGGTCGTGGTTACATTAACTTCTTCCTCGATCGAGCAGCGGTCGTCCGCGGGAGCCGCTTACGCGGATATCCCGGGGATGAAGGCAAGATCATCGTCGAGCACACCAACATCAATCCAAACAAGGCGGCGCATATCGGCCACCTTCGAAATGCCGCAATCGGTGATACGTTTGTCCGGATACTGAAGGCTGCCGGGCGCAAAGTCGAAGTTCAGAACTATATCGACAACACCGGCGTTCAGGTTGCGGATGTTATCGTCGGTGTGAAACACGTCGAACGAAAGACGCTGGATGACGTTCGCCGGCTCATCGCGAACCGCTCGATCAAATTCGATTATTACTGTTGGGACGTTTACGCGAGAGTCGCTTCTTTCTACGAAGAACAGGATCCGCACTACGCGCTGCGCGCTCAGGTGCTGAAAGAAATCGAAGAAGGATCGGCAGACACCGCACGCATGGCTGAATTGGTTGCGATGACGATCGTCCGCTGCCACCTGCGTACGATGTCACGCATCAACGTACATTACGATCTCCTTCCTCGAGAGAGCGACGTCCTGCACCTGAAATTCTGGGACTATGCGTTCCGGCAGCTCCGCAAAAAAGAAGCCATATTCTTCGAAAAGGAAGGCAAAAACGCGGGCTGTTGGGTAATGCGGCTCGATTCCGACGGTCAGGATGAAGACAAGATCATCGTGCGGTCCAACGGCACCGTGACGTACGTGGGTAAAGACATCGCCTATCAATTATGGAAGCTGGGATTGCTCGCCCAGGATTTCCAGTACACCGTCTTCGATGCGGATGCGGACGTCTGGGTCACAACTTCAGGTGATGGTCAACCAGATCATCCTGCGTTCGGCCACGGACGGACTGTCTACAACGTGATCGATGTACGCCAATCTTATCTGCAGAACATCGTTCGTCACGGGCTGCTCGCCTTGGGACACGAAGAGCAAGCTCGCCGATCGATTCACTTTTCTTACGAAGTCGTCGCGCTGACGCCCGAATGCGCCGGGCAACTCGGTGTCGAACTTACAGCAGAGGACCGAAAGCGCCCTCATATCGAAGTGTCGGGCCGGAAGGGACAAGGCGTCAAAGCAGACGATCTGCTGGATGCGCTTGAACTCGAGGCCATGAAGGAAGTGAAGCAGCGAAACCCCAAGCTCACGCCAACAGAAACGGAAACAATCGCGCACCAAATTGCCGTTGGCGCCTTGAGATACTTTTTACTGAAGTTTACCCGCACGGCGATTATCGCGTTCGATTTCAAGGAAGCATTGAATTTCGATGGCGAAACCGGACCCTATATCCAATATGCTGCGGTACGCGGCAATAACATCCTCCATAAACTGCGCGAGAGCGATCCCGGGTTCGATTTCGGCCGTATCCAGAAAATGCTGAACAATCCGAAATTGGGGGTATATCTCAACGAGTCGGATGATATCTGGGAACTCGTCTATCTCGCGCTGCGTGTGGACGAGATCGGGCATCAGGTCTTCGTCACGCTTGAACCTGCGGCTCTGGCGAAACATGCGTTCGCTCTCGCTCAGCGATTCAATCTCTTTTATCACCGGTATCGGATCATTTCCGAACCGGATATGGACCGGAAACTTTTCTATATTCTCGTAGTGGATGTCGTGCGTGAGGCGCTCACCAAAGCCCTGGACTTGATGGGTATCGAAGTCCCTCGCCGGATGTAGATTCCCCTCCTCGCAGAGGAGGGGAATGATCACACCACGTTTATTTCTACTTCGGTAACTCCGCCAGCGAATCGTTGAATGCTGAGCGCAGAGATGTCCAGAGTGTGGGCACGGCCGTCGATGATTTCTTCCGCTATCAACTGTCCAACCGCCGGAGCGTGCTGGAATCCGTGCCCGCTGAAACCATTCGCCAATACAAATCCCTGGATGCCGGGGACACGGCCAAGAATGGGATGAGCATCGGGCGAAGTTTCGTAGCTTCCCGCCCACGCATTTTTGATCGCGGCGTCAGCAATCGGCGGGAACCGATGGATCGCGACTTCCATCACTCTGTCGAAGAATTCCCAATCGACGCTCAAATCGAATGTGGGAGCCTCTTCTTTGTTGCCCATTCCAAAAAGCACACCGCCACTTTCCCGGTGGAAATAGAACCCGGTACTGAAATCGACTACAAGTGTCCACCGGCCGGGCGCCTTCGGAAATGGCTTGGTCGTCCAGATGAACCGGCGAAGTGGCACCACAGGAACATCAATACCCGCCATTTTTCCCACTACGCGCGCGTGCGGACCGGCAGCATTCACGACTGTGGAAGTCGAAATCCGATCTGTACGCGTCTGAACACCAACGACTCGGCCACCCTCGACTTGGATGCCGGTGACTTCCTGGCTGGTGGCAATGGCTGCTCCCAGACGCAGAGCACTTCTGCGATATCCTTCGGTCACACCGGCGGGATCCGAGACCCCGTCTTTTGCGCAGTACGTCGCAGCCAGAACGTCATCGAGCGCGAGTTCGGTATTCGGCAAGACACGCTCGACCTCTTCCGGCTTGACGAGTTCCACAGGGACGCCCAATCTTTGCTGGAGCTGCACGTTTTGCCGGAATGATTCGACCTCGTCGGGTCTCTGCAGCAAGAACAAATAACCATCCTGATGAAAATCGATCGGTTGCTCCAACTCCTCAGGAAAACGTTCAAGCTTACTCACGCTCAAGAGCGAGAGGCGGATGTTCACCTCAGTCGAAAATTGATGCCGGAAACCGCCCGCACAACGGCCGGTCGATCCGGTTCCGACCATGTCTTCTTTTTCGAGAACAACGATATCGGTAACGCCACGCTCGGCGAGGTGGTAGGCAATGCTTAAGCCAACGACGCCGCCACCAATGATTACGACTTCAGCTGCGCTCTTCATTTGCGGGATAATGGGCTAGGAAATTCCCATGACCCCGAATTTCCTAGCCCCCGAATTATCCCATGAAGTTTATTGCCGATGTGATGGTGGGCAAGCTGGCGCGGTGGCTGCGAGTGCTTGGTCTTGATGTTGTGTATTCCAGCCAATACGATGACGATGAGATCATTCGTTTAGCGAATGCCGAGGGTCGCATCATTCTGACCAGAGACACACGGTTAGCCGCGCGTCGCCACAACGGCCGCTGTTTACTCATCGAGAGCGACAATTACAAAGAGCAGCTCCGGCAAGTCCTGGCCTGCTTCGATCTGAAGGGTTTCAACGTTTTCTCCAGGTGCCTGGAGTGCAATCGAGCCCTCGAGGACGTCGACAAAGAAACCATCTTCGAGAAGGTCCCGCCATATGTCTATCTAACTCATGAGCGCTTCGCGCGGTGTCCTTCCTGCAATCGTGTTTACTGGCACGGCACACACGCCGACGAAATGCTCAAGCAGATTCCGCTGTAATGCTCGCGGCTAAAATTCTGATTTCAGTCTCAGTGTGAAGCTGCGCGGCATATCCAGCGCGGTTCCCGAAAAAACACCGGCGAAATTAATGAGGTTCAGACGATTTGCAATATTGAAGACATCCACCTGCAAGTGGATTTTCATCTTTTCGGAATGAAGAAGTTCGCCACCACCGGAAAGATCCAGTGAAGACGAAGGACGAATGCGGCCGCGGCTGAAGTTCACGCGATCGAGAATTCGCGATCCGTACTGTTCTTCGAGAAAGCCCTCGCTCGAAGGACCTTCAATCTCGTAAGGCAAGCCGCTGTTGTAGGATGCACCAAACGCACCCCACACACGTGGCCGGGGCTGGAAACGCAACTGCGATCGAAGGGTGTTCCGCTGATCCTGCGAGATCGGAAAAGATCCCGTTCTTTCCAGCAGATCGCGTGCGTTGTCACCCAAGAACAATCCGCCTGCAACGGGAAGCTGTCCAACTCCGACCATATTGCTGTAGCTGATATAGCCGCTCAACGGACCCAGTGAACGGATTTCGATTTTCGATTCGAAGCCATGGATTGCGGCACGATTGAACGTGATCGGAAAACTGACGCCGGTATTGAAGAGCACACTGTCATCGGAGAAATGTACGAAACTGCGCCGGTACCAATTGCCGTCCATGCGAACGTGACGTGACAGGCTCTTCGAAAAACCCGTTTCAAAGAAGTTACCGCGTGACGGGCGTAATGGCAAAAATGCGCCGCCTCCAAGCGTTCCCGACAGATCGGAACTGGCAAGGAGAATATTCTCCAGCGCTGGGATCTGAAACACTCGGTCGTAGGAGGCGCGGAGTACAAGACCGGCATGCGGAAACTGATACGCGCCGGCAATTCGAGGGCTCCACGCGTGTTCCCTGGCAACAACTCTGTAGTGATCAAACCGAAGCCCCGTATTGAGACTGAAATTTCCTGCTTGCCAGGCGTCCTGGACAAATGCGGATTGTGTGCGGCCTGGTGAATCGCCTGCGAAGTGAAAATCCTCTGGGATGTTTGGATCAAAAATGCGCACACCGTTGAGGCGGTACGCCGCGATATGAAAGTTGAGATCTTCGTGAATCGATGAGAACCATCCTTCAACACCAGTTTTCAATTCATGCCGGCCATGATGTGCCGACAGACTGCCGGCCAGATAACTCTCACGGAATCCGCGATCTTGCACCGGTTGTATCGGAGTAGATCGGCTATTCGACCAAAAACGAGCATTCGTGTCACGAGCCATCGCCCGGAATTGAGCTAAGACATGAGGTGAAAACACATGCGTGTGCGAAACCTGACCGAACGTTTCACCTCCTCTGCGATCCTGCCGCTGGCCCGCGAGTTCCTGGAGCAGTTCGTTCGGGACCATGAAAGCAGCACCATGGCGATTCATGTATGCGCGCGTATGGTCCGCCTCAGACCATTCGCGGTCTAGAACAGCCGAGAAACCACCACCGCTTCCCCGGTTCGTGTAATTCGGCTCAACCGGAGGATCCAGATACCGTTCCGTCGCCAGCGCGTCGCCGTTCAAAGTTATTGATGTTCCGGCGTGTCCATAGTGAAGAGACAGAAAGCCCGCTCGATTATCGAAACTGCCGCCTTGAAACGATGCCGTTCCGTGCAATCCGGGGTGGATATCCTGATCGCTCGCCGCCTCGATGACGCCCCCCAATTTCAAGCCAAATTCGGCGGGATAGGCGGCCGTACGGACGTTCAATGATTGGAACTCTTCAATGTTGGTGGACTGCGCAAACGCAGGTGAACGGTTGTCGTAAAGCGGGACACCGTCAACCACATATTGAACGTCGTACTCCGATCCTCTTGGATGCAGAGTCCCGTTGGCTTCGAGAACCCAGCCCGGCTGAGTATTGACGAGATTAATAACGGCCCGGTTCGGAGCGGCCGATGCCAAGTCTTGCAGGACGCTGTGCGGAAGGTAGGCGGCCGTGCGCGTAGGATCAAATAGGGTATCGACGGCTTGAACCTCAACCGTTGTTGTCAACGGTGAGATTTCCAACCTCACCACATGTTCCAACGGGAGTTGCGAATCGATCTCGAGAAGCTCAGTTTTCTTCGAGAATCCCTCGCTCCCGATGACCACTTCATACCTGCCCAGAGGCAGGCCCCGAAGAGTCACTCGCCCGTTTTCGTCGGTCTCAAACATGCGCTCTACGCCTGTCGCCTGGCCAACAACAGCGCCAACTGCCCGGATGCCCCCGCCCACCGGATCGGTCACTTGAAGCCGCAACTCTCCGCTTATCCGCTGCGGAAACGCAACGGAGGCCCCGAAACAAACTGCGATCAGCGCGAGGAGGGAGTTCCTCATTTACGTTTGTGACTTAATCATCTTTAGTTATGGTATTCCCCTCCTCGCAGAGGAGGGGAGGCTGCGCCATTAAAAAAATGCCGCGAAGCCACCAAAGTGGCGCAGACGGGGGTGGTCAGAGCGGCGCAATGTTTCGCCGAACCGACCACCCCGGCGCTTCGCGCCACCCCTGCTGCGAGGAGGGGAATGCGCTCCACATACGTTACCGTAATTACGAAAAGCAGTACTCAATAAAACTTGCTGGTCCGGGCTGCACCCGTGTAATCGATGTAAACAACTTTCAAGTCGGTGTAGAAGTCGAGAGCCGTCGGACCTTGTTCACGTTCGCCGACCCCGGAAGACTTCATCCCGCCGAACGGAATTTGGGCTTCTCCTCCAACTGTCGGTGAATTCACGTGAACCATGCCGGCCTCGATCCGTTCACAGAAATCGAAAATGCGGCCGGCGTCATTGGTATAGATCGACGAAGTCAAGCCATAATCCGAGGTGTTCGCAAATTCCAGCGCCTGTTCGTAGTCCTTCGCCCGAATCACCGATAACACCGGGCCAAAGATTTCTTCACGAGCGATTCGATGCTGCGGATGCACACGGTCGAAGATGGTTGGCTCTACGAAGAACCCGCGCGGCAAACAGGAGGGACGGCCACCGCCGATGACGAGTTTTGCACCCTCGCGTTTTCCAATCTCGATGTACTCTTCGACTGTTTGGCGTTGCTGCGCGCTAACAAGAGGTCCCATCTGCACACCTAGATCGAGACCGTTGCCAAGCTTCCATTTTGAAACGCGAGTGACCATTTGGTTGATCAGTTCGTCCGCAACAGACTCTTCGACAATGGCCCGGCTCGTCGCTGTGCAGCGTTGACCGGTGGATCCGAAGGCGCCCGACACGATGCCGTCCGCGGCGAGAGCCACATCGGCATCCTCTAAAACGACAACGGGATTTTTGCCTCCCATTTCACACTGCGATTTTGCCCCGCGAGCCGCACATGTTGTGTAGATTTGCGTTCCGTTTTCAGACGAGCCTGTGAACGAAATTCCGCGTACGCGCTTGTCACGCGTGAGAAGATCACCAATGTCGGAACTGCTACCGACCAGGAGGTTCAATACTCCAGGCGGAACACCGGACCGCTCGAAGATCTCGACAAGTGCCGCCGCAGTGAGAGGAGTCGTCGAGGATGGTTTGAATATGACGGTATTCCCCGCAGCCAAAGCAGGAGCGATCTTCCATGCCGGTATGCAGACCGGGAAATTCCAAGGCGTGATTAAAGCGACAACTCCAAGCGGCTGCCGCATCGTATAGGCAAAATTCCTGGGCAGCTCGGACGGGATCGTCGTACCCCCCATGCGCCGCGATTGTCCGGCCGTGTAATTCAACACGTTATATGCCCGGTAAATTTCACCTTTGGCATCGGCCAGGGTTTTTCCTTCTTCCCTGGTCAGCAGGCGGGCCACTTCGTCTTGTTCGGCTCGAAGTAAATCCGCAGCGCGCTCGACGATCTCGCCGCGTTTAGGCGCGGGCATGCGCGCCCACGCAGGCAGGGCTTCGGATGCGGCGGCGATAGCCGCCTCCGCCTCGCGCGCTGAAGCAAGAATGCCTTTACCGAGCAGTTCATCTTGATCGGCGGGATTGCGAACCTCGATTTCACGGCCCTCTCGCTTCGAGATCCACTCGCCCCGTATAAAATTGCGGACTTCAGTCATGGACCAATGCCTCCAAGTCGCTGAAACTGTCGATCAGAAAATCGGGTGGGGCATCCTTGAACGTTTCCGTGGCGTACCCATAGGTCACGCCGCAAGTCCGGATGCCTGCGTTTCGGCCGGTACGGACATCGACTGCGGAATCACCGATGATCCAGGTACGTTCCCGCTGACCCTTGGTGTCCGATAAAATCTGATACACCCCGACGGGATCCGGTTTTTTATGATCAAAACTGTTACCGCCGTAGACGGAAGCGAAATGTCTGTAAATACCCAGCCCATCCAGCATGGCACAGGTGAAATGAACGGGTTTGTTCGTCAAAACCGCCAGCTTACAGTCCGTCAAGCGGTCGAGCGTCTCACGTACTCCCGGATAAAGTCTCGTACTGTCCAGCATGTGCGCCCGATAATAGGAGAGAAACATCTGCAGCGCTATCTGAACATTAGCTTCGGTGGCTTGGTTCTCCAGAGCGCGCCGGATGAGCATCAGTGCGCCGTTGCCGATGAAACGAGCGATTTCGCCCTCGGTCAAGACAGGCAGCTCGAATTGATACCGGATGTGGTTGACGGATTCGGTGAGATCCTTTTTGGAGTCGACCAGCGTACCGTCGAGGTCAAATATGAGAACAGGCCGCACGGCCTGATCATAGCATTGTGGCCAGCGGCGGACCCACCGGCCAGCTGTGAGGGAAGCCTAGGCCAGCTCCTTCTCTTTCTGGAATCGGATTCTGTCTTCCTCCACGAATTCCTTCACCACAGGATGGTCGTCGGCATAAAGCTCTGCTATCGTGCCGATGAACACGAATTTGCCTTTGTCGAGAAGCGCGACATGGTCGGCCACCTTTTCGGCACAATTAGCAATGTCGTGGGTCACCACCATCTGCGTGAGCCCAAGTTGTCGCTGCATTTTGCGGATGAGTTTGTTGATCGTCTGCGACATCAAGGGATCCACCATCGTTGTGGGTTCGTCGTAGAGTATCGCTTTGGGCTGTGCCGCCAGCGCCCGCGCAATCGCGACTGCTCGCTTCATCCCGGTGCTCAATTCCGAGGGCATCAGTCCGGCGAGATCTTCGATCTCGACTAACTTCAAATACTCCTCCACCTTACTGTCAATATCCGCATCCGTATGGCCGCTGTCGCTCAGTGGGAACGCGACGTTCTCCCATACAGTTAAGGAATCGAACAGCGCGCCGGATTGGAAAACCAGCTGGACTTTCCTCCGGATGTTTGCGAGTTCGCGTTCACTCATTTCGGTGATGTCCTGGCCATCGACGATGATTCGTCCTGCATCCGGCTTGAGGAGACCGACGGCGAGCGTCAGAGTGACCGTCTTGCCCGCACCGCTTGGGCCTAAAATGGCAAATGTCTCGCCTTGTTCGACGCCGAAGGAAATGCCATCCAATACCTTCATCTCCCCAAAAGATTTCTCGACATCGATGAATTCGATGAAATAGGGCATAGGGTTATTGTAGATTCGGTAAATTGTGAAAGCCATTGCTTACCTTTTTCTCCTATTGCCGCTGGCCGCGCCCCACCTGGCTTCGGCCCAGGAACTCGTCTGGGCCGCCGACGCGGAGGGCGGCGCTCCATATAGTTTTCGCGACCCCCGGAATCCCTCACGCATCATCGGATTTGAAGTGGACCTTGCGGATGCGCTTGCTGAGCGTATGGGACGCAAAGCTCGATTCGTCCAGAACCAATGGGACGGCCTGGTGCCGGGGCTAGAGCGCGCTGAATACGACGTCGTGATCAATGGTCTGGAGATCACGCCGGAACGTGCCGAGAAGATTCACTTTTCGAATCCTTATTTTTATTCGACGTTGACCCTAACGATACGCGCGGATGACGCACGAATTCATGGGGCCGATGACCTGCGCGGCCTCACAGCCGGTGTACTGCGGGTAACGTTCGCGGAACGTTATGTCCAGAGCCTCGGAAACGTTACGATTCGAAGCTACGACGGGCAGGTTCAGCAATTCATCGATCTGGCCCTTGGACGCCTGGACGCTGTCGTCATGGATACGCCGGTCGCCTCGTATTACGCGACCGGGCCCCAGGTCCGGAATTTCGAAATTCCGGCACGAATGGCTTTCGGCATCGGTATTCGGAAGAACGATGAGGAACTGCTTCATCAGATCAATGCCGCGCTCGAGGCGATGAGACGCGATGGCACCCTCCGCAAGATTTACACGGATTGGGGCATCTACAATGCCGCAACAGCCCAGGCTTTTGGTGACAACGAGCCGGTAGCCAACGACCACGCCACCCGGTATCGCGAATACCTCGACGCGATTCGAACCGAACACAGTTTCAAAGAGCGATTGAATGACTATAAACGATACCTACCCCTGCTGCTTCAAGGCGCACTGGTGACTTTGGAAATATCGGCCGCCGCTATGGCGATGGCCATCAGCCTGGGCCTCAGCCTCGCCGTGGCACGCGTTTTTGCGCCACGCGGCGTCGCATGGCCCATCGTCGGCTTTATCGAAGTCGTGCGGGGAACTCCGCTGCTGATTCAGCTGTTCATCATTTTTTATGGGCTGCCGTCGATTGGTATCCGGTTTTCACCGCTCTGGGCCGCAGTCATTGGCCTCGGTGTGAACTATGCGGCCTATGAGGCCGAAAACTACCGGGCCGGAATTCAATCGATCCCGCGCGGACAACTCGACGCGGCCCTTGCTTTGGGCTTAACGCGGCTACAAACGATTCGAAAGATCGTGTTGCCTCAAGCTGTGCGGCTGGTCATTCCTCCCGTTACTAACGATTTCATCGCGCTACTGAAAGACTCCTCATTGGTCTCCGTCATTACGATGGTGGAACTGACCAAGATGTACGGGCAGCTCGCCGCTACGAATTACGACTATATCGGCATCGGGCTGCTTACCGCGGCCATTTATTTTCTCCTGGGACTGCCAATCGCACGGCTGTCGCGCGCGCTTGAAGCACGATTGGCGTACATGAAGGTGTA
>MNKP01000030.1:12899-32302 GCA_001920875.1 Acidobacteria bacterium 13_1_20CM_2_55_15
GCATTGACTGGATAATTCGAAATGCCGACGGAAGCTGTGATGGTCCCGATGCCAGGAAAGTTTTCGGCCCAGATCCGTTCGCGAATACGTTCCGCCACATGAATAGCGCCGGCCAGCGGTGTTTCAGGAAGAATGACCGTGAACTCCTCGCCACCGTATCGAGCTGCGAAATCGATTTCGCGGCAGCTGGTTCGAATGGTTCCGGCCAGGGTGCGAATCACCAGGTCGCCGCTCGGATGACCAAACCGGTCGTTCACTTGTTTTAAGAAATCGAGATCTATCATGAGCAGCGAGAGCGGATGATGATGCCGTTCGGCGCGAGCCAACTCCATCGTTAATGTTGTCTGAAAGAAACGGTGATTCGGCAATCCTGTCAGAAAGTCCGTACGGGCACGGTGTTCGACCTCCTCGAACAATTGAGCATTTCGTAATGCGTTGGCCGCAGTGCTGGCCATGACCTCAAAGAAGCGGATATTTGCATGCGGCAGAATCGACCCTAGTTTGGGCGATCGAACGTATATCAGTCCCAGCACGGATTCCGCCACGATCATCGGGACGACCATGACCGCGGTAGGTTTCGCATCCGGCAAAAAGACAAATTGCCTGGAAATATAGGCTTGGTTGAGCTCCGGGTAAAGGTCGATATCAAGAGCAACATCGCCTTGTTCAAGGTTGGGAAGTTTCACGACAACTTTCGCGGATCCGGTCTTGGAATCGACGCGTACGATCGAACACTCTTCCGCTTCCAACACTTGGTGCAGACGCGAGACGATGGAGTACAACACGTCGTCGGTATTCAGTGATGACGACAAGGCCCGTGTCATCTCGACCATAACTTCGGCTATCCGGTTCTCCTCCGTCATTGTTCTGGAAATGGTCGCGTCCTCGGTGAGCCGTTCGGAGAGAAAGACGTAGAAGATTGCAACGACGAAGAACAATGCGAGCGTCAAGAAGCGCTCGATATCGGTGTCGAACTGAAAACCAAACAGGCGAAAATAACTGAAAACACCGAAAAGAAGGCTGACCACGAAGAGCGAGAAAAGAACAAGCCGCAGATCACGCCAGATAAGCGCCAAAATAAAGATTGCCGCAAAAGTAACGTAAAGATAATCCTCGGGAACCCGCAAGAGATACAAAGTCGCGGAGACGAAAAAGAAGTCCAGTACACTGATTAACGCCCGGGCTCTCCTTGTCAGGAATTGCGTGCGAGGGATCAGCATCAGGGCGAAATTGCTGGCGGAAAAGGCGAGCGCAAAACCGAAGACGAATGGAAACAGTTCGGTGCCGACATAGCTGAACAGAGTAAGATAAGAAGCTAAGATCACCAGAAGCCATCGCAGAGACAGGATGGCCTTGCGATGATCGATGTCGGACCCGGATTTTGGCGTCAGCTCGGTTCGCGGCATGCTAAATTGGGGCCGATTCTACAGGAGGTCAGAATGAAATTCATGAACTTTTCCCGAAAAAACGCGCCAAACGTGGTGCGGCTCGGCTGCGTTTTCGGGGATACGTGTTTTGATTTGACAAAGGCGATCGGCGACGACCTCCTGGAGTTTCCTCGAGTTGTATTTACCGTTGAAGAAGCGCTGCAGATCAAAGACGGACTGCAGTTGCTCGAAGATCAGGTTGTTCTTTTGGAGCGCTCGTCCAGCGGCATACAAAGTTATCTTTTTCGCGATACGGATGTCACTTTCCGCTCTCCAATTACACATCCGTCCAAACTCATCGGCATCGGCCTGAACTACAGAGATCACGTTGAGGAAATCAAGGGACAAATACCGAAGCAGCCTCTCCTGTTTGCGATGTACGCGAATGCCATCGTCGGCCCGGAAGAAGCTATTGTCATTCCCCCGATGAGCAAGCAGGTAGATTACGAGGCGGAGCTCGCTGTCATCGTAGGACGCCGGGGGCGCCAGCTTTCGCGGGAGGAGGCGATGGATTATGTTGTCGGCTATACGATAGTTCATGACGTCTCCGCGCGCGACCTTCAGTTCTCCGACGGGCAGTGGCTGCGCGCGAAGTCCTTTGATACGTTCGCACCTATGGGGCCGTACCTGGTTACCAAAAGCACGCTTGGCGAGGCCGAGGGGTTGGCGATCGAGTTGCGCCTCAACGGGAAGACGATGCAGAAGTCCCATACCGGGAATCTGATCTTCAAGGTGCCCGATCTGGTTTCTTACATTTCGCAGGTCATGACTCTTGAAGTAGGCGACGTCATCGCCACGGGGACCCCCGGAGGCGTCGGTTTCGTCAGGAATCCGCAGGTCTTCATGAAGCCCGGAGATGTGGTTGAAATCGAAATCGAAGATATTGGGGTGCTTAGGAACCGAGTGGTTGACTTCGATTGATCAACCCTTCGATCGCATCCAACAGTTCGTGTATCCGGAATGGTTTCCGGAGGTATTGAACGCCTACCTGCGCAAAGAACCGCCCTGTCTGGGCGCCTATGACGTCTCCGGTGACGAATAAAAACCGGTGACGGAGGTCGGCATTCCAGGACTCCACAAGCCGGTACAATCGCTGGCCGCTCACACCCGGCATCCGCTGATCGCAGATGATCACATCGTAATTCTTCTTTTTAATTTGCTCCAGCGCTTCCATGCCGGAGTGAGCAAGGTCGATTCGAGCTCCCTGCCTGGTTAAAACATCAAAGATCAGCTCGGTAATGTGGATCTCGTCATCGATCACCAGAATCTGCTTGCCTTTCAGGCAGACGCCTTCAAATGACCGAGCGGGCTCGACCGCCTCCGGCGCGATTTCAGGCCGGATGGGCAGCTCCAAGGTGAATGTCGAGCCGCTGCCATAGGTGCTCCAGGCGTACAATTCGCCGCCGTGCTCTTCGACAATTTCGGAACAGATGCTGAGACCAAGACCGAGACCCCGTTGTCGATCTTTGGTCGTGAAGAACGGATCGAATATACGGGCCATGTCGCGGGCATGGATACCGCTGCCGTTATCCGTCACGGTCAGGTGAATGCGCCCATTCTGGACAAACGTCTTGAGGTGAACCGAACCGGGGCGCTGGGGAGAATCTCCAATGGCGTCTTCTGCATTGACGACCAGGTTCAGAACAACCTGCTCCAAACGATGAGGATCGCCCCAGACATACGGCAAATCCTTCGAAAGATCGGTTGTAATAATGATGTTTTCAACGTTCGCCTGATACTCTCGCAATTGAGCGACATTCCGAATTGTCTGGTTCAGATCGAATGCGGTCCGCTTCGGCTCTGTTTTCGCAGCGAGAGTAAGGAAATTTTGAACGATTTTTCCCGCCCGCTCTGCCTGGTTCAATACCACGTCCACCATCCGCCGGATGGATGGGTCTAATTCACCGCGCGAAAGAAGTTGCGCATAACCGAAAATACCGGCCAGAGGATTGTTCAATTCATGTGCCACGCCCGAAACGAGACGTCCGATCGCAGCCATTTTTTCGAGGTGAACCGCCTGCCGGCGAAGTTGAACTTCATTCGTAATCTCCTGGGCAAATACGATCTTCATGCCTTGGTCGTTCAGCGGAACGGTCTCCAATTCGTACGTTCCGTGGCCGGGCACTTCCAGTTCGTGATGCGGAACTGAGTCGATATTTTGAACACCGGAGAAAATATCGGCGAATGCCGAATTGGACAGGATCAACCGCCCGCGGCTATCCACCACAGCGACGGGAACCGGAATTAGAGCAAACAGACTGCCGATGAGTTGGGTTCGATCGAGAGTGAGTCCAGCGCCTTCCCTGGTCATGCGCCTCCCTTCCTGGGATGTTTCGATCGACAGGGCATTTTCTTAAGGGGTCATACCCTTTGCAATAAAAAAGCATCGCGAAAGCTCAAAATGAGAGCTGAAAATTGATTGATGAGTAATGATTAATCGGCTCAAAGCCGGCAGATCGCGACAATCGGACACTCAGCGCACTTTTGTAAGTCGCGCTTCCTTGGACAATCGCCCGCGATACCCAGGTGACAAAGCGCGAAGTCATAACGCACCGGATCGTCGGGATGAAGTCGCCTCAAGTGCCGTGTGATATCCAGAGCCATTGCCCAGCCGGGGCTTCTCATGCGCGTCAGGCCGATGTAACTCGATATACGCGCAATGTGCGTGTCCAGCGGAATCACCAATTGGCGTGGCTTGACCGCGGTCCAGACACCGCAATCAATTCCATCCTCCGGACGAACCATCCATCTCAAGTAGAGATTCAGCCGCTTGCATGCGCTTCCTTCAGACGGATTCGGGAAAAAGAACCGGACGCCGTTCCGCCGCCCGAGCTCGCCGCGGGGATAGAACTGCTCGTGTCCAAACCCCAGCAGGATCCGGCAGAAATGATCAAGCGCCGGACCTACATCGGAATCTTGCGGTCTCGAGCCCGAGCTTAGGGCGGCTTCAATCGAGCCATAATCTTCCAGAGTGCGCCGAATGATCCAAAACAGTACGGCCAGATCCCGGCTCGTATTGAATCGATGATAAAAACCGCGCAGCTTGCGAACGTCGCTCCGCGGACTGAACGAAGCGATCGTTCGTGAAGGAGAGGGACCCAAATAGCCGAGCACCTTCTCAACTGTGCTAAGCACACTTTTCACATTTCCGTACGCAAATGCGGATGCGAGCAAGCCGGCGACTTCGCGATCCCGCGCATCGTCATACCGGTGTACGAACTGGACAGGATCATGCACCAGGTGCTTTTCCCTCGGAAAATTCGCGATAAACGAGTCCAGGTGGTGCTTGAGGAAGGACATGAGGATAATTAGCCACAAAAAGGCACAAAAGTCTTGTGCCTCTTTGTGGCTAAAAAAACCTACTGCGGGAAATTCAGAGTGGGCTTGGCGCGATCGGTGTTGGTGGTGGTCCGGGAGTTGGAGCCCCGAAGGGGATCTGCGGCCCGGTTGCGCCGATCATTATCGCCGGCCAAAATATCGGCCGCAGGTGCAGCATTGGCGTTGGTATCGGGAACGCTCCTCTTCACAAGATGAATGACTCGATTCTTGATGAGTTCCGCATCGTTGCTGACCGGGGGTAGCGGATAATCACCCGGCCGGATGAGTGTCTTTCGTCCCGCTTCGAGAATCACTTCGCGATCAGGCAGCCCCACGGTCTCCACTGCAACTCGGCCTTCGAGACATCGAACTTCGGCAATCTGAGCTTCGTCGATCGCAATTTCGAAAATCGTGCCGCGCACAGCAATCAGTGCCGTCGGCGTGGTTACGCGATAAGGATTTGGGCGTCCGCCGAGCCGCTGGACATAAAACCGCACCTTACCCACCATCAGATTCACGAGGCTGCGCAGATTGCCGCTCCAGAAATCCTCGACGATCAGCTTCGAGTTTTCTGAGATAACCATGTAGGACCCGTCCGGCACTTCCAGTATTAATTGCGCGCCGGCTCCGGTCCTCACCTCGTCGCCGGTTTGAACCGCCTGCGCCGGTGCCAGGGGTTTGAACAATTTGGCGGAAACCGGCCGCCACTCGGCAGGCCCCACGGCCGAAGAAACCCTTAGCGCCGCCTGAGCCCACAGCCCCGAGGGCAGGACCAGTAACAGAGTAGTGAGTAGAACCTTCCTCATTTTGTCCCCTTCGTAAGTTCGCCCGGGAAATCATGGATCTTCGTCGGGCCGCGCGGCGAATCGATGCGGCGGAAATCCAGAGCTTCCTGGAACAGTCCAAAGCCATTGCCGAGATCGGGCAACGGATGAACCGTCCGCGACGCGCGCAAACTGTCGAAGATTCGCGAGTTTCTCTCCCGTTCGATCCGCTTGAGAAAGCCGTCCAAAGAGTTGACCATCTTGGTACAGTTCATGCCGGCATCTTCAGCATAAGACCAAAAATCACGCTGCGCCTGGTCTCGGCTCATTTCGGCGAAACTTCTTCCTGTTGTGGCTTGGATGTAGGAGAACGCTGTGATCTCGCCCCAATTCAGCTTCTGCTGCAAAGCCCACTTGAGATCCTCTTCGCTTGTTCCGTACTCCTTCCGGATCAAATACGCGAACACCGCCGGGCTTTCGTAATTATTCGATGCCTCGCGATCGAGTCTGGAGATGGCGCCCGTCAGAGCTGCGCCCGCTCCGGGATTCCGGGCATCCATTGCAAACAGCGGAATACCGAAAAGCAGTACCAGAAGCAGAAGACCGAGAAAAGTTCTTCTCATCATCATTCCAAACTGTAGCGGCGGTCCTTACGGCTGCGAGCCATCAATTGAGGTTTCGCGCTATCGCGCTCACGCTTCGCGCGGGCTTGCGCTTCGCGGACCACCGCGACTGTGCGGCCATGTTAGCCTCAAATACTTCGAAAATCAATTCCGAGCCGTCTCGCCTTGTTATAAAGCGTTCGTCTTTCAATGCCCAGAATCTCTGCGGCCTTCTTCTTATTGCCGCCGGTTTGCTTCAAGATCTTGATGATGTGTTCCCTTTCCATCGCATCCAACGACGCCTCTCCGCCCGGGAAAGACCGCGCCCGCGAAGCGCTAGCCCGATAGGGCGCAGCATCAAGTGAAGGCGCCGATGAGGGTTCAATCAGGGCACTATCCTCGGCTTCTCCGAACTCCAGCTCCTCCAATTGGACGACGCCAGTGTCATTAAAGGTCATGGCGCGCTCAAGCGTATTTTTCAGTTCCCGGACGTTACCGGGCCAGGAGTATTGCTTCATCGCCTCTAATGCGTCCTCCGCTAACCGAACGGTTTTGCCGTTCTTTTCCGTGAACAGTTTGAGGAAGAAACTGGAGAGCAGCGGGATATCTTCCCTGCGGTCCCGCAGCGGAGGCAAGGCAATAGTAAAAACGTTGAGCCGGTGGAACAAGTCCTCGCGGAATTGGCCGGTCCGCACCATCTCTCTCAAGTCCCGATTCGTTGCGGCGATTAAGCGCACGTCGACTTGGATCGTGTCGTTGGAACCGACCCGGCGAATTTCCCGTTCTTGTATAACGCGCAGCAGCTTCACTTGGAAACTCAATGAGGTTTCCGAAATTTCGTCGAGAAAGACAGTGCCTCCCGCAGCGCTTTCGAACAATCCCTTCCGAGACCCCGTCGCGCCGGTGAAGGAGCCGCGCTCGTGCCCATACAGTTCGCTCTCCAGGAGCGTTTCCGGCAGCGCCCCGCAGTTGATCACCACAAAAGGAGCTTTCGTCCGCGCGCTATTTTCATGGAGTGCCCGGGCGATGAGTTCCTTCCCGGATCCGCTCTCGCCGATCACGAGTACGGGTGCTTCGATCCGCGCGGTCTTCGCAACTTTTTTATATATGTCGACCATTTTGGGGGTTGCGCCGATGATTTCTGTTTTTGGAAGATTCTCAGCCAGCTCCGGACCGACGGTCTTCGATCGCGATAGTTGGAATTTCTCTTCGATGCGGTGGAGAATCCGCAGCATTTCATCGACCACGAAGGGTTTGCTGATGTAATCGAATGCGCCGTTGTGCACGGCATGAACGGCGGTCTCCATCGATCCGTGTGCCGTCATGATGACGACCTCTGCATCCGCGTTGACGCATTTCATGCGTTCCAGCAGGTGGAGACCGGAATCATCGCCGAGGTAGATATCGCTGACGAGAATGTCGAAGCGTTCCTCCTCCATGGCACGCCGGGCTTGTTCCGCCGTCATGGCCACGCGAAACGGATAGGATTCCATCTCGAGAATGGATCCCATCAACTTGCAGATCGACCGATCGTCGTCGACGACCAGAATCTTGGGTTTTGGGCTCATGTTCTTTCTTCTGTAGCGAAACCTTCATAGCGCGCCGCTACAGTTCAGCCCGGTATCGACAGGGTGAATACCGAACCTTTACCTACCTCACTTTCTACTACTACATCGCCACCGTGTCGCGCCGCTACCTCTTTAGTGAAGGCGAGACCCAGTCCGAAGCCGCTCTCGTCACGGGTTTCTTCATTGTCGCGCCGATAAAACTTCTCAAAAATCTTCGAGAGTTCATCCGCTGGAATACCACATCCCTGGTCGGCGACCTCGAAGCGAACGCCGCCATTCCCGTCGCTCACGCCGATCCGCACCATCGTGCCCGCCGGGCTGTATTTAATGGCATTGGCAACGAGGTTTATCAGGGCTTGATATATCAAAAGCCGGTCGGCATGCACCCGAATGCCATCGGCACCGGCCGACTGGACGGCAATTTGCTTGCCAGCCGCCATGGGACCAACGGTACCGATCAAATCTTTCAGCATCGGACCGACCTCAAAATCGGATTTTGTGATCTTGTGCCTTCCCGACTCGATATACGCAATGTCCAAGAACGACTGAATCAACTGGTTCAAGCGGTTACTCTCATTGATGATCGTGCCGAGGAATGTCTTCCCTTTATCCTGAACAAGATCGTATTTCAGGAGCATGTCGCTGTAGCCGCGGATCGAAGTCAGCGGCGTGCGTAGCTCATGCGAAACCAACGAGACCATATCGCTCTTTGCCTGGTTTAATTCATATTCCGCGGTGGCATCGTGCATCGTTATTACAATTCCGGATCTGGCAATGGGCAAAATTGACACGTTGTAGAAACGCCTCCCATCTCGAGTGGGAATAAAATTCACAGTAACGGACTCTGTCGTTGTCCGGACACTTTCAAACAGCGGGCGGAAATTCCCGCTATCGAGAATGGATGCGAGATACGCCGGCGCATCCGGCGGGTTCATCTGATATTTCTGCAATCCCTTCGCGGCCATGTTCTGATAAACGACATGGCCTTCCAGATCGCTCACAATGATGACGTCTTCGATACTCGCTAAGATGGCGTTATTAAAGGACAGGAACTGCATCAATTCCTTATTGAAGAAGTCGATCGCATCCAGCTTCCAGCGCGAATTACGGCGGCGGCGCCCAAACAGCCGATTGCGCCGTTCGGACGCAGCCTGGGTTTGCGATTGAAATGCGGTGAGCGCGGTGATCCAGCCGCTCGACAGACGCTCGATTTTTCGATCGAGATCGCGGCTCACACGGATTCTGTTGGCAACTTCCAGGCCGGGCACGACGAACACAATTGCGGTCCAGAACGGCGGAAACGGAAACCAGAGATGAAAATATTTCATGAAAAGCCAGGAAAGCGCCAACAGCAAAGGACCAGTCGAAATTGCCGCCACGTAGAAGCGCCATCCTTCGAATCGATGATTCAGCCACCACAGCAAGAGAACAAATGCGCCAAGCGCCGCCAGCAGAGCCAATGCGTGGACTTCGGTAATTACCCGTCCTGCATAAAGCGTGTCGATCACGTTCGCATGCACTTCGACACCGCTCGTCTTCTTTTGTCCAATCGCAAATGGCGTGAACCATTCGTCTCCAAGACCTTCTGCGGTAAAACCAATCAGGATAATTTGGTCTTTGAACTCTCCCGCATCGGCGCTGCCTTCGAGAACTCTCCATGCGGGGACGCGGCGGAACGTGTTCTGGTCACCAGCGAATCGAATGTTTATGGCTTGCGGGCGAATCAGTTGGGCCCCTCCCGCCTTCTGCTCAAAATCCGATTTAAATTCGAGACCGGCCGCGTGAAGCGCTTGGACGGCGAACGCGGGGACCACGCGTCCTTCTCCAGCCTTCAGGGAGAAAACTTGCCGGCTGATGCCGTCAAAATCCGGTTCCGCATGAACGTGCCCCAGCAGAACCCCCTTTTGAACGAAAATCCCTAGCGGCTGGCGCCACAGTTCCACTCCATCGACCGAATCTCGACGCGTCGCCAAAACCATCGGTGGTGCATTCGCGATGGCCAGCGCGAGCGCATAATCTCCATCTTCCGAGGTCTCATTATCGAGAAGCAGATCCAATGCGATCGCGCGGGGTTTGCCGGCAGACACACCTTGGATCAGGCGCGCGAGCTTATCGCGCGACCACGGCCACATCCCAATGCGGCCCAAGCTGTCTTCATCGATCGCAACGATCACTACGGGGCTGGACGGTGGCACCGGTCCGGCAAGCCGAAGAGCAAAATCGTAGGCGGAGGAATTCAGTTCAACAAAATAGATGGTCCAAGACAGCAGCAGGATCGCAACGGCCACGAAACAGCTAGCGGCTACCGCTCCCAACACAGACTTCATTACTTTTAGGCGCTCCTGGCCATTGGCCGGGGCGCTGGCGCCGTATTATACAATGCCGCCCGGAAACACAATTGCAAAAGCGCACAGTAGGCAAGGCCCCGCAAATTAGTGCTTAGCGGCGAACCCGGCCCCGAAAAAGTTTTTCCGGCTTTGTCGCGAATAACGCGATAAAAATCGTATGTCCTTGCTTGAGACCTGCGCAAGTGTCGCAATTATCTCCGCTGTCGTTTTTTTCGCGGCTCCTTCGCTAATACGAGCTCGGGAAAATTATCAGTTGGACCTGACGGCGCGACAAGTCGCTGGAAAGATGGCATGGACGCGGATCAAGGCCATCAGCCGGAGTCGCAACTGCCGGCTTCGTCTCATCTCGAATGTGTCCTATGTCATCGAATGCGGCAATTCGGCTTGGCAAACGCATGAGACCGTAACCCTTCCGCGCGGCTTTCAACTCACGGCGACTGCCGCTCCGCAATTTCACAAACACGGCAACGCGGCGCCCGCCGGAACGATTACAATTTGGGATCGCCGAATGAATTCCAGGCGGGTGGTGGTCAATTTTACAGGTCGCATCAACGTCGAATGATGTGATAAATCATCACTCGGTATGACCGATCCGGAACAGGTTGTTGAAGCCAACCTCAAGTTTTATTTCGCTCTGGAAAGCCAAGACATCGATTTAATGGATGAAGTATGGGCCACGGATGCCAGCGCCATCTGTGTCCATCCAGGTTGGACGCGGCTTGCCGGTTGGGAAAATATTCGGGCTAGTTGGGAGCAGATGTTCCGGAACACCAACTCGATTATGCGGATCGATGTGTCGGAAGTTTCCGTCGAAGTACAAGGATCTACCGCCTGGGTCTCCTGCCTGGAAAGCATCACGACAGCCAATGGTGATCGCGTACGGCGCGCGCAGGCCTACGCGACAAATGTTTTCGTTTTCGAGGATGATCGATGGCTGCTCGTGCTCCATCACGCCTCAATCATTCCGGATTCTCAATAGAAATATGGCCCACACGCTTTCAACAGAGTGCGATACGGCGTTTCGGATATCGCTCGACGTCCGTTCGATTCATTTAACCGAGGAGCAGTTTTATCTGCTTTGTCGCGACAATCGCGATCTTCGTCTCGAATTGTCGGCGGAGGGTGAGTTGGTCATCATGCCGCCGACATACACGGATACCGGTTGGAGATGTTCAAGAATCACCCGCCGTCTGGACGAGTGGGCTGAAAAGGATGGAACCGGGACCTACTGATTGGAAAGACAAAGTGTGGATTGATCATTCCAGTGCTCGGCCGAGCCTGGTATTTGGAAACGGTTAACTTCGCTCCACCGATAGTACGCGTACGAGAAATCGCGCATTGTTTTTTGATTAGTTCTTCTGCCTGCCTGCGGAAATCCAGAGAATTGCCCACGCCAGAATCAAAACGACGGCAATTCCAAACACCGCGAGAATCAGTCTCATAAACGCCTGTCCTGGAACTGTAGACCTCGGGCAAAAACCCAGTGGGAAACCAGCATCGGGAACGATACGGCAATCCAGCCTTGCGGCAATCGATAACCTAAGACCCCTCGTCCCAGAATCGGCAGGATGACCAACGCATTGACGAGCCACAATACCAAGCCTGCGGTGAACGGGTTGCGAAAGTGGGGTTTCAGTGAGCGCCAAAATATAGCGACGGCGAAGTACCCGCCAAAATAAAACAAAGCCGCATTAATCGTGATGTACAACTCGACACTCGCCAGCCCGGGTGCGAATTGGAATATTGATCGTGCGAGCAATTCCGGCATGAACACGGCGCCGACGTATTTCCAGAGAAATATGCTCACTGCCACAAAGAGCAAAGGCCCCAACCACATTGCGCCCATTCTACGCCACGACTCCTCGATTGACCGGCCTTCTTCGTTTCCGCTACGATGATGATTGTCCCTCGGGCCTGTGGCGCAGTTGGGAGCGCGCATGACTGGCAGTCATGAGGTCAGGGGTTCGAACCCCCTCAGGTCCATTCCAATGGACATTGAAAATTGATCAGTTTTCAATGTCCATTGTCCTTTCGCTTATTCCGCCGGGCAGTTTGAATGGACGCCACCAAAATTCTGCAGAGTTCTGTGTTTTCCGCGACTAATTTGGTTAGAAGGTTCGTCTCCATATGGAAGCTGCCCCGAATAATGCGCAGCCAGACGGCAGTCTCATTGAGTTCCTTTAGCGCAACGCCTAATTTGTGGATGAAATCGGCGCGGCTTTCGGCTGCGCGTGCTTCCGCGTAATTTGGCGCAGCAGCGGTGCCTGAACGGAGCAACTGAGTGGCGATGTGTCTTGCCTGAAAGTTCTGAGGCAACTCTCCAACCAGTTTCACAATATCAATTGCGAACTGGACCAGTGGTCCTTCCAGGTCGTCTGCGCGGATATCCCGTCCAATGCTCATGCTGGTAGAGGCGCTGAGCAGATTCGATTCCACACTGCTTAGTCAACGAGTAGGGAATAAACCGGGAACAGTTATATAATTCTCGAAATCCTGGCAGCAATGGAGACTTTCATGGCAGACGACAAACAAGAAACCCAGCGTGCTGAAAAGGTCATTACGCGGCGCGACTTCCTAGTCAGCAATGCTGCGGCGGTTGCGATCGGTGTAGTGAGTGGCTCGACTTTTGCGTCAACCGTGGTGGCAGAGCCCCAGGCGGCGTTGTCGCCGGCTCCTGTCAGAGCGCGACGAGTCACGCTCGATATCGATGGAGTTAAAGAAGACGTCAGCATTGATCTGCGCGAGAGCTTGTGGGAAACGATGAACTACGAGTTGGGCCTGGCCAACAGCAATCTCGGCTGCGACCGTGCCCAGTGCGGCGCATGTGCCGTTGTCGTCGATGGGCGCGCCGTTAATTCCTGCTCTTTGTTGAGTGCAAGGCTTGGACGCGGACAAAAGATCCTGACTGTGGCCGGTATCGCCAGCGGTCCGGGACTTCAGGGGCTGCATCCGCTTCAACGCGCCTTCTGGTTCGAAGGAGGTTTCCAATGCGGCATCTGCACGCGCGGATTCATTATGGCCGCCTACGCGCTGCTCCAGAACAACAAGAATCCGACTACTGAGCAGATCAAAGACGCGCTCGCCGGCAACATCTGCCGCTGCGGCGAGTACACGAAGATCCTGACGTCGGTCAAGAAGGCTGCAGCCGAACTGAGAGGCGAGAAGGTGACATATACGGCACCATGGATCAGCGAGGAGACGGCGAGACCTGTCACCGCCGCGGCAGCCAATTCGGCATCACGGCAATTTCAGTTTGTCACGCCGCTTGGCACCATTGAGCAGTTCGACGATCTTGCGCTCGACCTGAAGCAGAAACCGGGGATTCTCGACGTATCGGGCACGGAACGTACAATCACGCCGGTTTGGGATCCGGCACGACTCGACGAAGCCAGAGTGCGCCAGATTCTGGCCGAGTCGGGCCATGCGGTAAGGCCGTAGGAGGCGTGGGGGGACCGGCCGGTAGTAATGAGGCCGCGAAGCGGTGTACCGAAGCGATCCGCGTGAGCGGCTGCGAACGCAAGCCCGATAGGGCGCAGCCGTCAACAAAACGGTAGGCCCGACGCTTAAGTAGATAGGAGCAAGGATATGGAGCAAAAGATTGATGCGCTGCGCGTAGTCCAGGATCCGCAGTACGCGGCCAGCTTGAGCGAAAGCCAGTGGAGGATGCTCGCGAACGATCCCGTGTGGAACGAGTTGGTCGGAGAATTCCACGAGATGACGGCTCCCGTAATCGCTTTGTATGCCGCACAACTGGGCCAGGCGGCGCCTCGGCCTCGCGCGGCTCAGCCACCGGCAGCACGCCCGGCACCGGCGGCCGCCAGTGAGCCGCCCCGTTTCGACGTGATCGGAAAGCGGGTTCCTCGCCTTCACGGTCTGGGTGTAGTCACCAACCTGGGTCACTACTGCGAGAACATGCGCATGAATCGCATGTTGTTCACGCGGACGTTGCGCAGTCCGTATCCACATGCGAAGGTGAAGCGAGTCGACACTCGGAAAGCTGAAGCGCTGCCCGGCGTCGTGGCCGTGCTCCATCGAGGTAATCTACCCGCGGAATATCGCGACGTGAAGTTGGGCAGCGGCCCGCCCGACCGATATCTCTTCAACGAAGAAGTCTTTGAAGTCGGTTCGCCCATTGCCGTTGTTGCCGCTGCGAGCGAGCACATTGCCGACGAGGCGATCCACTCGATCGATGTCGATTACGAAGTCCTTCCGGCGACGTTGGACATGATGGAAGGCGCTGCGCCTGGCGCTCTCAAACAATGGGACAACCAGGAGAATGGGACGATCATCGCCACCACGCCTCCTCTGGTTCGAGGCAACCCCGACGGGGGCCGCGCCGACGTCAATATCGATGCGACATTGTCCAAACCCACCGAGCAACACCTTGCTCTGGAAATCACGAATTCCCTGATGTACTGGGAAGAGGACCGGCTGATCGTCTACTACACCAACCAGCATGCGCACGGAACCCGCGCCGGCCTTTCGCAAGCGCTGAAGATTCCGGCAAACCGCATTCGCGTGATTCAGCCCGGGTACATGGGATCCGGCTACGGATACCGCTCCGGCATCGATCTGGCGGAAGTTCATGCGGCCATTCTCGCAAAAATGACGGGACGTCCGATCAAGACGATGTATACGCGCGAGGAAGATTTCGTGACGCGCACCCACCGGCCGCAATTCCGCAATGAGATGAAGCTCGGCATCAACCGCGACGGCACGATTCAGTATGGCCGCTTCCGAGTTCTTGCCAATGTCGGAGCGCAGCGCGCCGGCGCAGCCAACGGCTCGTGGTTCAACATGCAGAACCTCTACAAAATTCCAAACCTGAAGCTGGAAGCCATCGACGTTTTTACCAACAGCTATAAATCGGGTCCATATCGATGCGTCAGCCATCCCAACGGCACCTTCGCGCTTGAAATGACAATGGACAAGGCCGCGTATGCTATTGGAATGGATCCGGTCGAATTCCGGCTCAAGAATCTCAACGAAACCGGAAATCCCGACACCAAGAAACCGTTCAGCAATCCCGGTATTCGCGACTGCATCGTCTCGGCCTCGAATCGCCTTGGCTGGAAAGAAAAGTGGCACGCGTCGCGTGCGCGTGAAGTGAGACCTGGAATCTTCCATGGCATTGGGCTGGCCGCCCACGCCTGCAGCCACGGCGCTGGAACGAATCCGGCGACGGGCCAGGTCATTGTGAACCCCGATGGCAGCGCGCAGTGTGTGTCGGGCTGCACGGAGATCGGTCCCGGCCAGCGGACGGAGATGGCAATGATTGCCGCCGAAGCCCTAGGCATTCCTTTGACCAGAGTCAGCATCGCGACGTATGTCGACACCGATAACACGACCGACACGGGCGGTACCAACGGCAGCCGGCAGACCAATACAGGAGGCCGTGGAATTTATGAAGCCGCCATCGACGCCAAACGGCAAATTCTCGTTTATGCCGCAGAACGTTTGGTGGCTGATGCCAAACGCCGGAACCAGGAACTGCGGTTGACCGCGGATCAACTGGACATCCGCAACGGCGAGGTATTCGTCAAGACGAACGCCTCGATGAAAGTTCCGGTCGCCACAGTGGTTCAGGGAGCCGGACTTCCGATTCTCGGGCGCTCTCTCTACAGGCAGGATGACGACTGGGAACGAACCGCCTGGGCCGCGCACGCCGTCGAGGTCGAAGTCGACACTGGTATCGGCAGCGTCAAGATCTTGAAATACGTCGCCGCGCACGATGTCGGAAAAGCGATCAATCCATTCGCCGTCGAGCAGCAGATCGAGGGTGGTGTCGTGATGGCGTTGGGTGCGGTCTTCCATGAACAGTTGCTGATCGACGCCTCCACCGGGTTGCCGATCAATGCAAACATGCTGGATTACCGGCCACCGAGCATTCTGGACGTGCCCGAAAGCATCGATGTCGTTCTTATCGAAAAACCAAAGAAATATGGAGTCTTCGGGGCGCACGGTATCGGCGAGCCGCCCATGGGTCCAGGCGCTCCCGCGATCGCTTCAGCGGTTTATAACGCTACCGGCGTCTGGATCGACAGCATGCCGCTGACGCGAGAAAAACTTCTGACCGAACTGAAGAAGGTGAGGTAGCCGCAATGAAAAGCTTTGAATTGTACGAACCTCGAACGGTGAAAGAAGCGGTCGATACGTTATCCAAGGCCGGGCCCAAAGCCAAAATCTTAGCGGGAGGCAGCGACCTCGTCGCGGGTGTCATGAAAGACTGGGTCGAGGGTCCAGGCATGCCTTTGCCCGATGCCCTTGTCGACGTGACCGCCATACCTCAGCTTCGCGGCATCAAGGCCGATCAAAATGGAGTCACGATCGGCGCCAACATGACCCTGACGGAGATTATCGAGTCGAAGGAACTGAATGAGCGGTTGCCAATGCTCGTCAACGCCGCGCACAGTGTGGCATCGCCCCTGATCCGAAACTTTGCGACTCTGGGCGGAAATATCAACCAGCGCCCTCGCTGCTGGTTCCTTCGCGGACCGGACTTCCACTGCTACAAAAAAGGTGGAGACACCTGTTTTTCCGTAACCGGAGATAACCGTTTCCACGCGATCATCGGCGGCGAACTGTGTTACATCGTTCACCCATCGGACACGGCGACGGCTTTGCTTGCGCTCAATGCGCAGGCCAAGATCGCGGGACCGGACGGCGAACGAACCGTCGCGTTCGACAATTACTTCATCGGCCCGCGCGAGAACGTGCTGCGCGAGAATGTGCTCCAGCCGAACGAATTAATGGTGGAAGTGTTTATCCCTACGCCCGCGGCCGGAACGAAGCAGACCTGGATGAAGTTGAAGAATCGTGATGTTTACGATTTCGCTCTGGTCAGCGTTGCCGCAGCATTCACGACCGAGAACGACAACTGGAAAGACGGCCGCATCGTGTTGGGAGGTGTCGCACCGGTTCCCTATCGGGCCACGGGCATGGAAAACCAGCTCAAGGGCAAGCACATTAAGAATTCCATCAAACAGGCCGCGGCCACTATCCGAACTGTAGCCCGTCCCATGAGTATGAACGCCTACAAGGTCGATATCGCTCAAAATATGGTGGAGCGCACCATCCTCCAGGCGCTGGCGTAGGGGAAATACATTCCCCTCCTCGCAGAGGAGGGGAAGGCTGCGCCATTAAAAAAATGCCGCAAAGCCACCGAAGCGGCGCAGCCGGGGTGGTCAGCCCGGCGGAACGTTTCGCCAAACTGACCATTAATTGAGGCTTCGCCCTATCGGGCTCGCGCTTCGCGCCCGGCGCGCCAGCTTCTATTAAGCTGTCGCGCCACCCTCCTCTGCGAGGAGGGGAATATTACGAACCATTACACGCGCAAGCCCGCCTGGATACAGTTCAGTGTCCAGCCGTGGATAACGGCATTTGTGGCAATGTAGCCGCCATCGGAATAGAGCCAACTATTTCCCTGCGCATCCGTAAAGACGCCGCCGGCGCGTTGAAGGATGAGCGCGGCGGCAGCAATATCCCAAATCCTGAGATCCAGGTGCCAGTAAGCGTGTAGGCGTCCGCAGGCGACGTTGCATATTCCCAGCGCGGGTGAACCCATGATGCTGCATTCATTGACCTGGCTGCTCATCATTCCCAGGATCAGCCGCGCCCGGTCTCTCGGTTCACCGGAATGGGGCCAGTCGGTTCCAACGATTGCGCTGCTCCAGGCTTCTATTCCCTCGGATATCTGCTGCACGTAGATTCGCTGGCCATTGCGCGTTGCCGCTCCCGTCAGCGTTGCCGCAAAAAGCTCATCATGGCAGGGATCAAAGACAACGCCTGCACAGATGTTTCCCTCCGCACGCAAGGCGACCGAAACAGCGAAGTATGGAATCCCCTGGACAAAATTCAGACTGCCGCAGATCGGATCGATAATCCACAACTCCGGGGCGTCGACCGGGACGGGAGCGTCCTCGGGGCCTTCCTCCGCGAGAATCCCGGCGTTCGGATATTCGGCCAGAATTACGGCAGCAATCGCATTCTGAATATAGAAGGAGGATTCGCACACCACGTCGCGGCTGCCCTTCCATGTGACGTATCCGGGATTACCCAGACGCGCCAGGGCGATCTCTCCTCCTTTTTGCGCGGCACGCGCTGCGACTTCGAGCGCGTTATTGACATCCAACGACATTGCTCTTCGGTAATATTGTGTACACAATGCCGGCTTTCCGGGTGTTCTAAATGCGCTGGATTCCAGTCAGAGACAGCTTCATCCGCGTCAAAGCTTCTTCCAGTGTCGATCGAGGGCAGCCGAAATTGAGACGGACGAAGCCGGTTCCTCCTGTGCCAAATGACCGGCCGTCATTGAATGCAACCCGTGCATGGTTCAGGAAGAAGTTGAACGGATCACCCAGCTTGAGTCCGCGACAATCGAGCCAGGCCAGGTAAGTAGCCTCGGGTTTACTCATCCGGATTCCCGGCAATTCCCGATTTATAAAGTCCGACAGAAGGTCTCGATTAGCCTGGAGGTAAGGGAGCAATTTGTCGAGCCACGACTGTCCGTAGCGATACGCCGCTTCAGCGCCAATCAGACCCATCGCATTCACCCAGGGCACGAGTCCTTCACGAGCAGAACGAAATTGCTGCCGGAGCTCCGAATTCGGAATGATGGCAAACGCGCACTGCAGACCCGCAAGGTTGAACGTTTTGCTCGGTGAGATGAGTGTAACGGTGTGGCTGGCGATCTCCGGATCCAGGGTTGCGATGGGAATGTGCTGATGACGATCGAGCAGAAGATCGCTATGAATCTCGTCCGAGCAGATCGTGACGTTCGCCGATAAGCATATTTCCGCCATGCGCTCGAGTTCATTCCGCCGGAAAACGCGACCCACGGGATTGTGCGGATTACACAGAATGAACAGCCGTGTATTCTGCGCAACGCCGGAACGGAACGAGTCCCAGTCGATAGAGTAGGACCCATCATCTTGGCAATGAAGCGGCGACTCCACGAGCTGCAGGTTGCTGTTTTTAGGGGCGGCGAGGACTGGTGGATACACGGGAGGTTGAACCAGAACGGAACCTTCCCTGAGAGAACGGCACGCGATGTTCAGGCCTGGCACGACACCAGGGATGGCAATGACATCGTCGGCAGCAATCTGCCACTTGTAACGATGCGCCAGGCGATCCACCACGAGGGCGGCGAGTTCATGGACCTGAGCCCGATCGTGGCTGTGCAGCCCGCGAGGGTACCCGAAGATCCCCTCATCGACGTATGCGCCGAGCGCGTGGGCAACCGGTTCCGGCGAACGGAAGTCCATGTCCGCAACAAATAGCGGCAGCACTTCCTCGGGATATTCCCGCCATTTGTAACTTTCCGAACGCCGCCGGTTGATGACCTCATCGAAATTCATGCGAATAGTTTAGAGTTTCT
>MNKP01000081.1 GCA_001920875.1 Acidobacteria bacterium 13_1_20CM_2_55_15
ATATCCGCTGTTCGACTACATTGCGCGGTTGGCGGGCGTCGAGATGACGCATTACCGGCTCGTGGAATCGAGGCAGTGGGCGATCGATCTCGATTATCTGGAGAACCAGATCACCGTACGGACCCGCGCGATCATTCTCATATCGCCGCACAATCCCACGGGTATGGTTGCCGATGAGGAGCAATTGCGAGGACTAGCTGAAATCGCTACGAGGCATTCGCTGCCGATTATTTCCGATGAGGTATTCGGCGAATTCCTCTTTGGCCGGGATGCGTTTCCCCGAATTGCCACAACTGACGCGCCACTCGTCTTTACATTGAATGGCTTGTCGAAGATGTTCGCGCTTCCCGGAATGAAGATCGGCTGGATAGCGGTTACCGGCGATCCCGGCCTCGTCAGGAAATCGATGGCGGCGCTCGATCTCATCTCCGATACGTTTCTGCCCGTGAATGAAATCGCCCAATTTGCCGTTCCGGAAGTCTTCAGCCGCGGCCAGGATTTTCTAGCCCGCCTCAAAAAATGGATCTCAGAGTGCCGGGCTGCTGCTCTGGCGAGCCTGGAGGGAATTTCTTTCGTTCCGCCCCAGGGAGGCTTTTATCTCACGATTCCAATCTCGCATGATGAAGAACGGGCGGCTGCCGGTCTGCTTGAAAGAAATCGAATTCTCGTCCATCCGGGCTACTTCTATGACATTTCGCCGGACCACCTCGTCATGACGTTCATCGATGAACGCGACTCGATCTCTGCCCATTTCGCGGAAATCGCTACAGTTGCACATTCTTGAACCGTTCGCGCAAGACTTTCTTGTCGAATTTTCCGACACTCGTTTTCGGTACTTCCTCGATGAAGACGATTTCGTCGGGCAGCCACCACGCCGGCAGATGCGAGCGCAAGGCTTCGAGAATCTCTTCTTTGGTAATGAGGTTTCGGAATTCCGGTTTGGGCACGATGCAAGCCAGCGGCCGCTCCTGCCAGCGATCGTGAGCGACTGCAATGACGGCGGCCTCGAGAACTTTCGGATGCGCCATGATCGCGTTCTCCAACGCCACCGAGGAGATCCACTCGCCGCCCGATTTTATAAGGTCTTTGGTGCGGTCCACGATCTGCACAAACCCGTGCTCATCGACAGTCACGACATCTCCGGTGTGCAGCCAGCCGTCTGCGAATTGCTGCCCTTTGTAGTAACGGTCCGCCACCCACGGACCACGGATGCGAAGCTCGCCGGACTGCCGGCCGTCCCAGGCGATTTCGCGGCCCTGCCCGTCGACGACACTCATCTCTAATCCCGGGATCAGGCGGCCTTGCTTGCCCCGTTGCCGCAGTCTTTCTTTTTCGCTCCAATCTTCCATCGCGGCCGTCAGGCGGCTGACCGTAGCCAACGGTGAAATCTCGGTCATCCCCCAAGCCTGGACAATAGGAACACCGAACTTCCGCTCATAAGCCGCAATCAAACTCTGGGGTACGGCAGCGCCGCCGGACGCAATCGTCCGCAGGCTGCCGATGTCGTAATGCACCCGATCCAATTCTGCCAGCATCGCGATCCAGACGCTGGGAACAGCGGCGGTAAGCGTCACTCGTTCGTTCTGTATCAGTTCAGCGAAGGTTTTACAGTCCGGATGCGGACCCGGGTAGACCTGCTTGGCCCCGACCATGGTGGCGGCGTACGGCATTCCCCAGGCGTTGACGTGAAACATGGAGACAATCGGCATCACCGTGTCGCGTTCCGAAAGAGCAAAAGCATCGGGCAGACATAAGGCCAGGGAGTGTAACGAGAGCCCGCGGTGGGAATACACGACGCCCTTAGGTTCTCCTGTTGTCCCCGATGTGTAACAGATCCCGGCCGGCATATTTTCGTCCAACTCGGGAAACTCGAAATGGGCGGATCCGCTTCGCAACAGGTCTTCGTAATTGTGCGCAGGCCGCAACGAAGTCGTCGGCACTGTTCCGTGCGGGTCCGACAACATGACAACAAAATTCCGGACGCTGTCGAGTGAAAGCCGTTCGACTAAAGGCAGAAGGTCTTCGTCGAGAAACAATATCTTGTCTTCCGCATGATTGATGATGTAAGCGATTTGATCGCGCGAAAGACGCAAATTGGCGGTATGCAACACAGCACCCATGCAAGGCACGGCATAGTACAGTTCAAGGTGCCTGTGACTATTCCAGGCGAGTGTTCCGACGCGATCGCCTTGGCCTATTCCCAACCCTCTTAGGACATTCGCGAGTTGCGCGACCCGGCCGGCAAAATCTCGATACGTGTAACGAAAGACGCCGGCTTCGAGCTTCGAAACGATCTGTTTGTCAGGAAAGAACGCACGGGCGCGCTTCAGATGATTGGTCAAGGTTAGCGGATAAGCCTGCATTGTTGTTACCTTGCCATTATACGTTCCGTAATAGAATCAGCGTTTGACTCATAAAGACCAAGCCTCGATCATCTACCCGGACGCCCCTCCGGCGCCGAGTCCTGCCGAGGAAGAAAGCCTGGACGTCTGGGGTTTCCGCGACACGCGCTTCGATTTCAACGAAAACGGCCACGTTATTATTCACGGCAGCCGCTACGAACTGAGTGGGAAGGAACTACCGCGCTTTCTGCCGTGGGTCCGTGAGGTTCTCGAATGCGACGTGAATCCAAGAAATATCAACGCCCCAAGCTATCCCACCACCATTCCCGACCCGCAGGTTTCTTCTGCTTTTGTCAATGACCTGAAGCAGTTCTTGAGGCCGGATCAGCTGGATAAGGCTGGAGAAATGCGCCTCCGCCACGGGCATGGACACACTCAGGAGGAAATGTACTCGATCAAATACACCAGGTTGGGACGCATTCCGGACATCGTGGTTTATCCCGAATCCGAAGCCGAGGTAGTGAATCTGGTCGAGGCGGCGAAAAAACATGGTGTTTCGCTGATCCCTTATGGCGGCGGCACCAATGTGACCGATGCGCTCCGCTGTGACACGCGGGAGCAACGCACGATTGCCTCGGTCGATATGAGGCGTATGAACCGGATTTTGTGGATCGACCGGACAAACATGATGGCATGTATTGAAGCGGGGGCTGTCGGCCGCAACATCATGCGCGAGCTCGAGAAATACGGTGTCACGATGGGACACGAGCCCGACAGCGTCGAATTTTCCACACTCGGCGGCTGGATCGCCACGAACGCCAGCGGGATGAAAAAGAATCGCTATGGCAACATCGAAGATCTGGTGCTTGACGTCGTCGTCGTCACCGCCTCGGGCAAGCTCGAACGCACAAGCGCTTCTCCTCGCGAATCCGTAGGCCTGGATCTGCGGCGTTTGATATTCGGTTCCGAGGGGACGCTTGGGATTATCACTGCTGCGGTCATCAAAATTTTTCCGCTGCCGGGGGTTCAGAAATACGGATCGGTCCTGTTTCCCACGTTCGAACACGGCTTCGCATTCATGTACGATCTGGCGCGCGAAGCTATTCCGCCGGCCAGCGTCCGCCTGGTGGACAATCTTCAATTCCGATTTGGTTTGGCGCTAAAGCCGAAATCCCAAGGCATGCTGGCGGATTTGAAAAGCAAAGCGGAAAGATTTTTTGTCACGACAGTCAAAGGATTCGAACCCGGCAAGATGGTCGCCTGCACTCTTGTCTTTGAAGGAACGAGTGCTGAAGTCGAGCAACAACAGCGTGACTTGTACCGCATCGCCGCGCGCCATGGCGGTATGAAGGCGGGAGCCGAGAACGGGCGCCGTGGTTACCAATTGACCTTCAGCATCGCCTACATTCGCGACTTTCTGATGAACTATTACATCATCGCGGAATCCTTTGAAACCTCAGTTCCGTGGAGCCATGCGCTTGCCTTATGCGAAAACGTGAAACGGCGGCTGGTGGATGAATACCAACGACGCGGCTTACCCGGCAAACCATTCGTTTCGGCCCGAGTGACCCAGATATATCCCACGGGCGTGTGCATCTACTTTTACTTCGGCTTTTACTACAAAGGGATCCCGAACCCGCAGGAGGTTTATCTCGAGCTGGAAAATATGGCGCGAGACGAAATTCTGAAATCGGGCGGATCGCTGTCGCACCATCACGGAGTGGGGAAGTTGCGCCGCGCCTTCCTGCCGCGGATCATGTCGGAAACGGCGATTCGATGGAAGCATGAGCTGAAGAAGAGTCTCGATCCAGCGAATATCTTCGGAGCCGGCAATCAGGGTCTCGATGCCCGATGAGCGCCAAATGGACCATCATCACGGGCGCGTCTTCCGGCATAGGCAGAGCCCTGGCTTTCGAATTTGCCGGCGGCGGCTTTAACGTCGTCCTGATCGCGAGAAATAAGACAGCCCTGGCTGAAGTCGCTGCGGAGTGCTCGCGAAGAAGCGGGGTGGAGACGGAAATTGTGAGTACGGATCTTTCCGACACAAATGCGCTGGATGATTTTATATCTGCGCTTTCGTCCGAATCCCGCCGTTACGAAGTCCTGGTCAATAATGCCGGTTTCGGCATTCACGGAGATTTTGCGTCCACGGATATCGACCAGAATATCCAGCTCGTGAACGTTCAAGTTGCCTCGGCGCTAAAGCTCACCAGAGCCGTGCTGCCGGCGATGATTGCGCGCCATAGCGGCCACATTCTGAACGTGGCCTCGGTGTATTCGTTTTCGCCGGTCCCGTTTCAATCGGTTTACGCAGCGTGCAAAGCATTCCTGCTCTCGTTTTCCTCGGCTCTAGAGAATGAGCTCAAAGAAACCGGCGTCCGTGTGACGGTATTTTGTCCAGGAGTCACTCAGACTGAATTTCGTTCCCGTGCAGGTATTGGAGAAAAGCGCACCAGCAGCGGCATGACTGCCGAAGCCGCCGCCCGCATTGCCTATCTCGAAACGCTTCGCGGCAAACACATCGTCGTGCCTGGATTCGTCAACCGCTTGTTCGTATTTCTCGCGCAGTTGCTCCCGGATTCAACTGTGGCCGGCCTCGTCCGCTTTATCAACCGGCAACGGGGGCAGAGGTAATTGGGGGCCGATGCGGGAATTCGAGGGACGCACCCCGAATTCTTGAAGTTCGGAATTCGGGGTGCGTCCCTCGAATTCCACTGGGTGCGTCCCCCAATTACCGCTTCAGCTCGTCGTAGGCGGCCTTCAGGTTTGTCTGCGCGCTCGCGAACTGCGTATTCACCGTAACGACGTAACCTTTGAACCTCACAGGAACTTTGTATTCGGAAGCGGCCTGGTCGATGGTTTTTCCCGCCTTCATCTGGTTGCGTGCAAAGGTGACGAAGTCCTGGCTGAAGTCGGCATATTCCTTGAAGTCATTCCAGGTGGTGACCGGAATGTGCCCCGGAATGATCGTATCAACGTCCTTCACGCTAGCCGCCGCCTTGGCCAAGGTCGAAGCCTGAGCAACGGCGCTGCCGCCGTTTCCGGTATCGATGTAGGGCAGCGCTTTCCAGGCAAACATGTCGCCGACGTGCATTGTGCGGACGGCGGGGAACACGACGAAGCTGTCGCCACCGGTATGGCCGGGGCCAAAATAGTACAGGTCGATTTCATCTTTTCCTTTGCCGATCGTGAGTTTGTCCTTATACGTTCGCTTCGGCAGGAATTTCGCTTTGTCGCCTTTAAACTCATCCATCCTGGCCATGTTCGCTTTTGTATTTTCGTGCACCACACTGTCGACAGTCGTTCCAAAGAACTCATTGCTGCCGGTGTGGTCGCCATGCGTGTGTGTGTTGATGATCGTGGTCACCGGCTTATTCGTGACGGTCTTGATTCGCTCGAGAAGCGTTGGTCCCCATCCAGGCAGTTTGGTATCGACAACGACGACGCCGGAATCGGTGACGAATACCGCGGTGTTGCCGCCGCTGAACGCATTCTGATCCGCTACGCCCGATCCGCTGATGACATACAGATTGTCTTTCACCTTTTCTATTTTCGTCGCTGCGAGTGCGGCCGGCGACGGACCTTGGAATCCGGACACGACAAGCGGCAAACAGCCCAACACCACGATGATCCCGAGCACTATTCCTCGCTTCATCTGATCCTCCTTTCGGGCAATTCATCCTCTTCTCCCTGCGAACACCGGCCGGATCCATTTTTCGATTCCTTTGGTGTGAATATTCACCCAGTAGTCTGCCCAGTCGATGGTTTTGGGGTCCCATTGCACCCGTTTCAAATCCTCGTTCGTCAGCATCCGCGCGGCTTCGTGAATGTTGCGTGTTTCAAAAATGAACGAATTGTGAAACATGAACGGCAGGAACTTGTCGAGCGTCACTTCCTGCTGGCGGATCTGCCGGCGCGTATCGCGAAGACTCTTGAGATACGGCCCAACCTTCTGAGGACCGAGAATCGTTTTCCCTAAAGTCAAGGCGGCATGAATTACGTCCAGGCCGCGATGCACCCGCGCGCGCCGGGCTGCGAGCGATTCTACGGTGATCACTTGCGTGTCCACGTAGGCCTTCCACAAATTCGCGAGGCGGCTGCCGTTTTTTTTATGTTTGTGTTTGTACCGCGAATTCATTCCGAGAAAAGCCACGAGGCGGGGCAGCATGATCGGATTTTCGTCGGCTGACGCCAGATGATACACCGGCTTACTCTTGCCACAGAGGACAGCAGCCGTGACAATCAGGATGCCGGATGCCACCAGATCTACGGGGATGATTTCGAGAGGTCCATTGCGTACAGGCCAACCCTTAACCCCGTCACCTCCCATGAGTACCAGGGGGGCCGAGGTAGTGAAACCTTCGTTCCAGCCGGCGAACGGAAAGTGAAGAGACGATTCGACAATCGCCGGGCGCACGATCGAATACGTCAAACCGGGCGTTTGAGCGATCAATTGCTCGCCCATGCTCTTTGTATAGGTATACGTATTGGTCCAGCCCCAGTACTCCGCGCGATTCATACCGCCTTCGCGCAGGCGCTCGCGCAGAGGGCGCGGATCGCCGGCGCGGTTCTGGCGCATTTCATTCACGAATGTTTCGTACCATTGGAGCTCTTCGGCAACCGAGAAATGCCGACCGTCGTCGGCGTCACGAAAAGGGAAATAACCGATCGAGACGTCCTCCGGTATACGGCCATTCTTTTTGCCGGCAACGTAGCTTGTGGACACGTGCACGAGTTTCGCGTTGAGCAGCTGCACAAGCTCGATCAAGTGCTCGGTACCATAGATGTTCGTGTCGAACGATTCGTTTACGGGCGGATCGAAATCGACAACTCCCGCCAGATTCACCACCACGTCGACTTTGTCTTTCAGTTGCTCGATGGCGCCAGGAGGTATGCCGCATAACGGTTGATCCAAGTCGCCCTCAACCACCTGCACCTTATGCAGGATTTCTTTCCCTCCGATGCGCTCGACTATTGGCCGCAGCGGAGGCGAGTGCAGAATCTCCATATAAAAGCGCTCCTCGCCAGGGAGATTCTTCTTGCGGCGCACCTGGACGACGAGACGCTTCAGCTCCGGAAAGCGATCCAGAACCATCGCCAGGACCACCTTGCCGACGAAGCCGGTGCCGCCCAAGAGGAGCATCGTTTTATTCGCGAAGGCGTCGATTGCGGAGATCTCACCGGTTCCTTCCATCGGAACCGGATCCCCGGTTTCGTATTCGCCGCGAACGGCATTCCACCGCCAACTCGTGAGCGCTTTCATCAGACCGCCTTCGCTGGTTTCAGAAAAGGCGGAAACGTCGAGGAGGCCTCACGCAATTCGAGAATCGGCCAATTCTTTTGTACCGCGACGCGCCGCAACCGGCGCGTGGGATTTGTCGCAACAGGGAATCCGACGGAGGAGAGCATCGGAACGTCAGCCGAACTGTCGGAAAAAGCGCAAGACTGCGCAAGATCAATACCCTCGCGCGCGGCATATACACGAACACTGCGGGCCTTTTCGTTCTCCGCCAACAAGGGCGGAAGGACTTGGCCTGTGGCAATGTGGTCTTTGAATTCGAGCCGATTGCAAATAACCTCTTCGATGCCGAAATGCAGCGCGATAGGGCGGATCGTGAAATCGAGCGTTCCGGTGACGAGGACGTTGCGGTAGCCGAGCTCGGAGGTTGCATTGATGAGGGCTTGAGCCTGAGGAAAAATCGAAGGCTTCAGCGTCACCTCAAAAAGGTCGTCGGCCAGCCCAATGAGCCGGTCGCGGTGCATCCCGCGATATGCACGAAACGAGAAGATGTTGAATAGAGAACGGGAGTACAAATCGAGTCCAAAAAGCAGGGGAACGCTCAATAGTACCTTGGTGAGTTGATAGGCGCTTTTGATCAGCGAACGGTCGTTGCGCGCGTAATACGCATGCATCGTGACCAGATTGCATGACAACAATGTGCCGTCCAGGTCGTAGAACGCGGCCTTGTTCATAGAGCGGCAAACATTATAGCTGACACTACTGTAGCGGAGCTCTATTGCTTGAGGGAGAGGGACCGCAGCCAGAATATCGTTTCATGTACACCGTCGCGATTGTCAATCCACGTGCCGGGCGCCGGAAGACGATTCAAATCCCCTCGGCTACTGAAATCTTGGAAACCCAGGCCCCCGGACATGCGATCCAGTTAACTCGCGACGCCATCCGAAGAGGAGCGCGGACGATCATGGCTGTCGGCGGCGATGGCACGATCAATGAAGTCGTCAACGGATTCTTTGAAGAGGAACAGTTGATCGCAACCGATACCGAATTGGCTGTCATCGCCAAGGGTACCGGATCCGATTTCAGCCGAAGTTTGAATCGTGCCGTTCCAAGCGGAGAAAGGCGGATGATCGACGTCATGAAGGTCCGCTACACGGCAATCGACGGGGTCCGCCCGAGCCGCTATTCGATCAACGTGACCAGTTTCGGCATCGGCGCGGAGGTCGCGGCTCGCGTCAAGCGGCCCGCAAAAGGCTTCGGCGGGCGAATGGCCTATCTTGCCGGAACGCTGCGAACGGCCTTGTCCTATTCCGGACAATTCGTCACGATCGAACTCAACAATCGCGAAACAATCGAAGAGAAGATTCTGAACGTAGCGGCGGGAAATGGTCAGTACCAGGGCGCGGGAATGCGGGTATGCCCTGGGGCCATCCTTGATGACGGCCTTTTTGATGTGACTGTTATTCGAGATATATCGCTCGGGGAACTCGCAAGGGGTCTAGGACAACTTTACGGCGGCGGTATCTACAGCCATCCCAAAGTGCAGGCGTATCGGGTGAACCGCCTTCGCGCGGCGTCCGAAGAATCCGTACTCGTCGAGATCGACGGAGAGTCGGTGGGAAAGCTGCCGATCGAGATTTCCATTGTGCCGAAGGCTATTCGTGTCTGGATGCCATGATTTCCCGCAGATTAGGCGTGTGCCTCACCAAAATAATGGTGAACATCAAGTAAGCCAACAGACCCGGTTGCGTGCCGATCAGGCCGAGCACAACGGCGGAAATCACAAACATCGTGGCAAGCGAAGCAATCGCGCCTTCCTGACGCCAATGAACCTTACGGCCGAAGAATCGAAGAATGAGATAGAGAGGCAGGCAGACCAGCGTGATCCACGGCTCCAGAAAGAGCAGGACTCCCACGGTGGTGGCTACGCCTTTGCCGCCGTTGAATTTCAAAAACGGGCTCCAGCAATGGCCCACGACTGCAGCGATTGCGATGAACCACAATGCGCTCGCCGAAATTTCACCGGGACCAAGCAACAAGAGCGCCACGTAACCTTTCGAGATGTCGCCGATAAGCGCCACACCCGCACGCCACCAGTTCTTCGTGACACGAAGGACATTGTTGAAGCCGGGATTCTTCGAACCGGTCTTGCTGATATCGATGCCGGTGCCGAGCATTGCAAGCTTCGCAAACGGTATGGCCCCCATCAGAAAGCCGGCCAGAATCTTCAAAGCCAGAATCATTTCACTTTATAACCGAAGTTTCGCAGAAGCGCCTTGCGCGCAGCCTTATCGGAATCCTTTTCCAGGCCTTTTGGTGACGATCCGTCGATGACGCCCATGATGCCTCGGCCTTGATCGGTCTCGGCGACGACAACTTCAAGAGGATTCGCGGTGGCGCAAAAGATCCGGCAAACTTCCGGACACATTTTAATGGAATTGAGAACGTTGATCGGGAAAGCATCACGAATCAAAATCGCGAAAACATGCCCCGCCCCGATGTTCTCGAGAATTCCGGCGGTACGCTGCGTTAAATCGCCGTCATTGCCTTCGTAACGGATGAGACAAGGTCCCGATGCTTCCGTGAAGGCCACGCCGAATTTGATGTGAGGAGACGAACCCGCAAGGATTTCGTAGAGATCCTCGGCGGTCTTAATGAAATGTGTCTGGCCAAGGATAATATTGGTGCCTTGGGGAATCTCGACGCGAACCGTTTTCAAATCCATATCCACTCCGCGTGTTAGAATTTCAAGGATGATACGCCACTACGCGGCTAAGGGGCTTCAATTGCTCGGCCTTATTGTAACCGGGGAAGCCCTTTTGAATTCCTTCGGCGACATGGGCGGCCTCTTGAAGTTTGCCTCGCTTGGGGCCGGGCTTTTTTATGTAGGCTGGTTTGTCCAGTCACGCGGCAACAGATAGGTTAAAGGTGTCTCGATATTATCGAAGTTCATTTGGTGCGTTTGGACCAGGCGGAATCAGCCCCGTTGTCAAAACGCTGATCATTATCTCCTCGACGGCGTTTCTCCTGCAAATCTTTGACAGCATTGCAGGTGGAGCCACATTCATAAGCAAATTCGGCTTGGTGCCCTATCAAGTAACTCACCGGTTTTACCTGTGGCAGCTTGTGACATACATCTTTCTCCACGGCGGCTTTCTTCACATCCTTTTTAACATGCTCGGTCTCTGGATGTTTGGGACCGACCTGGAAAGATTGTGGGGCAGCCGGCCATTCGCGAAATTCTTTTTCATTTGCGGAATCGGCGGAGCAGTTTCGAAGACGTTGCTGAATCCGGCAAGCCAGCAAACCACGATCGGCGCGTCCGGAGCGATCCTGGGCATCCTCGTTGCTTACGCCTTTCTCTTTCCGGACCGCATGATTATCCTCTACATCTTTCCTATCAAGGTGAAATGGTTCGTGATCGGCACCGCTGCGTTTACCGTGCTGTCGTCGATACAAGACGGAGGCAGCACCGACTATCGAGTTCACTTGGGCGGCATGCTCTGCGCGTTGCTATATATGAAAGGACGACGCGTCGTCACGGACCTCAAGTGGCATTACGATCGCTGGCACCGCAATCGCCTGAGACGTAAATTCGACGTGTATTACAACGAACGGCACCGCGACGACGATCAAGAACGATGGCGTCGGTGGAAGAATTGAAACCCTCACCCGCCTCGTCAGCCTTACGGCTATCGCGGCGGCCGTCAGCCCGCTGGCTGCTCCCAGGGGGAGAGGCGAGATTCCGGTCCTATAATCGGTGGCTCCAGGAAAAATTCGGCGAGAGAGTTTATAAGGTCATCGTCGACGCCGGGTTCACGTGTCCTAATCGAGACGGCACTGTAGCGGTCGGCGGCTGCGCTTACTGCAACAACAACTCGTTCCGGCCGCCTTCCGCGATCAAGACAGATCCGATTCGCGATCAAGTTCGGGAGGGCATCGAATACATTCGAAAGCGATTCCATGCCCACAAGTTCATCATCTATTTTCAGCCCTTCTCCAATACTTACGCGGAAACGGAATATCTGTGCCGGCTCTATCGGGACGCAATCGATCACCCTGAGGTCGTCGGCCTCGCCATCGGCACCCGGCCTGATTGCGTGGACGAAGAAAAGATCCGCATGATCGGCGAGTTCGCCGAGCGGACGCACGTATCGCTGGAGTTCGGCGTCGAATCCATTTATGACGACACGCTACGCCGCGTGAACCGCGGCCACGATTACGCCGCATTTCTGCGGGCGATGGAAATGACCCGCAGCCGCTCGATTCACATTGGGGCGCATCTGATTCTGGGTTTCCCATGGGAGACTCGCCCACAGTGGCTCGCGATGGCGGACGAAATATCGCGCGTCGGAGTGCAGGCGCTGAAGATTCACCATCTCCACATCGTCCGCGGCACCGCATTAGCGGCCGAGTACGCACGCCGGCCTTTTCCCGTGCTCGGCTACGAGGAGTACCTCGATCTGCTGTGTGATTTTGTCGAGCGCCTCGACCCGAATATCGTCATCGAACGCATGTTCGGCGAAGCCCCGTTAGGATTACTGGTGGCTCCCAACTGGCATCGCACGAAAAACGATCTCGTGCTGGACATCAAACGCAAATTCGAAGAACGCGACGTCCGGCAGGGCCGCAACGCCGTAAGATTTCGCAGCTAATCTAAAGATGCCGAGATTGGTTAGCCACGAACTGCCCGACGAGCTTTACGAGCGATTGAATGGGCGCGAAATCGACAAATATTTGAATCACGCGGTGCTGTTCCTGAGGCTGCGCGCTACCGCGCTTGCGCTTCGCGGACCGCCCGTCTCTCGGTGATTCGCAGAAGAACGGGCGCTCATAGAGCGCCCCTACAGTTGCGCCATTCGACCTCTTCAGTCAGTAGCGCAGTGGCAGGAAGTAGTCAGCTATAGCGATTTCAAGAATACGAGGAGCTGCCGGCGTTCGAGCGGAGAGAGCCGCTGAAAAGCGCCTGTCGCTGGACCGGCTTCGTTCTCGTGCCTGAGTATCGCTTCGACGTATGTGAGCGCAGCGCCGTCGTGCATCAAACGGCTGCGCGTTCGGAGGCCCCACAGCGGGGCGGTGCGCACTTTAGTGCGCGTGGATATGGGGCCATTCTGAACGATGCCGTCGCCCGTTCCGATATCGTGCAAAAGGTAATCGCCGAAGGGGTGAATGACTTTGCTTCCCAATGCCGGCGGGACCATAAACGCTCCACCATTGATTGAAGTTCCCGGCGGCGCCGTCGCAATTGTGCGTACGTGACAAATGTCGCATCCGATCCTGCTGAAAGTGTCCGAACCCGCCTGCGCATCGGCGGTGGCAGCCAGAAGTTCGTCTCGCGGAGGCGCCTTGGTCGCGCGGATGAATTGGGCGAACGCGCGAACGTCTTGACCATCATCCTCCGGATCCGCAACGTGGTCGTAGTCGCGGATGGAGTTGCCGTTGGATGTGTTCTCAATGCTCTGAAGGGGACTCGTAATCCCCATTTCGTTCAGATAGGCATCAGCTGAAAAGGATTCCAGGCTTGCGTGCTGATTTTTCCAGCCGAATCTGCCGGCGCGGAGCGCGCCGCCGGCTTCAAGGACAGGAACGCGAATAATCTCGCCCCGCATGTTGAGCGGCTGCCGGTTGGCGATCGCAACCAATGTGTTGTCATCGATTGCCTCCACAAACCCGTCGCCGAGAGTACTCGGTGAAAGACGGAACGCTCGAACCTCGTAGCCGGGCAAGACCCGTTCCTGGATGCTCGCGTCGATCGCTTGATCCTGAATCAGGGAGCCTCCAGGCGGGTCCGTGAATTGTGCGCTCTTGGGATCCCAGTGTCCGGCCCGCAATTCAGTGACTTGACTGCTCCCGCCCACGACGGGATTGCGGTGACAGTCCGCGCATCCAGACGCGTTGTAAATCGGACCGAGGCCATCCTCGATACTTTCTTTTTCCTCAAACAACAACCGGTCGGCGTCGAACACCCTCTGGCTGACGACGCCATTGGTGTCGTTATCGAAGCCCGCCGGAGCGCGTGTTACAAGGATACGGGTCGTCAGCGTTGCCTGCCCTGCGGCAACGATCAGAATTGCCGAGCACACCACGAGAATCGTAATTGCGATTCGGATAGATATTCTCATATAGATCTCCGTTCTTCAGTTGAACGCCTTCGAATCCGGGCACACTTCGGGCATCGATCCCGCTCGGTAACACTTCAGGCCCGTGATTCGAGGGCGAAGACGTTGACGATTGGATGTAACGATCGAGGCCGGAACTCAGCCGATGGAGGGCGTCGCGCGTGACGACTGTGCGTCGCGGACTTCAGCAAGCAGGCACGTAGGGCTTGAGCCGGCAAAGCGTCCTAGAAAGACGCATGCGATGAGACATCGCTTTTCGCCCCCTCCTGAGCAACCGATTGACCAAAACTGACAACCGGTGCGCCCGCGGGCGCACCGGTTTCGTTTCAAAGCGTTCCTGTGTGGTGAAACCTTCATGGCCATTGAGGGTATAGGAGCTTTTATTGAGTGGTTGTAGGAGCTTTTATTGAGCGTGTAGGAGTTTTCATTTGAGGGTGTAGGAGCTTTTAGTCCGGCAATTTTTCCATTGAAAAGGCGAACCGTCACCGCCATCGCACCGATGCAGCGTGGCCCGTGAGCCGTAAGGCCAGTTCGGCTGGCGGCAGGGCAATACACCGGTCTGGAACCTTGGCATAATTGAGATTGACGTTAATTGTGTACGTCAAAAGTTCTTTTCCAGAGGAGGAGTCAGCATGGTTGTCATTCGTAATGTTTTTCGGTTGAAATTCGGGAAGGCAAAAGAAGGAGTCGCGCTGTTCAAAGAAGGCATGGCAATCCAGAATCGGCTCGGATCGAGGTTTAATGCGCGCCTTCTGACGGACCTGACGGGGCCATTTTACACGGTGGTGCTGGAACTGACCGTTCCCAGCCTCTCTGCTTTTGAAACGGAGGCGCCGCGGCTCATGGCTGACAAAGACTGGCAGTCGAACTATCAAAAGATCACAGCACTGGTCGAATCTGGATACCGCGAGATTTTCACCTTAGTCGAATAGTGTGCTGAGCGCGGCCGCGGTCGAACCCGGTTTTCGGGCGGTGCCGGCGTGTTGACCGCCCCTACCAAATCGCGATGACGCCGTGCGCAGGTCGCGATTCTGCTAGACTCACAACAATGACGCCGCTGGACACATCGCGGTTGCGAGGGTACTTCAGAGCGAGATCCTTAGAAAGATGAGTTCCGTCGAACGTCTGAAAGCGGCGATCGGTTTGAGCGAGTTGACAGGACCAGGCCAATCGTCGAAGGCCCGAAGTGAATCGTTGCAACGTTGAAGCGAATCGTGGCCGGCTCGACGCGAGATCGGAAAGACTCATTTCCGTGTAGGAATGGGTCATTTCCATATGGAAACGAGTCAATCCCGCATCGAAAAATCGGGTATCGCCGCACTCAATTCATTCTTCATGTAGTTGCTGGAGGTCATTTCGATGTGGAAATGACTCCTTTCCACATCGAAATGACTTCATCCCACATCGAAATGACTCGATCCCACACAGAAATATGCCCAAGACGCCTGTCGACGTCCGGAAGCTGATTTGGTCCGGCTCAAAGCGACACGGGAACGAGCGAAACCCACATGGCGGCGCGGCAAACCCAATAGGGTTTATGGCGAAACTCATTGGTTCGCCGCCTTCGCCGCATGGATTCGCGGCGAATCCATCTCGAGGGGGGTTTGTTCAGAATAGGACCTTCACGTGCACCCACACACGTTCTTCGCGGGAATCTGAGTGAACTGCGGGTGGTTCAAGGCGTTGAAGGCTTCCCAGCGAAACTCCAGCCGCCGTTGTTCTCCGATTTGAAAGGACTTGGTCAGGGTGAGGTCAAAGTTGTTGATCCCGCCGGCCACGAGTGTGTTGCGGCCCACGGTGGAAGCATTCGGGAGCCCAGTCCCCTGGACCCAATGGACGTCTCCGGGGCTGACGCACAAACCGGTATCCGGGTTGCGATAGCCGGTTGAACAGAACTGCGAACCGGAAGGCGGCGTCACGACCGCGCGGCTGTTGAGGGGCGCGCTCGGATTGCCGATGTCGGGACGGTCCAGCGCTAAGCCGTCATTGTTCCGGTCAAAGCCATTCCCAACGGTGAACGGAGCGCCGGACTGAAACGACGTGATGCCTGAAAGCGACCACCCGCCGAGAGCTTGCCTCCAGAAGCCGCCGGCCGGGCCGGGAACATCCCATATATAGGCGACAGTCAGCCGGTGCGTGCGGTCAAGATCACTGGGCCCGCGATCGAGTTTCAGCCCGCCCTGTGCCACCGGAACCGAGCTCAGGTTCCCGTTGGCTGGGGCCTGGCTGTTGGCGCCGAGTCCCTCACTGGTGCTGTCAATGCTGCGCGACCAGGTGTAAGAGGCATTCGCCTGGAAGCCGCGCGCAAAGCGGCGGTCCAGCCGCCATTGCATAGCGTGGTAGGAGGAATTTCCTTGACTGGTGAGATTGGTCCGGATCCCAAATTCCGGATGAAGACGTTGCTCGTTTATTAGCCGAGGGTTGACATCGACCGAGGTCATCAGCCGATGGCTCTCCGAGCCGAGATACGAACCATCCAGCATGAGTTTGCTCGAAAGCTGCCGCTGGAACCCAAAGGACCAGTGTTCCGTGTAAGCGTTGCGAAAGTCTTTCTCGAAGGCTCCCCTTTGGGCATCCAACAGGCTGGCGGCGGCCGCAGAGGCCGGCAGTTGTCGAGACCAGTTGGGCGACCCGCGGCCGGTCCCCGGGGCGGTGATAATCGTGCTGATGGAATTTGGCGAGGAAGGCGCGAGTAGCAGTGAAAGCGGTTGAGTGAACAGTGGATCGTAACTGATCTGATAGCCGCCGCGCCACACGGTTTTCCCATCGCCGAAGAGGCGCGACAGTAATGGAGCGCGTAACGCGCTTGGCGACCAGGCCAGCCCGAAAGCCGGGCCGAAATCCTTGTTGTCCGTGTTGACGTGATTCGGCTGCAGAAATTTCTCCGGGTCGAATCCCGCAAAGGCGGGATAGCGCAGCGCGTTGGCTACCTGTCCGAAATTCTCATAGCGGAGCCCCAGCGTCAGGCTTAGCGAAGGCGCCGGCAGCCACGTGTCCTGGAAAAAGTAAGTCTGGTGGAATT
>MNKP01000107.1 GCA_001920875.1 Acidobacteria bacterium 13_1_20CM_2_55_15
GGTGCCGAAATAGCGACACCGCAAGACCCATTCAACCGCAATGCGGGAGAGCGCGCACGATCAACGTACGACCGGCCTCATCGGCTGACAGGCAACGTCTTGTACGAATTGCCGTTTATGCGGGATCAGAAGGGCCTCTCGGGGCGATTGACCGGAGGATGGCAAATTGGAACGCTGATGACCTTTCAAAGCGGTTCTCCATTTACGGTGCTTAATGGCTCGGACCCCGGTAACGTACTGCTGGGTTCCCTCGTCGGTAATGCGGTCCGTCCCAACTTTGCTCCGGGAGTCGACATTGACAAACTCCGGCATATGACCATCCCCGAAATCCGTAGTGCAGTGCTGGCCGCAGGCACCCCGGCTATTTTCTTCCGCGCATCACAAACCAACGGGGGTCCAACTGTAACGAACCCCACTGGTAACGTGCCACGGAACTTCCTGCGGGCCGATGGTCTGGTCGTCGTTGATGTGAATATCGTCAAGAATATCAGGATCGCGGAAACGCAAAGGCTGCAGTTCCGTGTCGACATGTTCAACATGCCGAACCATCGTAACTTCGGTATTCCGCCGTCTGCTGCGAACGCTACCGCGTTCAACTTCTTGAACGAAGCCTCCACGGATGGCGGCAACCGCAGGATCTTTTTCGCTTTGCGGTATCAGTTTTAGACATTCCCCTCCTCGCAGAGGAGGGGAATTCCGTCTGACTCTCGTCCCCTTACATCCTCGAACTCAGTCCACCGTCCACGGTCAGCACCTGACCGGTCACGTAATTGTCCGGCTCGAGAAAGAACAAGACCGCGCGAGCGACATCTTCGGGGCGCCCAAATCGGTGGATGACTTTCTTCTCGATGAAGGAATCATATTTTCCGCTTTGAACGCTTTGTTCGGCCATTCCGGCATTATTGACTCCGGGCGCCACGACATTGACCCGAATTTTCCACTGCTTTGCCAAAATGCGCGCAGTATGGACGAGCGCCGCCTTGGGCGCCGCATATGTGGTACTGCCTGCAAACACGGCTGTGCCCTGCATAGTTGAGATGAACACGATTGATGCGTCGCGATCGCCGGCGGCGGCGGCAAAATCGCGCGCCAACAGGACCGGTCCGATGAAGTTGGTTCGCATCGAATCGATCAAATCTTGCTCCGTGGCCGTCTCAATCGGAACCCGCGCCGGGTTGCCGACGAGCGGTACGAGGCCGTATAGCTCACCAGCGCGTTGTGCTTCGTCGATAAGCCGCTGGCGGACAGAGGCATCGAGGATGTCGCCTACAACGAGGGGAGCGTCAACCTCGTATTTCTCTGAAAGTCTCCCCCCGATGCTTTCTGCACGCTCGAGGTTGCCGAGACATCCGATGACCGGTATGGCGCCCGCCTTGGCAACAGCCTCCGCAACCGCGGCGCCAAGGCCTCCCGAACCTCCAGGCAGGATCACAACCTTACCTTTTATGGTGTACCCCCTACGTGAATGCTGGCAATGAATCTCGGATCAATCGATTTACCGGCGAGTGGTTCCAACTCCGCCCGCAATTCCTCCCACCAACGACCCGCGAACGGACGCATCGCCGCGGGCACATCAATCGCCGGCAGTGTCATCCCTTGACTTAGAAATTGTTCGAGTTCACGAATTTTTATGGGGATTGCCTCGAACTTTCCGCTGACGGCGAACTGCACGGTTGCGGTATTGAACGTTTTGGCCAGCGATTCCCGAATGATGGGAAACGTTTGCACAAACACCCCGACCATGCGGGCTAGTTCGTCCAAACGAGCGCGCGCTCGCTCGACGTCGGCCGTGGACTGGAAATTCCGGTACCGGAGGTTTTCGGCCAGCAGGGGCTTGAACCGGCGGAGTCCTTCAATGAATTGCTGATCGGATTCATCGAGCACCGAGACCCGAAAACCACGGATGCCGGCCAACCGGTCGGCTTCGTCACGCAAACGCGCCACTTGATCGAAACCGAATTTGAACACCGTCTGTATATAGTTCTTGCGCAGCGCATCAGGCGCGATTTCTGCGTTGCCGCCGGTCAGGCGCTCAAGCCCGATCGTGAGGAAATCGCGCATCTCCTCGAGCGCCGGGCGAATACCCTCGAGTTCGCCAAGATTGACGAGATTCGCCGAAAGAATTCGATTCCCCAGAGCCGTTAATTCCTGCGCAAATCGGCCGGCCTCCGCGGGATCGGTGATCTGTTCGAAAGCCTTCGTTAGAAAAGCGCCGCCGAGCAACGAATCTGCGAAAACGGCCGGCAGGTTGCCCGGATTTTCCTCGCCCGGAATTTCCTCGACCGGCCGTTCACGATCGGCGGGCTGATGGCTCTCACCCACCGCCCCGGGCGCATAGATCGAAAGCGCATCGTAGTAATCGACAAAACCGTGTGCTTCAAGCCGGCGGTTCTTGTTGTCGTATGCCGTCTCTTCCAGTTCGACGCGTGTCGTGTAGCGGACCTTCGCCAAAATTTGTGTCCCGAGGTTGGGGTTGTACTTGAAAAGCGCGTCCAGGATGAGCATCCCAATCGTGGTGGCTTCACCTTGTTCGAGAGGCTCGACAGCGAAACGATTATCAGGTGTGAAGATTAATTGCGTACCGGTGGGCGGGTCGTCACGATCGACTTCGTAGACGTGAGTGAGGTCCTTCAAGAACAGCGAGATCACCGTGTCGTCGACACCCGAAATGGCCTTCATCGTTTCTTCGGGGCCCGCCTGAATAAATGCGCCCATCCATTCCATGAACGGCTTACGCACAAACGTGTCTTTGCGCCAGCAGTCCAGATCGATAAAGCCACGAACCTGCTTTCCAGAAACCAGCGGCAGGAGGTCGAGACTATCGGCTAATCCAACACCCTTAACAGTAAAAAAAATTTCCTCGAACGACGCAGCCTTCACCGTCTGTGCCGCATCCGGCCGCGCCAGAAAGTCGTCCAGTTGTTCCTTGGTCTCGACCCGCAGCGCGGAGCCGGACAATGGACTGAGCATCTCATTCGGCATCATGACAGAATTATAGGCATGTCGCTGGAAGGACGGATTATTGAATTCCTCGATGCGGAAGAACTGCGTCTCGCTTACGTGCGAAAACAGGAACGCGACCGCCTGCATGTGATTGACCCGCGCGGGCGCAACTCGACGGTACATGGGGATCGTGTGGTCATCGTGCACCGTCCGTCAACTGAAGGAGAATTTCCGGCTCTCGCGCGCCAAATCTCGGAAAAGGTGTCCGCACGCCAATCCGAGGTCGACGTCGAACTGCTTTGGCAATCGGTTGGAACGAGACAGCGCGAACTGAACCCGTCCGAGCTTGCCGAATTATTTTTCGCCGAAACGACGCCGGAGACCGAGTCTGCAGTCTTTCGCGCACTCTCGGAAGACAATCTGTTCTTCAGGCGCAAAGGCGCGCAATTTCTTCCCAAAACCGAGGAACAGGTTTTGAGCGAGCGGACACGCCGTCAGCGCCAGCGAGCGCGGGAGGAATTCCGGGAGCATGTCGTAAAGGTCCTGGAACAACTCCTGAAAAAGAACACCGATATTCCCGAAGAATCGGGTGTCATCCTTGACCGGATTCAGAATTGGTTGCGGTTCAAAACCGGCGATGAAATCGGCCTCATCCTGGAAGAGATCGCCGGTGCCGCAAAAGCGCGCGACGCAGCCTATGACATCTTGCTGCGAGCCGGCCGTGTAGACCCCACACTTGACCGGTTTCTCGTCACAGCCGGTATTGAGCCGCATTTTTCGTCTCCGCTTATCCAGGCGGCCGCGCAACTCACGCCGTACACACACATTCCTGCCCGTCTTGACTATCAAGACTCTCCGGCTTTCACCATCGACGACGAGGATACGCAAGAGGTCGATGATGCGCTCACCGTTCGATGGGAAGGAGACGAAATTGTTGTCGGTATTCACATTGCGGACGTTTCCGCTTTCGTCAGGAAAGGCGATATCCTCGATGCAGAAGCCTCGCGTCGTTCTTCGACCATTTACTTGCCATCCATCACGGTTCCAATGTTTCCAGAGCGCCTGTCGACGGACCTGGCAAGCTTGCGGACCGCAGTGCCCCGGCCAGCCTTCACGGTCGAAGTGCGATTTGACAAGCAAGCAAACCGCGCCGGCTATCGAATCGCGCTCTCCACGATTCATGTCCAAAAGCGGCTTTCCTATGACGAGGCGGACCAAATTATAGAAAGCGACCCCGCTCTCTACACACTTCACCGCATCGCGAAACAGTTGCGCGACGCACGCTCGAACCGCGGCGCAATCACATTCCGCCGCGCTGAGCTCAAGATCCGCGTAAAAGGTGACGAGATTCAAATCACGAAGATCAATCCCAACTCGCCTTCGCGATTCGTTGTCAGCGAAATGATGATTCTGGCAAACGGACTGGCGGCGGATTTCGCATCCGTAAACAGCATTCCCGTAATCTATCGGACGCAAGAGCCCCGCGAAGCACTGGCAGTCGAAGACACTTTAAGTCCCGCACTGGATGCCGTCGACTCCACGAAAACGGCTCCGTCGATTCGACGTGATCCTCAACGGGACTTGAAAAGTCCCGCACTGGATGCCGTCGACTCCACGAAAACGGCTCCGTCGATTCGACGTGATCCTCAACGGGACTTAAAAAGCCCCGCACTGGATGCCGTCGACTCCACGAAAACGGCTCCGTCGATTCGACGTGATCCTCAACGGGACTTAAAAAGTCCCGCACTGGATGCTGTCGACTCCACGGCGGGACGGCTCCGCGGATCTGACATTACGCTCAGCGGGACTTATAAAGCTGTGGAGGCATTGGCTTTCGAACGATTGAGAAAAACGTTCAAGCGCTCCCGCCTATCCCTCACACCAGGGTTGCATTCAGGCCTTGGGCTTGGCGCGTATACGCAGGCGTCGTCGCCGATCCGCCGCTATGCCGATCTGGTGACCCAGCGCCAATTCACGGCCATGCTCAGCGGTGTTCCCGTACCATACGGCCGCGAGGAACTGCTGCAAATTCTCGCTGCCGCAGAAACTGCAGAACAGGAGATCCGGGCCATCGAAGACCGCTCAACGAACTACTGGTTGCTGGAATACCTGGCACGATATAAGAGAGGGGAATTGCTTGCTGCGGTGGTTCTGGATCCAAAGGGAAATATCGAACTGCAGGACTACTACTTACGAGGAAGAGTTTCAGGCCCGGTAAAACTCCGGCCGGGCGAGATGGTCGATGTCCGGATTGAAACAATCGATCCCGCGAAGGGAGAGGTACGGTTCCGGGCTGTATAAATTCCCTCAATGAAGAATCCGCTGGAGAACTTCGATTACCGCATCCCATGCGACGACTTTTTCCTCTACGAGTTGGGCCGGCTGGTCGAAGAGGACCGGGCCTCGCTTGACGATGAAGAATTTCGCCGGCTTATCGATGCCGGCATCCACGAACATGTCGAAAGGCGGCTCGAGATGCGGACCGAGATAGCAGCACACCTCCGGAAATTGCGATCCGCGCCCGTACGCGTGTTGCGGTTCGTCGAAGATATCGAAGCGCCTTTACACGATGTTCCAACAATCATTCAGAGTTACGTGGCTTACCTCATCCGCAGACTCGAACAATGCGTGGATGAGAAACCCGATGAGAAAGTCGAAGCTGCCGCGGATCTCTTGCTGGAATCTCCCGAAGACCGTTCAGCTGCGGAAGCAGCTATGGAGACTCTAGGTTCAATTCGATCCGCCGCAAGCGCTCGCGTCCTGGCGTACGTGATTTCCGAGCCCGTCCTTGAGGAAGACCTCGAGATGAAAGCCTATACCTTGGTGCGCGCGATGTGGCCGCTGGCTCGCCCATACATCTTCTACTCCTTGAAGCCGCACGCGCACGAGGACATTCCCTTTCGATGGTTTCAACTCCTGATCGAGTGCGGCGAAGCCTCGGCGGTTGATCGGATCCTGGAAGAGGTTCTGGCGCACGCAAACCATCCGGATTATCGCGAAGATCTGTTGGTTCTCATGGAGCTTCTCGGGCAAGCGCGCGATCCGGAGACGGAAGGAAAAATTTTGCAGGTGTTGAATAGCGACGAGACGCCGCACACGGTACGAGAGATCCTCGACGGGTTCTTAAAGCGCTCGAAGACACCAAAGCACAAAGAGACCGGGTCGCCAGAGCCATGGGCAAGTCTGGAACGCCTCTATGCCGCAAACAAGAAATATCTCGAAGCCGCGAAGTTGTTCGATACGGGTCAAAAAGCCGTAGCCAACCGCAAACTCGATGAATTACTGCGCGAGCAGCCTGACTATCCGTTTGTGCTCATGCTGAAACAGTACTGTAGGGGCGGTCTACGACCGCCACCGACGTCAAAACCGAGAGATCGCGGGCGGTCATAGACCGCCCCTACAGTTGGATCCCTCATGCCTAGAAATCGCTGCACGATTTGAAGTAGGAGCAGCGGGGGCACACGAGCTTACATTTCTGTTCGTCCAGTTGTGCCCCGCAGTTTGGGCAAGTACGTTCGATTTTCTCCACCATTGATTCGTCACATGTGCCGGTCATCATGGGGCTTGTCGTCTTGTTGTTCTTTTCCGAAATACTCCGCGAGGTGGCCGAGGATCGTTGCGGCATCCGAAGGCCGGCCTTCAAAGGTCGTGATGCAACGAGACCGGCGCCAGCCATTGCCACGTTTTACACCGACGATGATGTACTCGTCGAAAAATCCGCTTTCTTTCAAAAACCGGACTGCGGATTCTGGAGTGAATTCATTGGACCGGAATTCGCACACGCTGATCAAATCGCGAAGCCGGTCTGCCTGATCCGGTTCTGCCAGCTCCAAGAAGGGATCCAGCCCATGGACTTCGCATTTCGCGGGCGGCTCACCGTTTTGAGATAGCGCCTCGATCTGCGCTTTCACGAATTCGCCGAGAGCACAATCTTCAAAGCCTTCGATTACCGGTCCTGTTCGCAGGTTCGTCAGAAAGAACACCCCACGCCTTGGGATGACGCGTCCGCCTTCATCCACTTCACCGAGCAGGGCCGCTTCTTCTACCGACGGCAAACACAGCGACAGCGGACGAATCGTCGATTTTCGGGGCGAATCCTGGGGATTCAAAACGTTGTTCCGGATGCGAAATCGTAGCTCGATCATCTATTGCCTCCTCCACGTTTTCCAACAACTATTTGTGTTATCACGCGGCAACCGGCCAGATGTGGTCCAATTTCAATTAACATAAACGGGATGACCACCTTCACCGATGCCGAGCTCAAGCTGGTTCGCAAACTCGCCACCGCGCCGCCTTTCACGGTGTTGCAGATCAAGCAGACATGTCCGACCCACTCCGTGTGCAATCCCCTACCTTTGTTCAGGATTTACAAGATCGATGATGAGTCGTTCGAAGCGCAGTGGAACGGATACCACGAGGCTGGTCCAAAACAGGTGTTCCGGTGCGAAGATACGGCCTGAGTGGAAGATCCTCAGCCGCCGCTATAGCCGGTCTTCGCCCTAATCTTCACGTCACGGCCCGGAACCTCTATGCGAATGTGATGAAACCCGGCGCGGCGCGGCACATAATAGCCGATGTAGTATTGGCGTCCCAGTTCCGTCCGGACCTCTTCAAGAACGGGTGCAATCGCGTCTTGCTTCGGAACGTAAAGAGTGCGGCCACCGCTGATGTCGGATAATGATTCCAGCGTGTGGGAATCCACGAGAACGGCGGACCCGATCGCGACGAAGTACACCAAGACAGCCGATTCCTGGATCTCCTGGACGACCCGGTCATGCCGAATGGTACTGCCGTTGTCATTGCCATCGGTAAAAGCAATGAGGGCCTTTCGGGGATGATCCGATTTTTCGATCTTCTCCATCGAGTATAAAAGCCCGTCATAGAGCGACGATGTCCCCCAAGCCCTTAGCCCTGCCAAGCTCTCTTCCAGATGCTTCAGCGGCTGCTTTGAGGTATGGAGCAGCTTTACTGTCGTTCCGAATGAAACGAGGAAGAAATCATCATTCTTCGGCAGCGCCCGAGTGAAATCGCGGACGCCTCGCCTCACATATGGAATGATGTCAATCATACTTCCGCTCGTGTCCACGAGCAGACCGATCGAGGATTCGACCTTGTCCTGTTTTTCGAAGACCCGCACGTCCTGAAGTTGATCGTCGTCATAAACGCGAAAGTCCTCTTTCGAGAGATCCGTGATGAAATTGCCGCGATCGTCTTTGACTGTTGCAAAGACATTGACGAGGTTGACGTCGACTTTCAGGGTTTGCCCGTAGATGAGAGGGGGCAAGAGGAGACATACAAGCACTGAAAATTCCAAGATTGGAAGTTGCTTCATTGCAGATCTTCGGATGGAGCACAAATTCCAATTTGCGATTTCCAATAGTTTGGATTTCAACGTCCCTCCTGAACCTCCCGGTATAGACGATAGATCCCGGCATTTGTCGAGAGAATTCTTGTCCCTTTTGCGAGAACCCGCAGCGCCTCACGCCTGCGGCCGGCATCTTTGTAAATGTTACCAAGCTTCAAGTAGACATCGGCGTCACGATCGAAGGCGTATTTCACGAGGTACTCATATTCTTTTGCGGCGCTTTCCATGTCCTTTTTCTGCTCGAAAACGCGCGCCATGCGATAGTGTCCCCAGTAGACATAAGGATCCACGGTGAGCGCGGTCTCCAGCGCGCGGATGCCGTCATCCAATTGCTCAGCAGCCAGCCGGTAGTCTCCAAGCATTGCCCAAAAATGGCCAAGTGAAGTGGGCCGCGTGGCTACGAATTGCTGCATCCAGTTGGCTGCTTCGGTCCACGATTGGTCCTTTGCAGCCATCTCCGCTAACTTGCGCAACGGCAAAGGACGCATCGGATCGGTCATGGCGGCCAGCTCGTAATGCTGCTTGGCGCTCTCGGATTCGCCAAGGCTGTCATTGAGAATGCCCCACAATTCTTCTTTCTCTGCCAAAAGCAAACTTCCCGGTTTCATCAGCGAGTCGGCTTCCCGCAGCGCATCCGCGGCGCGATCGAGATTTCCCGAATCCATATTGAGTTTTGCGATCGCCAGCTGAAGTGATGCTTCGTCCTTGCGGGAGACCTGCGCGAGCAAAGCCATAGACTGATTCGCGAGATTCGACCGCTTGAAGTGAAGGAAAGGCTCGATCATGCCGTAGTAGGCGCTTTCCGGGTCGGAAACCTCTGCTCCGTACGGCATCAGGCCATCCTTGGCCTGATAAAGGAGATCGATATTCAAGTCGCGTGTGTCGGAAAAGAGTTGTCGTGGAGCATGGAATTCCAGAAGAGGATGATCGTCCGTATTCCGCCGCGCTTTCGAGGCGAACTTGCGGACCGCTTCAGTCGACATCACGTAATACGCCAGCAGCCCCTCCGGCTGTTCGCTGTGGAGAAAGTTACGGAAATCGCGGATCATCCCGGAATCGGACTTCACGGCCGTGACGAGTCTTGCCGCGTCGAGTTTCGGCGGTTGACGCGATCCGATGACGATCAGATCGGAATCGGTGACCCAAACGGACACTTCGGGAAACTTTCGCTGGACTTCATAAAGAATCATTCGCAAGTCTTCCGGATCGAGTTCGTAAAGCTGGATCCACTGCGCAAAGATGCCGTCAGGCTTCAGGACGTCGGCTACGCGATCGTAAAACTCTGCAGTGAAGAGGCTGGCAACGCCTGCGATCCATGGATTGGAGGGCTCGGAGATGATCACGTCGTATTGTTTGCGCGTTACGTTCATGTAATTTCGCGCGTCGTTGAAAATCATGTGCAGCTTCGGGCTTTCATAGCTTTTTCGATTGATTTCAGAAAACCACGGCGCAGCACCAAACACTGCCGGCTCGATCTCAATGCAATCGATGTCGGCTACCTCTTTGACGGCCGCAACTGCCCCCACCGTAACTCCAGAACCGTAGCCGATAACAAGCGCCGATTGGGGATTGGAATGATAGAAGACCGGAAGCCATCCGACCGCCAATTGCGTAATCATGTCGTCGCGGTTCGAGGCATCGACTTTTCCATTTGTCCGCAATGCCATGTAGTTTTCGCCCTTGCGGACCGAAATCGTCGCGTTATTGCCTTCTTTGAAATAGACCACGTCTGTGTCTTCGTAATGCTCGCTGATCGTCAGTTCCGGCCGGGATTCGAATGCGTGCGAATAAATGAGCACTCCTCGATCCATGATTTCCGGCTTCCAGAACACGCCGCCGCGCATCCCAAGGGTCGCGCCGATCAGCAATATAACCCCGACAGATTGAGCAATGCGCGAGGTCTTTGCCTCCGCCAGCAACAACAGCGCCATCGCCGCGTTGAAGAAAAGGCCGGCAAGTATCGTTCGTTCGGTACCAATAATCGGAATCAGGAGGAAACCGGCGAAAAGCGAGCCGGCAATCGCGCCCATCGTATTGAAGGAATAAATATTGCCGATACTCCGGCCCAGAATCGTGACTTTGCTGGAATACAACTGGCTGGCGACCGGGAAAGTCGCGCCCATGCACAATGTTGCAAACACCATCAAGGCGGCAGACAGGACGAACTGGATCGTCAGTATCGCGGGAAAGGAATAGTAGAAGGCGCGAATCAACGCAATCAACAGATACGGCGCGGCAAGATAGCCGATCAGGAAAACAATCCCGCCCATGGCGACGCCAAGCTGCAACAAACCTAACAGCCGTAGCGTTGCTGCGGGTTTCCGGCGCCCGACTATTGAGCTTCCCAGTGCGATGCCGCCGAGAAAGGTCACCAGCATGATGGAAAATGCATACGTGGAACTGCCGATCATGGCCGAGAGAGCTCGCGTCCAGGACACTTCATACATCATCGCGACGAATCCCGATACCGCAAGGGTCAGAAGGACGAGCCTGCCGGCCGCGGGATTGGATAGCCTCTCCCCTTGGGAGAGGCCGGCCGAAGGCCGGGTGAGGGTATCGCTCTCGGTAGATGTTTGTTGCCCTTCCGCCATCCACACGGCAAACAATCCAATCGCGACATTGACCGCCGCGATCGTCAATGTTGTTCTCGTGTTTCCGATCCCTGGAATAAACACCAGCGCCGCCGCCATCGTACCGGCGGCCGCGCCGAACGTGTTGAGCGCGTAGAGAACTCCAACCTTGTTTTCGACTTCATCCACGTCGCCGGTAAAAAACCGCGCCAGGACCGGCAGCGTCCCTCCCATTAAAAATGTGGGAGTCAGCAGCACGGCAAAACTCGTAGCGAAACGGACGAAAAGAGCGCCTCCCGAAACCGCAGACACCGACGGTGCCACTGCCCAATAAACAGTATCCAATGCCCGAAAAATTAATGGAACCAGGGCCGCGGAAAGTCCGATGCCGATCTCCAGCAGACCGTACATGCGTAGCGGGTTGTCCGTGCGGTCCGCTTTTTTCCCGAGCTTCCAGCTGCCCAGAGCGAGCCCCGCCATGAAGGCGCCAAGGACCGTTGAAATGGCTTGCGAGGTATTGCCAAAGATCAAACCCGTCAGCCGAACCCATATCACCTCATAAACAAGCCCGGTTGCCCCGGAGAGAAAGAAGATGACATACAAAATCGATTTCACATTCAATCGATTGCCAAACATAGGCGGCGATTGTATCGCAGGTCGGAGGCTTAAAATTGAGGATGTTCAGTTCGGCAGTTGGAGGACAAAAAAAGGGGCGGAATGCTTTCCTCCTGAAAGCGTTGTTCCCGCCCCCTACAGCCTAAAGAGGGAGGCTGATGAAAAAAAAGTCGGTCCGCGGTTGCTGGCCTCGACAGTAATTGAGCTGGGACTGCGACTCATTCCTGAATTCTTTTTCTCATTCGAGCGAGTATCGATTCGACGCCTGACTTGGTCAGTTCAAACCCGGGGAAACGAGCGATCTCGGCGGCTTGAAAACCATCGATGTAATGAAGTTTGAATATCAGCGCATTCCTCCGGGCGTTCTTCCGATCCGGGTCGCCCTCCACAATTCGTTCGACATCGATCCACGAAAGGATCGCACCGATCGCGTTCGAGTCGAATTCCGCCGCTCCCGCCGATCGGGAGCCG
>MNKP01000084.1 GCA_001920875.1 Acidobacteria bacterium 13_1_20CM_2_55_15
AAACCACTCGACAGGAAAATCGTCATATCGTCCTTGCAGTTCGCCTCGACGTAGTGGGCGAGTTGCACCAGGAGTTTTACGACAACTTCCTTCTGATGGTTCCTCTGCGCGATCGCTGTTTTGCCGCCGTCCGCGGCCGTGGCGATTTTAGCCGACAGCAGTTCGGTGGCTGCTTTTAACGCCGGCATATCCACAGGCGGCGCGGGCGCACCAGCGAAGTTGACATCCTCGATGCCGCTGGACCAGTTTAAAGATGCGAAGGGAGAACTGGACGACGTGAAGCTGATCAAGGCCTTCAACGATGACAAGACACCATTACTGTTTAAAGCGAAGGCACCGATCCCGCCAGACGCCGTGACTGCGTCGTCATCTGGTCTTGATCCACACATCAGTCCTGCGAATGCCGATGTCCAGGCCGCGCGAGTCGCCTAAAGCTCGTAAGATTTCGGTGGATCAAGTTCAGCCGTTGATCGCGCAGTATACGGAAAGACCGGATCTCGGTTTCTTGGGTGAACCGCGCGTAAATGTCCTGATGTTGAATGTGGCGCTCGATCAGCGTTCCCCAAGTTCGAAGTAGTAATTCCCCTCCTCTGCGAGGAGGGGAATACTTCACCATAGTCATATAGAATTGATAGCAGACTATGGATTTAGAGCTCCGTCGGGACCCCGAGCGCCTGCTCGAACAGATCGAGGAGGAAGAGAGGCGCAAAAAACGGGGACGCCTCAAGATATTCCTTGGCTACGCTTCGGGCGTAGGCAAGTCGGTGAAGATGCTGGCGGAAGGATTGCGCCGGCGGGAGCGCGGCGAAGACGTGGTCATCGGCGCCGTCCAGCCGAAATCTTCCCCTGAAATCGACCGCCAGGTCGTCAAGTATGAAGTTATTCCCACTCTGAAAATCCGTAACCGGGATGTCATCGATATCGAACGTTTGTTACGGCGGCATCCGCAGGTGGTGGTCATTGACGGACTGGCGTATACGAATCCTCCCGGGAGCCGGCATCCCGAGCGGTGGCAAGAAATCGAGGAACTCCTCAACGCCGGGATTTCGGTAATGACGTCGGTCAACATGCACTACATTCGCGAACTTCAGGATGAAGTCGCGGCGATCACCGGCAAACGTCCGGTCGAGACCGTCCCGCTCAATTTTCTGAAAAACGTCGACGATATCGAGGTGGTCGATGCGCCTGCACAGGCAAATCTCTCGCGCCTCCGCGAGATGGCGCTCCTGGTAGCAGCCGAGGTCGTCGAAAGCGAACTGCGCGCTTACCTTCGAGCTCATCATATCGAGGAAATTTGGGGAACGCAGGAGCGAATTCTTGTCGGCATCACGCCGCGTTCCGATGCGCGTCCGATCTTGGAAAGCGGCAGGCGCAATGCGGACCGGTTTCATGGCGAGCTCTTCGTCGCATATGTACGCCAAGCCAATCTATCGCCGGAGGACGAAGCTGCGCTCGAAGAAAACCTGGCGATCGCCCGCGAACTGGACGCGACCATCAAGGTATTGGACGGCCAGCGGGATCCTGCCAGGGCTCTGATTGCATTCGCTCGCGACACCGGTATTACTCAAATCTTCATTGGACACAGCATGAGGAAGGGCTTCTGGCAACGATTGCGTGGAAACCCGGTCGAGCGCCTTATCGACCTCGCCGAAGGAATCGACGTCCGCGTTTTCCCGCAGAGGACAACTGCATGACGCAGCCTGATCCCTCGCGGCGCGGCCGTTTGAAGGTATTTCTCAGTTACGCGGCTGGAGCCGGCAAAACGTACCGGATGCTCGAGGAAGCGCAGGAACTGAAAAAGCAAGGGGCCGATGTCGTCGTTGGGTATTTCGAGCCGCATGGGAGAAAAGACACCATTGAGAAGATCGAAGGCCTGGAAATCATTCCTCGCCGGAAGATCGAATATCGCGGCGTCGAGTTCGAGGAAATGGATACCGAAGCCATCCTCCGGCGGGCGCCGCAGATTTGCGTGGTCGATGAATTTCCGCACACGAATGTTCCCGGGGCAGAGCGCGCGAAGCGTTGGGAAGACGTAATGGTCCTGCTGAACGCCGGCATCGATGTGCTGACGACCATGAACCTTCAGCATCTCGAAAGCCTCAACGATCAGATCTGGCAGATTTCAGGCATCCGCGTCCGGGAGACTGTGCCCGATTGGGTCGTCAAACAGGCCGACGAGGTTGTGATGGTCGACGTCACACCGGAAGCGCTAATCAATCGATTAAGACGCGGCGTGGTCTATGCGCCGGACAAGGCAGAGCGCGCTCTGGAGAATTTTTTCAAAGAACAAACTTTAACGGCGCTTCGTGAGATGGCTCTCCGGCAAGCTGCGCATGAAGTCGACGTACGGCTGAAGGATGAGCGACCGACCGACCGAATCCTCGTCCATATAACCGGTGATCCGGCGTCGGCGATGCTTCTCCGCCGCGGAAAGCGCGTCGCCGATTACCTCCGAGCTGAATGTTTTGCGGTTTACGTGTCGCCTCGCGGAGATCTCTCCGAATTGCCGTCAGCCACGCAAGCGTCGGTCGAAAAGCACCTCAACTTTGCGCGCAATCTCCACATCGAAACGCGGGTCTTACAGGGCCAGAACGTGGCTGTGACGCTCGTCGATTTCGCTCATCGTCATGAGATCACACAGATTTTCCTGACCCGCTCCGTGTCCCGCGGCTTCAAGTTTCTTCCCGCGCGAAATCTCATCTCGCAGGTTTTACGGCTCGCTCACGACATCCAAATCGCTGTTGTTGCGGAGAGAAGGAATCCAGCCCGAACTTAATGTGTTTTTAGCAGCTTCTTAGCAACTTCTCAGCACCTTTCCAGCTACCTTTTCCCAAGCATGAAGAACGAAGCAGCTGGCAGCAGCAAGTTTGCCAGCGATCTCGCACCGGCTGCGATTTCCAATCTTCAGGTCGTTATCCCGCATCGAACAGCCCAGCTCACGCGGGCCGCTCTGAAATATGCGGCAAGTCTGTCTAACGATCTCAATGCACGAATCCGGCTCGTCGATGTCTATGTCGTTCCCTACGGCGTCCCTTTGGATGAGCCTCCCGTCAATCCCAAACACTTGGCGCGCAAGATCCGGCAATTGGCGCAGGAGAGCGCCGTGCCTGTTTCTGCTGAGGTTGTATATGCGCGGGACTGGGAGCAGGGGTTCCGGCGTTCCCTAGCAGCCCGGTTCGCTTGTGACGATCAAGAGATCCTGGTGGCGAAGCAGCGACAAGAGATTGGCGGCGCGGCTACGAAAAATCGGACATCAAGTCGTGTGGGTAGAAAGTGAGTGAATCATGAAATCTCGGTCAGATGGTCAGCCGGCCGGCGCTCCGCGAGTGCTGATCGCCTCGACGGCGATGCTGGCATTCATCACGTTCTGGCAGGCGGCGGCGGTCGTATTGAACGACATGGGCTCGTCCGCCTTTTACGCGGGGGCGATCGCGGAGCACTTTATCGGGAAGACGGCACCCTGGTTTGTACTGGCGATCATGGTCCTTTCCTTCGCCGTGCGCTCGCTTTACATCGAAAGCTGCAGCATGTTCGTGCGCGGAGGCGTGTACCGTGTCGTCAAAGAAGCGATGGGGTCGTTGCTGGCCAAATTTTCCGTTTCCGCCTTGATGTTCGACTATGTTCTGACCGGGCCGATCAGCGGCGTCTCAGCGGGTTTGTATCTGGTCGGCTTAATGAACGAGATCCTCGCTTATTTCCATGGTGGGAAAACATCAAAGGAATTCCAGAATCCAGTGAGAAGGCGCTCCGGATCATGTACGTGACTACCGTGCTGGTCGTCTTACTGGTCGCCTGGTCCATCTACACCATCTCTGTGCGAGGCGTACACTTGCCGCCGTGGCCACGCCTTTCAAGCCTTGTTTATTCCGACGATGCCCTTGGCTGGCTGAAAAACACTTCGCTACCATACACGATTGGTTTCATTGGAATCATGATCGGACTCGGCCATTCCGTGCTGGCGATGAGCGGTGAAGAGACGATGGCGCAGGTCTATCGCGAGATCGAGCATCCGAAACTAAAGAATCTCGAGAAAGCCGGTTTCCTGATTTTCGCCTATAGCCTGATCTTCACTGCCGGTGTGGCGTTTTTCGCGGTGATGATCATTCCGGATTCCGTCCGGACCGGTTTTCAGGACAACCCTATTGGCGGCCTCGCGATGTACCTGGTGGGTCCTGTCCCTCTTCGAATCGCCTTCCGCGGCTTCATTGCGGTGGTCGGTACACTCATGCTCGCGGGCGCGGTCAACACGTCGATTGTAGGATCGAATGGGGTATTGAACCGGGTGTCGGAGGACGGCATTCTCCCCCAGTGGTTTCGTCATCCGCATCGGCGGTTCGGGACATCGCATCGCATCTTGAATCTCGTGGTGGGCCTCCAGATCCTCACGATCCTGCTGAGCCGCGGAGACATCTTTGTGCTTGGAGAAGCGTACGCGTTCGGTGTCATGTGGAGCTTTGCGATGAAGGGCCTCGCTGTCGTGGTGCTCCGGTACAAGCAGCGCGGAGAACGTGAATTTCGTGTCCCTTTCAACTTCAAGATTAAGAATGTGGAGATTCCGCTCGGCCTTGGTTTCATCACACTCACGCTCGTCGCCTTGTGCCTCATCAATCTTTTCACCAAACAGGTTGCCACCATCTCGGGCGTCACTTTCACGATCATCTTCTTTGCAATCTTTTCCATAACCGAACGGACGACCCGGAAACGGTCGACCGAGCACGCGGAGCTCGATCAGTTCAATCTGGAAGCCAGCGACGACCTCACACCGGAAAAATTGGGCGTCCGGCCTGGGAATGTCCTCGTGATGGTCCGCAACTACAACACGCTCCATAATCTCAACGCCGTTCTCAACCGCGTCGATCCGCACAAGCAGGACGTTGTGGCGCTCCACTTGCGATTCTTACAGCGTTCGGGCGGAGGCGAGTACGAACTGACTCACGATCAGCTCTTCAGTCTGGAAGAACAAAAACTTTTCACACGCGCCCTGGAGATCGCCGAAAAGAAAGGGAAAACGATCCATCTGGCTGTCGCGGCAGCGACGGATAGGTGGGACGCCATACTGCGCGCAGCGCAGAGCCTGCAGTCATCGGCTGTGGCCCTGGGCGCGTCGAACAAAACACCCGTTGTCGAGGATGCGCGTCTTGCCGGTTTGGCCTGGGAACGATTGCCGGATCCCAAACCGCAATTAGCCGTCCAGTTCTATTTTCCGAGCGGCCAGGATCAAATTGTTTATCTTGGACCGCATGCTCCGCATCTGACCCCGAAGGAGATCGAGCTCCTGCATGGTATCTGGCTTGAACTCAGTAATGAGGTTGCGCCCGACGAGATCCATCACCATGACATCGTGCATTTCGCGCTGGAAGAACTACAGCGCGACATGAGGAATTCCAAACGGCGGGAAGTCATCGGGAATCTCCGCCAACACCTTTATAAAATCAGAAACCGCCGTGTGCCGGCGTTGGGAGCCCGACGCGAATAGGAGGCAATTAGAAAAGCAATTGGAAGCCGTCGATAAAATAGACGAAGCCTAGTACCGCCACTACCAGTCCGGCGAACCATACGAATTTTTGCCGGCTCAAGGCCGCGACGGCTGCCAGCGCGATGCTGATTTGAAACATTGTCACGGCATACGCAAACCGGTGATGGTGTTCCATACTGTGATTGGACCGCTCGCCATCTTCTTTGACTTCCTTTTCCAACTCTTTGGCGGCCTTACTGATTTCCTCTTCTTCAGCCGCATAGCGCGCAGCTTCTTGCTTTGCCTTGGATGCGAGTTCGGGATTCGACCCCTGGGCAGCAGCGGCTTGTGAAGCGTAGATCGTCCCTTTGACGCTCTTCGCTTGATAGTAAGCCCATTGATCGGTCGCCTTCGTCTGGGCAAGCAAAGCTTCGTTTTTTTCAAGCAGCGCTTCGTTGGAATACGTCCCCGATTCCAAAGAAGCGATGGCTGCCAGAACGGCTATCAGCGCGGTCGTGAATGACAGGTACACGATCCAGTGTGCGCGGTATTCGGCTCCCTCCACCGCCTCTTCAATAGATTGTTCCAACTTTTCTTTCAGCTCGCTGGTTTCGAGTTCATCTTCGGGCATATACGTGTCTCTCATCACGAATTGTATCTGGAATGCAACGATGGGGGAAACGCAGAGGGCAAAGAGTCACCCTCTCCCCCTGGGAGAGGGTGAGAGGGAACGCACTGCGATTCACACGTTCTTAGGCGGCCGCGCTACTTGTTCTGGCCCGTATTCTCGCTCTTGTTTTCGAGCTTCTCGCCCCGTTTTCCAAGCGGGTACCCTTCTTTTCAAGGTGCTCGCCACGTCTTTCGTTTCGCTCACCTTTCCTTTCCAGCTTCTCACCGGCTCTGACCTTGCCCTGAGCCTCTAAGTGGCGGTCATAGACCGCCCCTACAGTAGCGGAATCAACACTGTAGGCGCGGTCTATGACCGCGCAACGTCCGTTCGAAAGAGTTTCGAGACAGAAACTCCCTCGAAAACAGGTGAGGCGACGATGTTGAGGACACGGCTCCCCTTCCTCCCGGAGATGGTCTCCATGAGTGATGTAGATCCTCAAGAATCAAGCGGAACTGTTGACGCTCAACGATTTTGAGAAAACCGCTGGCCTGGGCGACAGCATGAAGTTTAAGAACTCATCCAAGGCTTTTGGTGCGAGAAGCGCCAGAGTCCGTTGAACACAGCAATCAGTTCACGATCAGCTTTTCGGTGAAGCCGGCACAACGGGATGGCTGTTGTCAGCCAGGTGATCCACACTTTCCAGAGTGCCTTTGGACTTCAGTGTGACGTCAAAGCCGAGTTTGCTCAGCCGCTGTACCAAACGGTCTCGGACCTTGTCGCGGTTGATGACATCGAAAAAGTCCGCGCCCAGCTCCGTGTAATGCCGTTTATGTTTCAGCATGTGGTAGGCCGTGACGAGAATGCTGTGGGCCACAGCCATCAATGCGCGTTTGTTACCTCGTCGCGACGCGATGCGGCGAAATTGAGCCGCAAAATAGGTGTCTTTCGTGTGGGACGCGGCCCAGGCCACTTCACACATCGTCCGCCGGAGCCAAACGTTGCCTTTACGTGTCTTGCCACTCAATCGCTTCCCCGCGCTTTCGTTATTGCCGGGACACAACGCCGCCCAACTGGCCACGTGGGCAGCAGACGGAAATTGGTCCATGTTGATTCCAAGTTCGGCGACCATGCTGCAGGCTGCCGTCCAACCGACGCCCGGTATCTCCATCCACAACTGGATCGCTTCCTCGCGCGGCGACAAGGGCGCAGGTGCGTCCTCGGTTGCATCTTGCATCATCAGCGCCATCTCTTCCGGCGTCGGCTTCATGCGATCCGCGATCTGAATCTCGAAATCCGCGATTTGGCGCTCCAGGAACTCCATCCGGTCCCAGTGTTCGGTGAGCAACAATCGATGATGTGGTGTAACTTGTCCTTCCAGTGCGCGGCGCAATTGGGGAATCTTCTTCCGCAGCGTTCCCTTCGACAAGTTGGCCAACGCTTCCGCATCATTCTCTTCGTTCATCAACGCACGCAGGATGGCCCGTCCGGAGACCCCAAATACATCGCTGGCCACCGAACCCAATTTGATGTTGGCGTCCTCCAGGACCTTCTGAATCCGATTGCAGATCGAACTGTGCTCTTGCGTCAGGATCGCCCGAGTCCGTGTCAAATCCCGCAAATCCCGGATCGCTCGCGGCGGCACAAAACTGTTCCGCAGCAGTCCATGCTTGTGCAAATCCGCAATCCACTGGCTGTCTTTTTGGTCCGTCTTTCGTCCCGGCACCACTTTGACTTCTTGCGCGTTCGCCAACAGCAACTCGAGTCCGGCCGGCTCCAAAATATTCCACACCGGTTTCCAGTACACTCCCGTCGATTCCATCGCCACGTGTCGGATTTCTTTCTGCTGGAGCCATCCTGCCAAGGCGCGCAAGTCGTCGGTCATCGTTCCAAAACGCCGCGTCTCCTCTTGAGTCTTTCCCTTCTCGGTGATCAGCGCGCAGGCGGTGATGCTGGCTTTGTGAATATCCAATCCGCAACAACGTTCATACATGACTCGCATGACATCCTCCTTCTGCGCCGTCACGCGGAGGACGCCGGAAACGTTGAGTCTCCCTCTCGTGCTCCTCAGTCGAATTTAAGCATTGCCCAATCCCAACTGAAGGCGGACAATTCGTGGTGCCACTGTAACGTCCGGATCAAACTAGCTATCGGGCTGGCTGTCGCCACAGCCGCTCCAAGCAAAGGACGATCTCCATGCCGCGAGATGGCGCGAACTAAGGATATCCAACAGGTCGGCCGTCTCCGGCTTCCTTTTCATGATTCGTGGTGTCGGCAAGAC
>MNKP01000015.1 GCA_001920875.1 Acidobacteria bacterium 13_1_20CM_2_55_15
TCCTTTTTCTGCGCGCGTCGCGTCGCGGTATTGCTTGATCAGCCCCATTCCTTCATTCGTAGAACTGACCTGGACGTCGATATACGTTGCAATATAAAAGGCAGCGCTGCCGGCTTGCACTGGTGGGATCGGCTGCTCAGACATCATCATTAAAAACGCGAGCATGGAAAACATGCCCTTCCTCCCATTTTGAAGATTCCGTACCCCTCACATCAGAGCGTTATCTTATGCCGAGCACAAAGAGAAGGAAAGTTCGCAAGTTAGTACCGATAACGGGAAAGCGGGCAGCAAATTCTAAAGCGCCAAACAACTCCAACAAATCGGCGGAACGTACACAAAAGGCACAAACGGAATCCAAAGAGCCATAAAAACTTTATTGCGCCTTTTTGTGTTCCTCATTGTGCCTTTTGTGCTCGTTCTGCTTTTCTTGGGCAAGGCGGAAGACGAGCACCCAAACTCTGCGAGGAAGGGAATGTCTAAAATCCATTGGCGGCTACACGCAACTCATCAATAACGGAGCTGGACTTCTCGTTACCGGTGTAAGTGAAATCAACGGTGGTTGCGGCGCCGGCTTTGACCGTAATCGTCTTGGTAAGTGCGCCGAAACGCTCGTGCCAAGCCTGAAGCGTGTAGGTTCCCGGCGGGACTTTATCGATTTGAAACGTGCCGGTGGTATCGGAAACGGCGAAATACGGATTCGTCACAACACCGATATATGCGTTCATCCAATTGTGAATATCGCACTTGAGATGAAGCATGACCTCTTCGTTTTTCGCTTTCCATTGGTAGACGAGGCCCGCTGTTGGTTGGCCGACGTTGAAGCTGTTGTCCTTGCCGGACAAGCCGTGAACATTGTGCAGGAACGCATCGCTGTTTTTGATCTGCACAATCTGTCCGACACGAACGCCAACAACGCGCGGCGTGTAAATGCACCCGCGCTGGTCAATGACGACGGGTTGCGTGGAGACGGGCGTTTGCGGGACATTTCCCTGTAGCCTCACGAACACGTTGGCCAGGCTGCCGTCCACGGTGGCGACAACGTATTCCTGAAGAATGCGCTTGCCTGCGTTCATCTTCGAACACATGGGATCCATTCCCATGCGAATGAAGGGATTGCCAGGCAACTTTCCACTCAGGCGAACGTGACCTTTGATCGTGCCGGTGTTCGCCTGCGCCAGAGTCTCACTGGCGAGGGCCAGACAGATTACAACCGACAAAACAACGTGGCGCATAACGAATCGAGCCTATTGTTTCTGTTCTTGTTGCTGCAGGGTCTTCGCTTCGTTCGGATACCAGTACTTCAGATGACAGTTCTCGCAGGCTTTATCGATGCCGTCACCCCAAGACGCCCGGTCCTGATTGATGAGTGTTTCGATCTGCTCGGGAGCGAGTTCGACTTTCGGATCCTCTGCCTTCTCACCCGGTTTGGCAACATGGCGGCCCGGGATCAACAACAGATTTGTACCTTCCAGTATCATCAGCGCGTGATTCCGCACGTTCTTCCATTCTTCATCCGTGCGCGGCATTTTCTCCTCCGTGCCTTTGGCGCTGACGATCGTCTCGACCGAATCCCAAACCACGTCGGACCCGGGGTCGATCATCGAATCCATGATGTCCTTGATGGTGGCCGTCGTCCGGAACTCCGGTTCCTGCTGTCCCTGCTGGGCTTGCTTGGCCGTGCAACCGGAAGTGGCCAGGATCACTACGTTCACTAAGGCAAAGAACAAATACTTTCGCATTGCAACCTTCCTGCAAAACAAGTTAATAGACCGTGCGGCGGTGAATTGTAACTCCAAATGGCACCTCGGGTATCTGAAGAATTTCTGAATTGGCTGTCAGGGACGCATTCCCCTCCTTTCAAAGCCCCTCAGAGGATGGGAATGACTCTATTTGTAGTACGATTTCACGGGTAAGCATCAGCAGGCTCGTCTCCTGAATTGCGATGGGGAATCCCACTCACGTGCTTGTCGTTTTTTACTCGCGGTGCGGCACAACTGAGAAGCTCGCCTTAGCCGCTGCCGTCGGAGCAGTGCAGGCACGGGCCGATATTCGTCTGAGGCGTCTAACGGATGTGACGGAAGTTGCACAGTGTAGAGATGAGATCGCTCGAATGAGGAAGGAATATGTCGCGCCGGCTGAGGGGGACGTCCTGTGGGCAGACGCCATCATTTTTCTGTTACCGCCAGAGCTTGATGCTTCGTCGGCAGAGTGCGCGGTGTACCTCGATCTGCTACGAAGTTTGAATAAGGCCGGTGGCCGATCGCCGGCGCGGTTCGAAAACGCCTCTCAAGCCACCGACCATGGTCGCAATGTAGCGGCTGCCCTCTTAAAGTAAGGAGGAACGCCGAAGGAAGCGAGGCGCGGTGTTGCAAAATGGGAGTGCCTTAGTGGGACGCTTTACAGGTCCCCCTATTCTGGCGTATGGTTAGCTCACTTTAGGCTGCAATTCATATCGGGGGAACGAAACATGTTGGGAAAACCTTATCGATCGTTATCGGCGTTGGTATCGTTTGTCGTCGTATTGTTGGCACTGACGGCAGTGGTGTCGAGCCAGACCGGGCAACCCAGCACGGCAAACGGCGAGTGGCCCACCTACAATGCGGACCTGAGAGGTACAAGATACTCGCCACTCGATCAGATCAATGGATCGAATTTCAACAAGCTGGAGATTGCGTGGCGGTTTAAGACAGATAACCTGGGCCCATTCCCGGAATACAAACTCGAAGGTACGCCTCTAATGGTCAAAGGCGTTTTGTACACGACCGGCGGAACGCGGCGCTCGGTCGTTGCGCTGGATGCCAAAACCGGCGAGATGATGTGGGCGCACAGCTATCGTGAAGGCAAACGTGCTGCGGTTGCGCCAAGACAGTTATCCGGCCGTGGTGTCGCATACTGGACGGACGGCAAAGGCGACGACCGCATCTTGTACGTCACGACAGGTTACCGGCTCATTGCGCTGAACGCCAAGAACGGCGCGATGATCAACTCGTTCGGCAAGGATGGCATCGTTGACCTGAAGGTTGGCGCCGTCAAGGGCAACAACGAGCAGATCGATCTGGAAACCGGCGAAATCGGAATTCATTCCACACCGATCGTCGTCAGGGACACGGTTATCATCGGTTCCTCGATGAGAGAAGGTGCGACCGTCCCCACGCATAACAATACGAAAGGCCTGGTGCGCGCCTTCGACGCGCGGACGGGAAAGCAGCTTTGGCGATTCAATACCATGCCCGGGCCGGGAGAATTTGGGAATGACACCTGGGAGAATGGGTCATGGGCGGTGAATGGGAACACCGGTGTTTGGACTCAATTCACAGTCGACGAAGATCTCGGTCTGGTTTATCTCCCGGTCGAAACGCCGACATCCGATTATTTCGGCGGACACCGGCCGGGAAACAATCTCTTTGGCGAGAGTCTTGTGGCTGTTGACCTGAAGACCGGCCAGCGCAAGTGGTATTACCAGCTCGTTCATCATCCGATTTGGAATTTCGATAACTCGTCCGCGCCAATGCTGGCGGACATCAACGTCAACGGCCGCGCTATCAAAGCTGTGGCGTTGCCGCATAAGATCGGTTGGCTCTACGTCTTCGATCGCGTGACGGGCCAGCCGGTATGGCCGATTGAAGAACGTCCGGTCGAGCAATCGACCGTACCGGGCGAGAAAACGTCGCCGACGCAGCCGTTCCCGACCAAGCCGCCGGCATATTCGCGGCAATTTCTGAAAATTCCGGACGATGTGATCGACTTCACGCCTGCGCTGCGCGAGCAAGCGCTACAAGTGCTCGAAAAATATCATGTCGGGACATCGCCCTTTACTCCGCCGATTCTCGGCAGTGTGAACGGGCCGGTTGGGGCAGTCGGAGCGGGCACGGCGACAAATTGGCCCGGCTCGGCGTACGATCCCGAGTTGCACACTGTGTTCGCACAAGCATCCAATCTGGTAGCGGCTCGATCGCTGGTCGCCCCACCCCCGAGTTTCTCCGACATCCGTTACGTCGAAGGGGTTGGCGGTGAACAATTCCGTGTGGTGCTCGGCCCCGGCGACTGTTGCGCAGCCGATGGCACTCGAACTCAGAGACCGGAGAACACTCCACCGCCGGCCGCCAATCCACAGGGTGGCAATTCGCCTGCCGATCCGCCTCCCGCACGCACGACCCTGAACGTTCAAGGACTGCCGATTGTGAAACCTCCATATGGCACATTAGCAGCAATTAATCTGGATCGTGGCGAAATCACGTGGCGTGTCGCGCACGGCGATACGCCGGATGTCGTTCGCAACCATCCCGCGCTCAAGGGAATCAATATTCCGAAGACAGGCCAACCGGGGACTTCCGGCGTGGGTTTGATGGTTACGAAAACGGTTGTTGTGATGGGTGACTCTCAGATCACGGCACCCCCGGGAAGACCCCGTGGCGCAATGCTGCGAGCCTATGACAAGAAGACCGGCGAGCAAGTTGGCGCCGTCTGGATGCCCGCTCCGCAGAGCGGATCCCCGATGACCTATATGGTCGACGGCAAGCAGTACATCCTGGTCGCCGTCAGCGGCGGGGCCTATTCGGGCGAGTATCTGGCGTTTAAACTCGGCGAGTGACGGGAACTTGGCCACAAATGTTAATTTTGGCGGTAAGCGCGACCACAGCGTCCCCAAATGTTGCGGCGACTTATCGTGCAGTAATCAGTAACAGTAAGAGGAGGATCAATATGCGTAAGATAATATTCGCGACCCTTGGAATTCTGGCGCTCGCGTCCGCAGTTGCTGCGCAGTCAAATGCCGTGCAAACAGCAGCCGACGCTCTGGGTGCAGCCCGGATCAAGACGCTTCAGTTCACAGGGTCGGGACAAAATTTTTCTGTCGGACAAAACTACACCCCGGCTGAAGCTTGGCCGCCGGTGACAGTAAAGAGCTATACCGCATCGATGAACTACGACACGGGCAGCATGCGTGTCGAATTGGTGCGCGAGATGGGTGCGGTGATGCCACGAGGCGGCGGCGGCCCATTCTTTGGCGAGCAGCGTCAGGTACAGGTCGTCAGCGGCAACTATGCGTGGAACGTTCCACCTGCTGCGGGCAATGCGCCTGCTCCGCCGCCCCAAGCCAACCCGGATTCGCAGCTCGAACGCATGCTTGCGCTGTGGGCTACGCCTCAGGGATTCGTCAAGGCAGCCATGAACAACAAGGCCACGACGAAAAATGCAAGCGGCGGAACCGAAGTATCGTTCACGGTTGGCGGCAAGTACAAGATGACGGGCATCGTCAACGCAAAAGGTCAGGTCGATAAAGTTACCACGTGGATTGACAATCCGATCGTCGGAGACATGCCCGTCGTAACGACCTACACAGGCTATAAGGATTTTGGCGGCGTCATGTTCCCGTCCCGCATTGTGCAAACCCAGGACGGCTTCCCTTCGCTGGACATCAATATTTCGAACGTGACCGCCAATCCATCCGTCGACATTGCTGCGCCCGACGCGGTTCGCAACTTTACCCCGCCGCCCGTCCGCGTGGAGACGAAGCAGATGGGCGAGGGCGTATGGTATTTGACCGGCGCCACGCACCACAGCCTCGTTGTTGAAATGAAGGATCATATCGTCGTGGTCGATGTTCCGAATAACGTTCCGCGCGCGAGCGCTGTGCTCGCGAAAGCGAAGGAACTTGTTCCGAACAAGCCGATCCGGTACGTCGTCACGTCGCATCATCACTGGGATCACCTTGGCGGAATCCGGATGGCGATGAATGAGGGCGCCACCATCGTGACGCACCAAACCAACAAAGCGTTCCTCGAGCGCGTCGCGAAAACACCGCATACGATCAATCCGGATCCTTTGGCTACATCGAAGAAAGGCGTCAAGATCCAAGCGGTGGCGGATAAGGGCGTACTCACGGACGGCAACCGGACGATCGAACTGCATCTCCTGAAGGGTTATGAGCACACGGGTGACATGCTCGTCGTGTACCTGCCCAAGGAAAAGCTGCTTGCGGAACCGGATGCGTTTACGCCTCCCGCACAGGCCGGCACCCCGCTGATCCCGCCGGCCCGACCGTTCGCAAAGACGCTCTACGACAACATTCAGCGGCTGAAGCTCGACGTGCAGGTGATTGCCCCGTTCCACGGCAATCGCACCACCGACGTCGCCGAGTTGTCCAAAGCAGCAGCAACCAGCTCGAACTAGGCGCGGCGCCCATTCCCCTCCTCGCAGAGGAGGGGAATACTCTAGTGAAACTATTCCCATTACATTGACACCATCCTCGACGCTCTGCTGTAATTGCTCCTCTATGAGAATCCGGAAGTCGTTCTCCGTCTTTTTGCTCCTTCTGTGCGGCCCGGCCGCACTTGTTTTGTTCTCGCAACTGAGCGGCGACGTTGCACCGCTTCGTCAGGTGCGGGATCGCTTCCCCGTATTCGCAGATGTCGCCGTCGATCCGGAGTCGAACATCGTGACAGTGACAGACGAGAATCTTTTTAGCCTGCGCACATACGACAGGGATCTCGCCACCAACGATGTAGCCGATCCGCGAACCGTGGTCACCGGAAACAGGACGAGAGTCGATTTTGTTTGCGGAGTGGCTCTCGACCCGGTCCACAAGGAGATTTACACCGTCAACAACGACACTGCTGCGGACATGCTCGTCTTCAAGTACGACGCTACCGGCAATGTGCCCGCGTCGCGAACTCTGAGACCTGCGCCCGTCAGCACTTGGGGTGTGGCGGTTGACGTGAAAAACGATGAAGTCGGGGTCACGGTCCAACAGGTGAACAAAGTAGCGATCTTTCGGCGTCTGGCAGAAGGCGAGGAAAAACCGTTGCGTGTTATTCAGGGGCCCGACACCGGCCTCGCCGACCCTCACGGCATCTTTATCGATGCCGGGAACAATGAAATTTTCGTTGCCAACCACGACTCTTACCACCTCGCCGAAACGAGCCAGGAAGAGTCAACCGACGTGCAGGGACAATTGGCGCGTGGCATCGCCACGATATCGGTCCCGCAGGCGCGGCTCCAGCCTCGCGCCTCCAGCGGAAAATTCGTGGAGCCGGCGATCACTGTATTTTCGCGAACCGCAGAAAACAACGCTTCCCCGGTTCGCGTTATACGCGGACCAAAGACCGAACTGAGCCTACCCATGAAGGTCTTCGTCGATACCGTTCACAACGAGATCTTTGTTGCAAACAGCGGCAGCAATTCCATTTTGGTGTTCAGCAGGACGGCGAACGGCGATGTGTCCCCTCTCCGAAAAATCGAGGGTCCCGCGACGAAGCTCAAAAAACCCGTCGGGCTCTTCGTCGATCTTAAGAATGACGAAGTCTGGGCAACCAGCCCCGAGGAACACTCGGCGATGGTCTTTCGCCGCACGGCCCGAGGCAACGCCGCGCCTCTGCGCATTGTGCGGGGGGCGCCGGATGGCACGCCCGCCCCGGGCATCGGGAATCCGGGGGGCATCGCTTACGATCCGATGCGCGAACAAATTCTCGTGCCCAACTGAGTGGCCAATCCGCGAGTCGCGATATTCGCCAGGTTGGCGAACGGAAACGTAGCACCGACAAGAGTTATCGAAGGTCCGCACACCCGGCTTTCCAGGACATCGCACGCGATCGCTTTCGATGAGAAGAATGACGAGATTGTCGTTCCAAATCCTTTAGCGGAAGCGATTCTTGTTTACCGTGGAGACGCGAGCGGTGACGCGGCGCCGATCCGCACGATTCAGGGTCCTCGAACTCTTCTCCAAGAGAATGACGAGTTGGCGCTGGACAATGTTCATGACGAAATTATTGTGCCCACGCGCCAGGCGATTTTGGTTTTCTCCAGGACCGCCAACGGCAACGTGGCGCCGCTGAGAATCATTGCGGGCCCGAAGACGATGATGTTTCGCGCGCGGGGAATCGCTGTTGATCCCGTTAACAACATCATCGCCCTCGGCAACGCCAACCCCCAAGGTATTCTGATCTTCAACCGCACCGATGAGGGCGATGTCGCGCCTCGTTCGATAATCACCGGCCCGCGGACCGGCATTTATGCGACGAAAGGTTTTGCGGTCCTGCCCGATCGCAAAGAACTCATCGCAACCGTCGAAGCGCGCGGGGTACAGGTCAGCCGCAATGTTGGTGAATCCTTCGTCGGAATCTGGAATTACACCGACACCGGCGATATTCCGCCGAAGGCCATGATCAAAGGCGAAACGAGCCTGCTCATCGCCCCACGCGGCGCCGCGCTGGATTTCGCGCACCAGGAAATCTTTATCATCGACAAGGTTCAGAATTCGTTTTTCACGTATAGCTGGCAGAAAATCCTGCAGAGCATGCGGCGCTAGCTGGACCTTCTGGCATGAATCGAGTGAGGCGAAGCGAGAAGAGAGTTTGTTCCGCTTGTGAAGGGACGTTCGCTACGGATTGACCAGGCACACCCTGGGTCGTTAAGATGGTTTGGCAGTTATGACTCATCATATGCTCGTCCTCATTTCGCTGCTGCTCGTCGTCACGGCTGCTTGTTCTCCCAGCCCTCCACCGGTCGCGGCTCCGTCGCCCTATAAGCTGAGTGGGCCGTTGGTTTCTTCGGCAACGAACATGGTGACGGCCTGGTATTTGCCGAAAAATCCGCTGACCGATAGATCTTTGGACAATTCCAAGCTTTCCCAAGATATCAAATGGGGATTCCGGCTCTTCACCAACACGCCGCATGAGGCTCCGCAATTTGCGCCCAGCAAAATGTCGTGCAACAACTGCCACCTGAATGCCGGGCAGCGCGAGCGATCGCTTCCGCTCGTTGGTGTCGCCGGAATGTTTCCCGAATACAATCGGCGATCGGCCCGTTTGTACAGCCTCAACGATCGAATCGTCGACTGCTTCCTGCGAAGCGAAAACGCCACGGGCGGGGTGGAAGATGAATTACCGTCGACCACTTCTCCCGAGGTTCTGGCCCTGTCGGCATACCTCACGTGGCTCGCACGGGGATCAGAGGTGGGGAAAAATCCGCCGTGGCGTGGCCAGAACGTCATTGAAGCTTCGAACTTGATTCCGGTTGAAAAACTGGATCCCCGCCGCGGCGAAGCGCTTTTTATGGAGCATTGCACGAATTGTCATGGAGAGGACGGCCAAGGTGTCGCGATAGGCGATAAAAAACCCGGTCCGCTGTGGGGACCCGACTCGTGGAACGATGGAGCCGGCGCAGCCCGGATTTACACGCTGGCCGGAATCATTCGTTATGCAATGCCTTATCTCGATCCCGGCCGTTTGACGGATGAGGAAGCGCAACAGATCGCCGCGTTTGTCAATTCGAAACCGCGTCCGCAATATCCCTTCAAGCACCAGGACTACCGCACGGAGAAGCTTCCGCCCGACAGCGTGTATTACCGGAAGTGATCTCCACTCTCAAGTCGCTTCAGGTTGTGTGGCCACGGAAGGTTTCTGCGCGAGCCGGAGTTCGAATCCGAAGAACGTGTTGGTGCGGCTGTCCTCGAATTCGACAAGATAGCGGTAGACGCCGGTAAAGGTGACCGCGCGCACGATGCCGATCGCGCGGAAATAGTTCTCGGCGATCGGGCCAATGACATAGACCCTGTCGCCCTCTTTCAATCGCTGCATCATGCCGTCCTCGATTCCGTTTCCCTGCCTGCGGCTCTTTACTCTGGCGCCGGTGGCTTCGGAGATATAGGTTTGGAACACAGCAAAAACCCTGCGGCACTCTGCGCAATTCCGCAGGTGTCCTTGTTCGTTGTCGTCGAACTCAACTCGTCCCTCAACGGCGCCGAAGAGCTTTGAAGGTTCGATGTGTGCCATGCCAGGCCGCAAAAAGGCTAACAAAGTACGCTGAGTATAAGTATTCCAAGTTCGTAGAGGAGTCGGACGAGCACTCTGCTTAGTGTAGATGATTCTCTTACTTTAAATTCCACGACGTCAGGACGTCTGAATTTAAATTCTCGGTGTCACATGCGACTTCCAGTCTACAATTCGGCGGATCCGCAACAATGGAGGTAAGAAAAATGGGTGATTTAAAACCAGGCGATGTCGTTCGGGTTAGCCCTCTCAAGGGACCTTGGATGATTGTTGAATCGTGTGAAGGCAAAAGTGCGGTCTGCTTTTGGTTCGACAAGAACGACGCCCATCATAGAGAGACTTTTTCCACCTCGATTCTAGAACCGAAGAAGTCCGAAACCAGCGGCATTTCCGGATTTGCCGGCTCCTTCCGTAAAAGCGGGTTTTAGCGCGATCGAAAGATTGCTCTCGAATACAGCTACTCGCTATCATTCGAGAGACGTCGAGGAGCATCAAGAAGCTCCCCGACGGATCCAAGTGGAATCCGACGGCATGCTCAGCGAGGTAGGAAGAATGCGTAAAAGCGTTTTGATTCTGTGTTGCGCGATTGTGGCGTGTGCTGCCGATGCTCCTCGAGCTTCTTCGGCTGAGGTCAGACCGCGGATCCGCGCTGTCACTGCGTTTATTGAAATTGATCCGGGCAACTATACCGAGCGGATTCAGGAAGCGCAAAAATTTCTGGCAACGGCGAAGGACGCGCTGAATAAGGCCGGCTTCGACGGTGCCGGCGGGAGAATCACGACGCAGCCGTTTCCGCAATACACCAGGGGCATGAAGACCGCGGATGCTGTCCGGTTCATCGGCAAGCTGCGAGAGGCCGCTCCAAAGGAAGGTTTCAATATCGCTTCCGCGATGCTCCACGACAGCGACGATCCGGCTGCCGCATCGCTGCTTATCGAAATTCTTTCCAAAGTCAACGTTACTGCGAATCTGATTACGGCCGACGAGCAAGGAATTCATTGGAATGCGATTCGTCAAGCAGCGAAAGTAATTAAGGAGCTTTCCCAGCGCAGCCCGCATGGTGATGCGAACTTCAACTTTGGCGCGATTGCGATGATGAAGCCTTACGGCCCGTACTATCCCGGGTCTTACCATATTGGGAAAGGTCGTGCATTCGCGATCGCGATGGAAGGCGCGGAAGTTGTCGGTGACGTGTTTCGGCAATACCGCGATCCGGTCGAAGCGGAAAAACATTTGTCTGATGTGCTGAATACGTACGCCAAACAAGTGGAGTCCGTCGCAATGCAGCTCGCCAAAACCACCGGCTGGACTTACGAAGGCATCGATGCCACGCCTGCACCGCTTGGTGACCGCTCGATCGCCACTGCAATTGAGCATTTCCTCGGCGCGCCGTTTGGATCTGTTGGAACGGAGACCGCTTCAGGAATCATCACTCGCTCAGTGCAGTCGACGGCCGTAAAGCATACGGGCTACTCGGGCATTATGATTCCGATCATGGAAGACAATGTCCTGGCAAGGCGCTGGTCCGAAGGAACGTTCACTCTGGATTCCATCCTTGCTTATTCCGCCGTTTGTGCCGGCGGAGTCGACACGCTCCCGCTTCCCGGTGACGTCTCGGAGGAACAGATCGCCAGAATTCTCGGCGATGTCGCGTGGCTCGCCTACCGATGGAACAAACCGCTCGCCGCGCGATTGCTTCCCGCACCTGGAAAGCGCATCGGGGATCAAACCGAATTCGCGAATCCGAGTCTTACCAACACCACGATCCAGCCGCTTCCCGGCGCGAGGCGCTAAGGAGACGAATGCGGCCCCAGCAACGTACGGAGCGCGTCGATTCGTCCAGTGGAACCGGCGAACAGGCCATCGGGAAATTTGCGATAGCTGAGGATCGTTCGATAAATTCCTTGAAACGCCATCGAGTTCAGCCCGAGCCCCGCAATGTATTGAAGGCGTAAATTCATATCGTTATTGATCTTCGCATTGACGAGCAACGGCTGCAAATCCAAAGCGCGTCCAGCATATGTGGCAAAGAACTCGACCGCGGAATGAAAACCCACGTCGTTGAGCGAGCCAGCAACAGCAGCGTATTTCGGCTCGTCCAACCGCCGCTGCACGTCATCGACATTAATGGCGCTGGCGCTTTCCTGGCCGATGAGCACGAGATCATAACCGTCGCCTTTCAGGTTGTTGCTCCAGATGGTCCCGCTCGGAAAGACATCGAAGAATGTGGCGAGTTCGGTCTTTATAGTTTCCGGATCGCTGTCGTAAATAGGAAGCCATTGCGCAACCACGCCGCCGGGATTCAAGTGGGCCTTCACCAATTCATAGTATTCCCTGGAATAAAGCGTGGAAGTGCCTTTGACCCACGGGTGTATCGGATCGGTCGTAATCACGTCGAACTTTTGGGAAGCGGTGAAGATATAGTGCCGCGCATCGTCGTACACCATTCGAGTCCGGCGGTCGTGCAGGACGTCATAATTTTCTTTTCCGAAATATTGGGTGGATATGGGAGGGATTTTCGGTTCCAGTTCGCAGATCGTGATGCTTTCGATCTCCGGGTATGTAACGAAGGCCCCTGCCGTGACTCCCGCGCCAAAACCGACGGTTAATGTAGACCTGGGATGCGGATGAATCAGCGCGGGAACATGTCCCATCATCCGTTCTAACCGCATATCGAGAGGCGCGGTCGAAGCCTCGGCTTTGCCGCTGACGAAGAATTGCCGCTGGCCTGCGCGTTCAGCGATCAGAAATGAGGAGTTGATTCCCTCACCGCGATACAGAACAGTCGTGGGGTGAGCACGATCGAAGTCGAAAGCTCGCACAATGGGCGCAAATCGCCTTCCGTATGCGATGACCTGCCAGGGTACGTCCGAAATCATCGGCAATAGCAGCGCACCCAGCACTACCGTGGCGGCTATAGTTGCAAACTTCAGGCGGCGCAAAGCCGGAATCACCTGCGCGCCGCCGGCCGCAACTAGGGCGCCTACGGCCGCGAGTACCAACAAGAGTTGTTGCGAACTGCGGGTTCCAAGCACCGGAATCAGAACCAGACTAAAAACCAGAGCTCCAACAATCGAGCCGGCGGTATTCGCAGCGTAGACTTCTCCGGATAGCTTTCCTGGATCTTCCCCCGCACGCGCAGCTGCAGCCAACGCCAACGGGAAACTCGCGCCCCAGAGGATGGTTGCAGGAAAAATTGCCCAGACCGTCCGTACCAGGTCGAGCTCGAAATTGAACCAGGGATTCAGTGACAGCCAGGGATCAACCGGCCAATACGGCAATGAGTGCGCAAGCGTGTAGCCGGTCCATGCAATCGCCACGACCAGCAAAGCTTGAGAGGCCGCAAGCATGAGAGCAGCGTGCTGAAGACCTCGGGCGAGAAAAGAGCCGGCGCCGCTGCCTGCCCATAAGCCCAAAAGAAATACAGCGAGTATGATGGCGAACGTGTAAACGGTTCCGCCGAGGAGAAGCGACAGAAGGCGCGTCCAAAGGACTTCCGCACCGAGGGCTGAGCACCCGGAAAGAGCGATGACAGTGTAGATGAGCCATGGGCGAGGGAAGTGAGAAGACTTGTGCCCCTCGGCCGGAGCGACAGCCGGAAGGCTGTCGTGCCGGCCTCTCCCTGTGCGAGAGGCGAGAAAGCTGATAAACGCGACTGCTGCATTGACCGCGACTGCAACATATGTGGCAATGGCCATGTCATGGACGCGGAGCAGATAAAACCCGGCAAGAAGGCAACCGAACACAGCGCCAGCGATGTTGCCGCTGTACATCAGTCCCATCCAGGAAACACCTTCCGACGTGGTTTCGACCCATCGCGCAATCGCCGGCAGAGAAGCTCCCATGAGCACGGTGGGAGGCAATAAACAAAGAGCAGCAACGATGCCTCGCTTGACAAGCCCGATCAGACCCTGGGTCGCCGTTGCGACGTACATCCGGCCGATCAGCGGAAGGCCAAACAAAACGGCCAGACCGAGCACGCCAATGCCCATTTCGAGCACGGCGTAAACGCGCAGCGGCTGATATTCGCGAGAGACAGCGCGCGGCAGCAAGGCGCTGCCGATGCACAATCCGCCCATATATGCCGCCAGCAACAGTCCGAGCGACACAGCCGACGAGCCGATCACAAGTTGGAGCAATTGAAACCAGACGATTTCATATATGAGCGCAGCACAGCCGCTGCCCGCAAAGAGGAATACTAATAACGGAAGAAGGCGCCGGGAGCGGCCAGGCGTTGGTAAGACTTCAATGGACTCCCGCTGATTCAGCACAAGAAGACGAATTCTACCCCAAACGGCCATAAGCTCGCCTAAGTATGGTGAGGTTGAGCAGAACCATTCCCCTCCTCGCAGAGGAGTATCCCAACTGTCCTGCGGCCAGGCAATAACAGTAAGGAACTTTCCATTGCTGGGATCGGGTCCAATACTGTCCCGGATGTGGCCTAAGAAATTGGACACGGCAGCGGTAAGCGTAGGTCGTGTCCCCAGTGGTGCTTGCTTCGGCGAGCCCGTAGAGGAGTTTGATCCCAGGCCCGTGCGCAATAACATTGGGCCAAGCGCAAGCAGGCGCTGGCGCTCGCGAAGGACGGAATTACGATATCGTTGGCCCACGATGTCATTCAGGAGAGTGCCGTCGATGCTCCGACGATTTTGGAACGCACCGTCATTAATGTCAGCCCGAGTGTCGCTCTAGATCGTTATCAATATAGTGGCAGCTATCACGGCATTATCCACAGCCATCTCGATGCGGTGGATTGTCACATCATGTCCGACGGCAAGGGTTATAACGGCGTATCCATGGATGAGATCAAGGCCGCGGGCGGTTGTCCGAGAGGAAGTATCAATGCCCTGAAAGACGGCATCGTCACGCGCGGCGTTTTGTTCGATGCCACACTTCTGCCGGGAAAGGCCACCGCACAAGGTTGGTCGGAGCCCGGAACAGCGATCCATCGGGAAGACCTGGAGGCGCTGGAGAAGATGGAGCGCGTCAAAGTTTCACCGGGTGATGTCATCCTGCTCTACACGGGCCGCTGGAAACGGCGCGCCGCGCTCGGTCCTTGGCCAAACACGACGGGCTTCGCCGGCTATCACGCCGACGTTTCCTACTTCATCAAAGAGCGAGGCGTCTCTTTCATCGGAGGTGATGGGCCAAATGACGTCTCGCCGTCGGGCCTGCCGCAGTCGGTCGGCTTGGGATTGCATCAGTTGGCGCTCGTGGCCATGGGCGTGAGCATCTTTGACAATCTCGATTTCGAGAGAGTGGCCGAGCAAGCGAAGCGTCTGAATCGCTACGAATTTCTGTTTATGGCCGCGCCGCTGCGGATCGAGAAAGGAATGGGATCGCCGCTCAATCCGCTTGCGATCTTCTGAAGAGGATGGGTGTTTCTCTTACACCAATCGTTCTCAAGCAGGATCTTGCGCTCGAGGATCTGCGTGAAAAGCGAGTTGCAGTTGACGCGAACGGCGAGTTGTATCAGTTCCTGGCGCTAATCCGCTTGCGCAATGGTACGCCGCTGAAAGATTCGCGTGGCCGAATCACCTCTAAGGCTACTGCTTCAACCGATCCAGCACGTGATCCTTAATCCACTTCTCATCCCACCATTCGGTTGGGTTGACCGGCACACCATGCAGGAACAATCCGAAGTGCAGGTGGTCCCCCGCGGCGAGACCTGTCGCGCCGCTTTTGCCGACGATCTCTTTTTTCTTCACCATTTGTCCCGGTTTAACATCAATCTCACTCATGTGGCCGTAAAGTGTGAATAGTCCCGCACCGTGATCAATGACGACGGCGTTGCCATAGATGCCGAAGTAGTCGGCCAGGACAACCTTCCCGTCATTTGCGGCTTCAATTGGGTCGTGCTGCACTACCGAAAGATCAAATCCCACGTGATCCTGTTGATCTACAGGTTTGCCCTTATACACATAGGTCCGCCGGTCTGCAAAGAACGATTCCACTTTAGAGTTGCTCAACTGCAGAAATGGGCCGTTCCACAAAAATTGCGCGGGCGATTGCTGGGACAGTTTCGCAATCGTTTCGTGGTTCAAGCGCCGCAGCTTGCTGTTGATCTCGACGAAGGTCTTTACCCTATCGCCCTGATCCTGAATTTCGTGTGTGTGAGCGATGATCTCCGGAACGACTTTAGCGACGAAGCTATCCTCGAGCGGAAGTTCCCGGCTGCGAAATTTCTTAGGAAAGACTTTGTGCCAAAACTCCGCGGTGGCTTCATTCCCGGCAGCATCGCGAGCAACGACTTTCATCGGCGCGTCCGCCGGCCAGTCGTATTCGAGAGCGAACAACGCGAAGCGGAGATCCTTATCGCCTTGGACCGGATATCCTGGAAAGAGGTGCTCCCCGACCTGAACTCCGGAGACTTCTGCATCATCCGAGACACGATAAACGACACATTCCGAGCCGCCTTGATTGATGTAGTGTTGCCCCGAGACCACCTCCAGCCGCGGAGGCTGAATACGGAACACGAAATCTTTGGTGACGTCGGTTCGATTTCCCTTCAGGAAGTGACGAAACGCGTAGTCGTCTGCCGTGACGGTCAAGCTCGCGGGACCCGCTTGGATCATGTATTTTTCCGCGATCAGTTTTCCAATATCGTAAGTCCTCGATTTTTGCGAACCGGTGCGGTCGAACGATTCGTCGGCAAGTACGATCTCCTGATCCTTTTGTTTCATCAGGATGGTCACGTGCCTCAATCCCGTCTCGGGATCTTCCACCTTCAGGCTGAGAGCCGGCGAGCGACCCATCGAACTAAACTCGCGGTCGAACGAGAGCCGAGGCGCTTGGCCCTCCCACCTTTTGAACGTGAGAGCGAATGTTGCCAGAAATACAAGGACGATGAAGCCGCCGAGAGCGGCGACACCTACCCATCCCCGCGGCGAATTCCGAGTTTTGCCGTATCTCATTTGCATTCCGGAATTGTAACGTCTTGTCAGACGCTGTGGTAGCGAGGTTATTCACTCATGACGCGTCAATGCCGTGACCTTCAATCTTATTAGTTTAGTCCGAGTGGTCCGCGGTTATTGAAGTTGGGTATGCGACCGGAGCGTATGATGTCCTCCCATCGGGTGATGAGCTGTGAACCTTGAGGCCACAGATGACGCGTCTGATTGAAGTAATCGAGGACGGCGTCTCGCTCGGCGCGCTGGAGGAAAACGCGCACGACGGATGTGTCGAGACCGTTTTGTTCGATGCTGCGCGCGCCGGGTGTGGCGGCAGCCAGCAACAAATAGCGCCTCGCCGTTGCGAGGTCGTTCTTATCCAAGGTGGTCTGAGAAAGAATCAGATTGCCGGTGTAGATGGCATCTCCATAATCCGGATCTCCCGGCTGCCCATGCTCGCGCAGCAGCTTCTCGGCGTAGTTCGTGTTGAATTGCGTTTTCCAGGGATCGGCTTCGACACGATAGGATGCGACAAGAAGCATCAATGCCAGAACAATGCCTGCCGTGGCCCACACCCCGCCTAACTTCTTCATTAATGCAATTGCCCCGATCACCGCGGCCAAAACACTCCAACCGAATAACCAATCGGAAGCGGCGGATGCCGGAGACAACGAATTGAACAGACCGAGCGGCAGCCGGTAGCGGACGAAATAGAGTGGGCCGGTGACCATCCCGATGCTTGCGCAAACGACCGACGCGATCGCCCAGGAACGCGGAACTCGAAGGGGAGTTGCGTTTTCCCGCTGCCGGAGCCCATCCAGTTCCATGCCCAATCTCCAGCCGATTCCGCCTCCCGCAATGAGCCACAACACCAGATGCTCCCACGGAAAGTCTGCCCACCAACGGCGTGAGCCGAGATCAAATAGAAAATGCGCTGGGCCGTATAGAAACTGAAAGATCACGCCCGCAATCGCACCCGGAACGGCAAATGCCATCGCGCCGCGGAATCTCACGCCGGCCGGCAGCACCAACATGGCCAACGCGCCAATGGACCAGAACAAGAATCCGCTAACAAGACCAACCCAGACGACATCGATAAAGAGAGCCGAGCGCGTGTCCTGTAGCGCGAAGAGAATCCCCACCATACCAAAACACGTCCCAAGAATGATGGGCAGACCCCACCTGCGGCCGTATGCCAAGCCTCCCACAATTCCGCAGAGCGGACCAGCCGCGAGAAAGTAGTAATTGGCATGGAGTGTAAACGCGAAGGCAATTAACACGGGTATGGTAAAGGCAAGGGCACCACGAACGGCCTGTCTATGTAGCACCATATACGGCTGTAATCTCTCATTCCCAAGCCGCAACGGCAAGGTAATTCGAAGTCTGTCCCCGGGATTTAATGGAGCTGTGAACAATTCGATGAAAGCCACAACTTGTCAAATGTCGAATGTCTGTTGTGCGATGTGTAGTGTAGTTGTCAAAGCACCAAATGACCTACTGACCAGACGACCCTTCCTCAGTGGGAGAATGACTTCGTCATATGGTCATGGGGTCAATGGGTTCTTGGACAAGTTCATTGGACATCGCACAACAGACATTCGACATTTGACAAGTTGTGGACTCCGTTCATTTTTTTCACAGCTCCTATGACCGCCGGCGAGTGGATCTCACGGCAGAACCGGCGCCGTTTTCGGAGGCATCCGATGATGCGTCGCTTGCTCATACGCGTAGGCAAGTTTGAGCAGGGTGGGTTCGCTGTAGGCCGGACCCAAAAAGGTGATGCCCACGGGAAGGTTGTCGCTGGTGAAGCCCGATGGGACAGTCATCGTAGCGGCAAACACCAGAAACGTGTTCAGCGCGGGGATGCCCTTATTGTTCACGTAGGGCGGGTTGATTCCATCCTTTATATACGTCGGCTGGTGCTCGACGGTTTTGTGGACGATCGCGTCCAGCCGGTTGTCGGCCAACACTTTTGCGATCGCGATCGTGAGTTCCTGGCGTGCGTCCAGATATGCACCCCAGGCAGCCATGTCCGTTTTGGCGAGCGGGGTTCTCCACTGGTCTGCTTTGCCGGGAGGAATGCTCTTCGAGAGGTCCGGTGATCTGGCGATGTCCTCACGAGTCTTGAAAGGCGATGTCGGATTTCTCGCCAAATACAAGCGCAAAGATTCATCCGCCATTGTCGGATGCGTTGCGCGCTTCGCCAGAAGCCCCTTGAGACTGGGAATCACAATTGGATCGACGACGACGGCGCCTGTCGCCTTCAACTCATCGATGTTTTTCTGAAAGACAGCATCGACTTTTCTGAAGTCCTCCGAGCCGGGTTCCGAATTCAATCCGATGGATTCGCGCAGCACACCGATGCGCGCACCTTTCAGCGCGTTCTTGTCGAGCAGGCGAGTGTAGCTTGCCGGCGCCTTCCCGATCCCGAGAGCAGTCACCGGATCTTCGGGATCATACCCAACCATGGCATCGAGTAATTGCGCGAGATCCTTAACGGTTCGCGCCATCGGTCCCATTTGCGCCGTGGGAGAAGGATACCCATCCCACATACCGCTGCGGCTCACAAGGCCCGGCGTGGGACGCAGAGCGGCGACACCGTTCCAACCGCCAGGCCGCCGAATCGAAGCCAGCGTTTCTTCCCCGAGCGCGACAGTCGAGAAGTTCGCAGCCAGCGCGCACCCGGAGCCTCCGGATGAGCCGCCAACCGTGCGTTCGAGATCGTAGGGATTCCGTGAGGCGCCGAACATCGAACCATACGTGTCGCCGGCGGCGTATTCGCTGAGGGTCGTCTTGCCGAGGATGATCGCACCCGCTTTTCTGAGTCGATCGACGGCGAATGCATCGCGCGCCGGACGATAGTCCTTGAATACAACCGTCCCCAGCGTGGTCGGCATGCCTGCCGTGTCGATCTCGTCCTTCACGAGCACCGGGATGCCGTGAAGCGGCCCGACCTTCCCCGATCGCTTGAATGCCGCATCGAGCTTGTCGGCTTCTTCCAGTGCCTGCGGATTTAGATTGATGATGCAGTTGAGCGCCGGCCCCTGTTTATCGAAGGCAACGATCCTCTCGAAATAGGCTTGAACCAGCTGGCGTGCAGTCAGCTTCCCGGAACCCATGGCTGCGTGAATGTCATCGATCGTCGCCTCCACGACCTGGAACTTCGCGGCGGGTTTTCTGGTTTGAGTTTGCGCCAATAGGAAGCCGCCAAGCGAAGCGGCGATTACGGTAATCTGAATGTACTGCCGCATCATTCCCTCACAGCACGGGTCCAATTATGGAATCGCCTGGCATTCTACATCATTCAGCCACAGGTTCCGAGGGCGCGGACGGTATCGCAGATGCCATCGAGAATGGTTTGAATTCAGTGCACAAACACACCCCCTTGCGCCCGATTGCTGTGATGAAGTGTAATGCGGCCGTGCCTATCATCTTGTTGCTCCTGTTGGCCGGCAGCGGCTGCGCGGCTTTGATATACGAAATCGTCTGGTTCCAACTGCTGCAATTGGTGATTGGTTCGTCGGCGGTCTCGTTGGGACTGCTTCTGGCCGCATACATGGGAGGGTTGTGTGTGGGCAGCGCGGTTTTGCCTCGGTTGCTTTCTGCACGGTGGAATCCGCTGCGTGTTTACGCATGTCTGGAATTGGGAGTTGGAGCGTTTGGGATTGCCATTCTGTTCGGATTGCCGTTCATCGGACGGGTGTTTGCCGGCGCGACACCAGGAATGGCTGCGCTCGTTGCTCGGGGCGCAGTCTCAGCCGTGTGCCTTGTTCCCCCGACGCTCCTGATGGGCGCATCATTTCCGGCGATTGCCCGCTGGGTGGAAGGGACATCGAAGCCGATTGCTTGGATGGGAGCACTCTACAGTGCGAATGTCGCCGGTGCGGTTGTTGGCTGCGTCGTTGCCGGGTTCTACCTGCTTCGAGTTTACGATATGGCGATTGCCACGTACGCCGCAGTTTCGTTAAACGGGGCGGTGGCGCTAGTTGCCTTCATCGCCTCTCCCTCTGGGAGAGGCCGGCGCGACAGCCAGCAGGCTGACGCGCCGGGTGAGGGTGTCAAGTCTCGTCAAATCCTGAAACCCTCACCCTACCCTCTCCCAAAGGGAGAGGGTAGATGGCTCATCTACATCGTGATTGCACTTTCCGGAGCGACGGCCCTCGGTGCCGAAGTCGTATGGACTCGATTGCTGTCTCTGCTGCTAGGCGCCACGGTCTATACATTCTCGATCATTCTTGGCGTGTTTCTGGTTGGACTATGGGCCGGCAGCGGCGCTGCTTCATTATTGGTCCGGCGCATCCGTCAGCCGCGATTGGCGCTGGCTGGCTGCCAGATCGTATTGGCTGCTTCCGTTACGGGCACCGCATACATCATGACGCACGTTCTGCCGTACTGGCCGGTCGATCCGTGGCTGTCGCTGAATCCGTGGTTCAACTTCGACCTGGACGTCTTCCGAACGGTCAGGACGATTTTCTTACCGACATTGCTGTGGGGTGCAAGTTTTCCATTGGCAATGGCGAGCGCGGCCACGGAAGGGGAGGATCCGGCGCGGCTCTCCGGAGAGATCTATGCGGCGAATACGGCGGGTTCCATTGGTGGCGCGCTGGCGTTCAGTCTCCTATTGATTCCCGGGATAGGCACAAAGGCGTGTGAGCAACTGTTGATCGGTCTTGCCGCAGGAGCCGCGGTCGTTGCCGTGACATCCTATGTTTGGACGATGCGCCCACGCCGCACGGCGATCGCGTTGGCGGCGACAGTTGCAGGTACCGGCATTGTGGCAGCCGGGCTGATTTCGACTGTTTCCGATATTCCGTGGCAAGTCATTGCTTACGGCCGGCGAGTCGCACCCATTTTGCGCGGTCTCGATTTATCGTCAGAAGCTCAACCTCTTTTTGTCGGTGAAGGGATGAATTCGTCGGTGGTGATTACCGATCGCGCCGGCCAGCGATTCTTCTATGTCAGCGGCAAGTCCGAGGCGTCCTCGGCGCTGCTCGACATGCGCTTGCAACGCATGATGGGACATCTCCCCGCGCTCATTCATCGGCAGCCGCGGTCGGTACTGGTCGTTGGATTCGGCGCCGGTGTTACGGCAGGATCTTTCGTCCAATATCCGGATGTGGAGAGCATCGTCATTTGCGAATTGGAGCCGATCATCCCGCCGGCCTCGGACGAGTTTTTCGGCACCGAGAATTACCACGTCCTCGCTGACCACCGGACACGAATGATCTACGATGACGCCCGCCACTTCATATCGACCACACCGGAAAAGTTCGATGTCATCACAACCGATCCCATTCATCCTTGGGTGAAAGGCACGTCGGCGCTCTACTCGAAGGAATACTTCGAGCTCGTGCGCAGTCATTTGAATCCCGGTGGGGTCGCCGCGCAATGGTTGCCGCTGTACGAAAGCGATGAAGAAACCGTCAAGACACAGTTGGCTACGTTTTTCGACGTGTTTCCGGACGGCACCGTTTGGAGCAACTACCTGAATGGCGATGGCTACGATCTGGTGTTGCTCGGGCGCTTGGAAACGGCTCCAATTCATATCGATGAAATGCAGAAACGCCTGGACCGCCCAGGCTACTCCGGGGTTTCGACTTCGCTCGGCGAGGCTGAATTCCACTCTGCTTTCGATGTGATGGGGTCATATGCCGGTAGAGCGTCCGATCTAGCCCCCATGTTGTCGGGTGCTGAGATCAACCGAGATTTGAACATGCGCTTGCAGTACGTCGCCGGCTGGGGATTAAACTCCGTATCCTCTGCGCAAATTTACCGTCGTATTCTGTCGTACCGAAAGTTTCCGGAAGACCTGCTTACCGGCAGCGGTGAGCCGATGGACGGGCTGCGCGAACTGCTCGGGCGGCGGCATCGGACGTTCTGAAGGAACATGTTGAAAGCAATTTTCTGTGGGCTGTTGCTCTTCGCTGTAGGGGCGCTCCGCGAAGCGCCAGCGCGACAGCGCGCAGCCTCAAGAGACGAGCGCCCCGGGCGGTCACAGACCGCCCCTGCAGCCGCACGAGTTCTGTGCGCTTTAGGATCCACCGCTTCCCCTTACAACGCTTACCTCGATCAACGGCCGACCGGCGATGCCATGGAACTGGCCGGCAAGGTGAATGCCGCCCTGCTTGCGATGTGCCGTCCCAATTGTCCCACTCTTGCCCTGTTCCGAAATTCGACCGCGGCGAATCTGATGCTCATCATCGATGGCGCTCGGACCAAAATTTTGTACAAGCCCGAGTTCTTCACGAGTGCTTACGACAATTATGGAGATGGCGGAATTCTGGCCCTCCTTGCTCACGAAGTGGGCCATGCGATCGATATGACCGCACCGCCGTCTTGGATGAAGAGCGGCTGGACACCAGAACTCCGCGCGGATGCCTGGGCGGGTTGCGCATTCGCGAAGATGAATCTCGGCGCCAGCGCATTAAGGGCCGGGCTTACGACACTCTCGAAATATCCGTCGCCGGCCCATCCGAGTTGGGGGGTGCGCCTGCCGGCGCTCGAAGCCGGTTACACGCAATGCGGCGGAACCCTCTCCCTCTGGGAAAGGGCGGCGCGGAGCGAGGATGCCAAATGACAATTGAGCAGTGAACAATGAACAAGCTTTGTCGTTGTTCACTGTTCAAATGTCAATTGTCATTTGGGAAAGTGGAGGCCTCAGAACGTCACGCGTGCCACAACCTGGCCGGCTCGGGGCTGCGAGCCTGCGCCGTTGACCCAATTCACAAATCCGTAGCCAGCCGTCAGACGGCCCTGAAAGTCTTGGGTCTTGGGCGCGGCCGGATTGGCGCCCGTTAAGACTCCAGCGGTGCCGCTGAGTTTTATAGGCTCCGGACTGGTCAAGAACAGCCGGTTAAACACGTTGTAGAATTCGGCCCGGACCTCGAACTTAATGTTGCGTTCGCGGTTCACGGAAAAGCTACGGCCCAGGCTCATCGATTCCGCAGGCTGACGCTGCCAGCGGTAGTCGTTGAGGTACGGCGCCGAGTTTCCGAATTGGCCTGGAGGTGCATCGACCCAGGCCTTCGGGTTCAACACCAGATCCTTGGTCGGATCGATGCAATGGCAGTTCGGATCTTTCAAAAACAAAGGCTCACCGGGCACTCGATTAAATAACGTCGTCCCGCCGCTCCACAGAGCGGGATTGTTTTCCGGCCCACGTCCCAATTGTCTTAGCAGGTTATTGTTTGAAGCGGGAGCGCGTAGTACTTCCCCACTCTGGTAGCGGAGCACGGAACCAATCGTCCAGTCGCGTATCACGGAAGACAACACCTTCAACGCCGCGCCATCTCCTGACTTGAATCCGGGAGTGGTGTAGTTAAAGGCCACCACCAGCATCAGCGGCCGGCTGAACGGCGAAATCTGCTTGTTCTGTTTGTAATCAAAGACGTCGTTGATGATCACATTCCCCGGCACTTGGTAGGAGGTGTCGGTGCCCGTGCCTAGCACTAATTCTTTCTGCCAAGTGAAAGCCACTTGCCCCGACAGTGATCGGGAGAGCCGCTGAGTGGCTTTTGCCTGCAGAGAATCGTACCAGGTGATGCCCAGCGGCGGTCCCAGGAACGGCGGTATTCCTATCCACTGCGGATGCGGCCGCAGCGCCTGGATGAGCGATTGATCTGACGGAAATCCTGCGTAGACCGTGCTCGGATTGGCAAGATGCGGAAACCGGGCGATGACTTGTGGTGAGCGAATCGGCAGTGTCAAAAGAGCACGATCGGCGGCATTCGTGATGTCGATTCCCCAGGTCGCCTTCAGACTCTCGGGCGTGAATGAGTTGTAGTTCTCCTTTGCCAGCAGGGGCGCTGTCCACCACACGCCGCGGTTTCCAACGTATGCGGCCTCGACCATCAGGTTGGGCATAATTTCACGCTGCAGGCCGATGCTCCAATGGATTTGGCGGGGAGGGCGCCCCGCATTCCGGTCAATCGAGATGAACGGCGATTGAGGCGGCCGTAAGCCTGGAGCGATTTCGTAAGGATACTTTTGGCTGAAATCCGGAAAGAAGATTGGCGGGTTACCAAACTGGTTGCCTTCCGCAAATGGATTCCCATCCGACAAGGCATATTTGTTTAGTCCATATCCCGGAACACCAAGCGTATAGAAGTCGGCAACGCTTCGCGTGAGGTTCCCGAGATTCGGCGCCGTTCCGTAAATCACTCCGGAACCCAAACGCAGCACCGTCTTGGCATCCGAACCGATCTGATACGCAAGAGCGAATCGTGGTCCGAACGCGTAGGGATAGTTCCGGTTGAACCTGCAATTGCATGTGGCTTCATAGATCACCGACCCTGGCAAGTTATTCACGAGAGGGTTCGGCTTCTTGAAGTCGGCGCTCTGCATGCGGCCATACTGCTCTTTAAGCAACGTGACGAAGTCGTAACGCAGACCATATTCCAGCGTCAGCTTCCGCGTCACTTTCCAACTGTCTTGAAAGTATCCCGCCAAGGAATGGTTGCCTAAGCGTACATTGGTGACCAACGCGGCGTTTATGGTATTCGGATAGCCGAGCAAGAAGCTCGCATAGCCGAATCCGGTCGTGCCATTTAAAGGCTGGCCGTCTTCCCAGGGAAGACCGCTCTGCTGTGCATTGAAGTTGTAAACACCGGTCGAACGTGAATAACTCACCGTTGGGAAACCCTCAATGATCAGTTCGCCGCCCATCTTGTAGCTATGGTTGCCCTTGACCCACGTGAGATTGGTGTTGGCAGTCGGCTTGATATCGATAAGGTACTTATCCAGCAAATTAAAGCCCATGTTCGATGAAAATCCACCTCTGCCGGGGTTGAAGATGCCGGCCCCCACAGCACCACCGGTAGCCGGAATATTCGGGAACATGTTGACGTAATAATTCTTCGCCCAGCCGAGCTTGCTTTGATCAAAGTCATGAAGGACCTGAGGCCAGTTGTATTGGAAATACCCAAGGCCGACGTGCAGCACCGTCGTGGGTGAGATCGTGCGGTCGTAGTTGACGCGTGTCGTGTAATTCATTTCGTTTTGTGAAATGGCCTCGCTAAACGGCTGAGTGAAGCCGTTCGCACTTGGCGATACGGTGTGGGTCTGGTGGAAGTACCAGGAGAGGTGGTTCTTCTCGTTGAAGTTGTGGTCGATCTTGAACGATGGAATCGTCGTGTGCCTGAAGTTCGTATAACCAGGTATCACATAGTTGTTCACCAGGTTGTTGTTAGTCGGCAAAGGAATTAGGGACTGGATTTTCAACGCGACCGGATCCATAAGCTCCGGTGGAATCGTGTTATTCGGAAACGGATTCCGGACAACGGAGCCATTCGGTGCCAAATTTGTAGTTTTTGGGTCATAAATCGCGTTTCCAATAACCGGCCGCCCGAGAGGATCGACAGCGGGAATAGGCACACCAGGGGCGAAGTTAGGATTATTTCCAGGAGTTCCCGGTGAAGGGTTAGGTACGGTCAGTTGCGGTAGGAGCGCGGCGCTGAAATCACCGCGGCGGTAAGCCAGCGTCGGAACTGTTGCGATACCCGTGTTGATGAATTGCGTTTCTCGGAACTGCTCGAAATTGAAAAAGAAAAAAGTCTTGCCGTGGCCGTCGTAAAGCTTTCCTAACCAGATCGGCCCACCGATGTTGAAACCATAGTCGTTCTTGCGTTGTGTGTTGCGGATGTGTTGGCCTGCTCGTCCAATATCGCCGGTGCTGAATCGATCCGTGAACGGTGTGCCGGCATTCAAGACCTCATTCACAAAGTAGTCGTAAACGCCTCCGTGAAATTGGTTGGTTCCGGATCTCATCGTGTAATTGAAGTAGCCGCCGCCGGCCTGTCCAAATTCCGCCGCATAGTTACTGGTCTGGACCGCAACTTCCTGGATCGCTTCAACGCTGGCCTGCACGCCTTGGTTGTATTGGCGGTGCCGCCCGTTGGTTGCGTCCTGGCCTTCAATGCGGATGGCTTGCGTGGCCGAAGGCATTCCATTAACCCGAAGCTGATTGTCATTAGCGAAACTCGCCCCTGGCAATAAATTGAGAACCTGCAGCGGGTTCCGGATGTTTCCCAAAGTCGACGCTTGACCGACGGAAGGGGAGAGAGTCAGTACGGGGAGATTGTTGACCTGTTCGGTCGTGAGATTGTGGCTGACTTCACCGCTTTCCGTCTTCAGCAGTGGACTTGCCGACTCTACCGTGACGGATTCTCCCGCGGCGCCGACCTCGAGAGTAACGTCGATACGCAACACAGTCGCTACTGAAACGATGATGCCTTCGCGGACAAACTTCTTAAACCCGGGAAGAGTCGCCGACAGCTCATACGTCCCGGCCGGAAGCTGCGCGAGTGTGTAATTGCCCGTTTCGGAAGAGCCCGCCTGGTACGTCGCCCCCGTCTGAATATTTTTGGCTTCAATGGACACTCCGGGGATTACGGCACCGCTCGGGTCGGACACCGTTCCGGTCAGTGTGCCGCGATCTGTCTGCGCAAACGCAGTAACGGGAAAGGCGGTTAAACAAACAATGAAGAAGAAGGCGCGAATGTTCATGGAGTAGCTCCCCTGTGGTGAATGAACAGGCAACCATCGACCAGCAACGTCAAAATCTTCTTCCCTGAGATCGACAGCGGGACTGTATCGCCGCCGTTAGCCGGTTGCAATCAAAAACATTCGTGGGCGGTGAAGCGTGCCCAGGCTTCCAAACATCACATCAGAATGTGAACCGAGCGACGATCTGTCCGGATCGCGGCTGAGCACCACTGTTGAGCGGAGCGCCTGGCGTATTTCCGCCGTTGACCCAATTGACATACCCGTAGCCGGATGTCAGCCTTCCCGACGTGTCGAAAGTTTTAGGCGCGGCGGGATTCGTGCCGGTGAGCGGTACGTTGAACGTACCACTGCTGACGGGAATTGGGCTTGCCAAAAACAGGCGATTAAATATGTTTTGGAAATCGACGCGGACCTGCAGTTTGATCTTTCGCTCACGGTCCACGACAAAGTCCCGGCCCAGGCTCAGAGACTCCGCCGGCCTGCGCTGCCAGCGAAAGTCGTTGTAGTAGGCGGCGGAGGTCCCAAATTGCCCCGGGGGCGCGTCGGTCCAGGCTGCAGGATTTAAGATCAAGTCTTTTGTCGGATCGATGCACTGACAGTTGGGATCTTTCAACAACAGAGGCACGCCGGGAACTCTGTTCTGGAACGTCGTCCCTCCTCCCCACAAGGCCGGGTTGTTTGCCGGACCCCGTCCCAACTGAGTCAGCAGATTGTTATTCGAAGCAGGAACACGGATAAGTTCTCCGCTCTGATAGCGGAGGAAGCTCCCGATCGTCCAGTCGCGCACCACCCACGACAATGCCTTGAACTTCCCCCATGCAGGCGTTGTGTAGCTAAACGCAATACTCAACACGTTCGGCCTGCTGAAACCGGAAAGCTGCTTGTTCTGGGCTCGGTTAAATACGTCGTTGATGAGGAAGGGCGCAGGTGTGACGTAGGAGGTGTCTGCATTCAAACCTAACGCGAGTTCCTTCTGCCAGGTGTAGGTGCCTTGCACGGTCAAGCCGTGGGTCAGCCGCTGGACAACCTTAGCTTGCAGCGAATCGTACCAGGTATTCCCCAATGGCGGACCGAGGAACGGAGGCACGCCATTCCATTGCGGGTGCGGCCGCAGCGCCTGGATCAACGGTTGATTCGCCGGGAATCCAGGATACACGCTATTCGGATTCGCCAAATTCGGAAAGCGGGCCAGCACGGGATCCGAGTTAATTGGCAGCGTTAGAAGATTTCGGTCAACCGCATTGGTGATGTCGAGCCCCCAAGTCGCCTTCAGACCTTCAGGAGTCAACGAGTTGTAGTTTTGGCCGGCCAACAGCGGCGCAGTCCACCAAACACCACGGTTTCCAACGTAAGCGGCTTCCACCATCAAGTTCGGCGTGATTTCACGTTGCAAACCAAAGCTCCAGTGAATCTGCCGCGGAGGCCGGCCCGCGTTGCGGTCAATCGAAATGAAGGGCGACTGGGGCGGCCGTATCCCAGGAGCGATTTCCGAGGGATAGTGCGGGCTGAAATCCGGCCAGAATATCGGCGGATTTCCGAACCGGTTGCCGGCAGCGTATGGGTTTCCGTCGGATAAAGAACTCGCCGCCAGTCCGTATCCGGGAGCACCAAAAGTATAGAAGTCTGGAACGCTGTAGGAAAGGAACGCATTATTGGGCGCGGATCCGTAAATGATGCCGGAACCCGCGCGGAGCACCGTTTTGGGATTGATTTGATAGGCAACTCCTAAGCGCGGTCCGAATGCCCACGGATAATTATTGTTGAAGTGACACTTGCATGTGGCTTCATAGATGACGGCGCCTAATCGCCCTCCTGCTGCCGGATTCGGCAAGTCGAAAGCCGCACTCTGCATGCGGCCATACTGCTCGCGAAGCAAAGTGACGAAGTCGTAACGGAGACCGTAATCCAGCGTCAGATTTCGCGTTACCTTCCAACTATCCTGAAAATAGGCCGCCATCGAATGGTTGCCCAGCCGCGAATTCGTGACTGCGGAAATCGTGAGGCTGTTCGTGGCACCCATCAAGAAACTTGCGTAGGGGAGACCAGTGGTCCCATTTAATCCTCGACCGTCTTCCCAGGGAAGACCACTCTGCTGGGCCGAGAAACCCAAACCACCGTTTGCACGGGTGTAATTCAATTGCGGAAAACCCTCGACAATCAATTCGCCCCCAGCCTTGAATGTGTGGTTGCCCTTCACCAGACTGACGCTCGCATTCCCCGTGGGCTTGATATCTTTCAGGTATTCGACACCGAAACCCGTGCCCATTGAACCAGCCGTCCCGGCAAGGGACACCCCACCGACTGCAAAATTCTGCAGGCCAGTGAAATTCGGGAATTGGTTCACATAGAAGTTCTTGGCCCAGCCCAGTGTGTTTTGGTCAAAGCTAGGCGGAATAGCCGGATGATTCGTGTGCAAAAGACCAACCCCGATATGGAACAACATCGTCGGCGTCAGCGTCTGGTCGTAATTGATGCGCGTCGTGTATGAAACATCATCCTGTGGCTCCGCCGCCGTAAACACTTGCGTGAAGCCGTTGGCTGAAGGCGACACTGTATGCGTCTCGGAAAAGTACCAGGCCAGATGTTTCTTTGCGCTGAAGTTGTGGTCGATCTTAAAAGATGGAATCGTGGTGTGCCTGAAATTGGTGTAGCCCGGGATGCTGTAGTTATTGATCAAGTTGTTGTTCGTCGGAAGTGGAATCAACTCCTGGATCTTTAATGCGACGGGATTCATCAACTCCGGCGGAATAACATTATTTGGAAACGGGTCGCGGATGCGGGAGCCATCCGGCGCCAATTTCGTCGTTCTCGGATCGTAAATCGCATTTTGGAAGACGGGACGGCCCAACGGGTCAACAGCGGGCTGCCCGCCAATGGTCAACCGCGGAAGGAGCGCTGCGCTGAAATCTCCACGCCGATACGCTAGCGTGGGGACGGTTGCGACGCCGCTCGTGATGAATTGAGATTCGCGGTATTGCTCGAAGCTGAAGAAGAAGAACGTCTTGTCGTGACCGTTGTAAAATTTCCCGAGCAGAACTGGTCCGCCCACCGTGAAGCCATAGTCGTTCTTGCGCTGGGTGTTACGAATGTGCTGCCCCGCCTTGGAAAGGTCATTCGTGATAGTGGCTCTATCTGTAAAGGGCGTACCGGCATTCAGAAACTCGTTTACCAGATAATCGTAGGCAGCTCCGTGAAATTGGTTCGTTCCGGATTTCATCGTGTAGTTGAAATACCCGCCTCCAGCCTGTCCATACTCAGCGGCATAGTTGCTCGTTTGGATTGCCACTTCCTGGATCGCGTCAACACCGGCTTGATTGATTTGGTTCTGCTGGCGCCACATACCGTTGGTTGCATCTTGCCCTTCGACGCGAATGGATTGTGAACTGTTCGGCATTCCGTTAATCCGAAGCGTGTTGTCGTTGGCAAATGATGCGCCCGGCAGCAGCGTGACCGCCTGAAGTGGATTTCGAATGTTGCCGAGACCTCCAACACCGGGCAGCGTGACGACCGGCAGGTTGTTCAATTGGTCCGTGGCAATGTTATGGCTCAACTCGCCGCTTTCAGTTTTGAGCAGCGGGCTTTCGGCCTCGACGGTGACCGCCTCTGTAGCCGCGCCAACCTGGACTTGGGCGTCGATGCGCGTGATCCGTGCTACCTCCACGACGATGCCCGGCCGTACAAACCTTCGGAATCCCGGCAGATTCACCGAAAGTTCGTACGTACCCG
>MNKP01000180.1 GCA_001920875.1 Acidobacteria bacterium 13_1_20CM_2_55_15
CGATTGGCGGCTGCATCGTCGTGTTATGCGCCAGGTGTTTTGTTCGAGCGGCGGTCACGTCCAGCCCGGATGATTCGCGCCAGTAACCGCAGTGTTTGGTTGACATCCTCGGCAGTCTGAAACACCTGCGCAACTTCTGGATCGAGCGTGACCACGAGCGCCCCCTTTTGATAGCGCGGCGCGTACTTGTTAGGGCGCGCTCGACTGAAATCGTACTCCGGCAGAATTTCGTCCGGATCGATTTGTGGAACCGCTCTTTCGGATCTCTTAGCCTTCTTCATAGTCTCTCCGTTCCCGGCGAGTGGCGCGACGTGCGCTGATGAGACGGACCACCTCACGTCTCTCGGTGAACATGACAGCCAAGAGGCGCTGTTGATCGGACCGGCCCATTAGAACAAAGCGCCTCTCGCCGACGGAATGTCGGGGATCGTCCACGATCCTTCCAAGTGGATCGCCAAAGACGGTGCTCGCCTCCTCGAACGATACGCCGTGCCTGTCAAGATTAGCGGCAGCTTTCTCGGGATCCCACTCGAAACGCAGAACCATCCAGTACCCGCCACTCTCGATTATGACATTCCCGGGGAGTGCGCATAACGCCTTAACGTTCAGCCGCAAGCCGCGCGAACCGAATCTTTCGGATTGAAGTCATCGTGGCGCGCGGCTTGGCGGCTGCAACGTTCTGTTAGACGCCTTTCGCGGGATTCTAAGCCATTCCGAGAAGCTGCAAAACGAGATTCCGCGTCACATCCCAAAACATTTTTGCGTCATGCCCGTTCAGTGTCACTCCGTGGGAGCGCTGCTTTTCGGGGTGGACGTAGTTGCGGTAGTCTCTCAGTACAGCAGCCACATCTTTCCCAGAGCGTTGGCCGAACCTTCTTATGCGACCTCAACCGCGGGAAGATCTTTCCTCGCCCAACATAACGTGGATACCCCAAAGCGTCAGGGGCCACATACACGCCGGTTCGAGGAAGACCCTGGTTCTTAAGATGCCGGTTGACTGCCGAGAAACAAGCCCACGGCAGCTTTTCACCGATGACTTTGAAGACGCTCGGCGGGTGGTCTGCCGCACGTGCGAGCCGACCATGCCGGACCACCCATCGATCACGGTCCGTCCAGACCGGTTCCAGGATTACTTTCCGGACGGGCGGTTTCCTTCGCGACAATCTATACCACCTTTTTCTAAGTCTGCGACGCTGCTATTCGCCCACCTAACTAACTCTGAATTCACCCGCTACCGTGTCGAGAGATCGTTGCGTGTCACCGCTTGATAGCGCGATGCTCGGGATCCCTCCAAACGAGGTATTTTGGGGTAAGGCCGTGAAAAGTTTAATGGAAAAGAAATCTGCGTAATAGAAAAAACAAAGGCTGCGTGTAGTCGCAAGCCTAAACCGGTTTCAGAGGAGATCGGCAGGGATGTGGACGCTGAGTCCCCCGCGGTTAAGGACGTGACAGAAAATGGTCGTCGTGACGTCTCTGAATTTAGGGCCTTCCGGCTGCTTGACATTTTCCCAAACCTGTCACTTAGGCCGTGGCGCGGGTTCGCTTTGATCGAATATGCGGTTCGGCTCGATCATCGCGCGCCATCAGTAGTCGGAAAATCGGCGAATCCACGGAAAAAGCGACTGGATTATCGCCGAAACCGTGGACAATCCGGTGCGCATAGTCGCGCAAATGCTTGTAGCTTCGGAAGAGTAAGACCGGCCTGATTCCTGCATAGCGCAGACTGCGCATGCCGGACGCCGGATTTGAATACACTCCACGCAATGCCGAAGCCACTGTTCTCTACCGTGTCGTCGCCGAAGAGCTGGAAACGTTTCTGGCGAGACAACAGGAGCGTGACCATCCAGTGCCGCGATTCGTTGAGCGAGAATTCCGTTCATTCCTCGACTGTGGCGTTCTCGTCCGAGGTTTCCTACGCCTTCGATGCCAAGAGTTCCGGGAAGTCCAAACTTCAGGGCGCGGTCTATGAGCGCGCTCTTCGTCGCAAGGCAAAACGCTCGCGTGCGCCTACAATTGTTATCGCGTTAATTGGCGTGTTTGGATCGCGGGCCACAGCCCTAAAACCAGTACAACGACGCTTATGCCGACGATTATTGCCACGCCACTCCAAAGCACGAGATTCCGAAAGGTCGAGGGATCCAGTTTCAAGGCTTCATCATACCGTTGCTGGACAATGACAACGAATCCGGTATTGCCAACTGGCGCGAAGCCCGCAATCCACCGTCCGGCGTAATCCTGGAGAACTGTTGCAACGGGGTCTGCGTAATCATCAACCGGTGGAAGGATCTGTGTCGAATCATCCAGTTCACGGTCATGGACCGGCTCCACGTATTTAGTGATTGCAGTGCCGCTGGGAAACTCAACCGCGTCGATCCCTCGGTGGTACCCAGGATGAAACGCGATGACAGCCTTGCCCGGCTGACCCGAATCGGTGGCCGGGCTATCGATGTCTTTGGGAGCGATGAGGGCCACTTTGCGGCGGGGGTCCTCGAGAATGACTCTACCCATGGCGGCATCCGCTGTCACCGAAGTAGTAATCACGCCGAGGAATCTCCGCCTGTCATCCAAAATCGGCACGGAAATCGCGAATTTAAAGAAATCGTCGATCTTGCTGCGATAAACGCTGGAAACATGGGCCACACGTCTACCCAGGAGACCCCGATGCGCCCTGGCCCCCTTAAAATAGTCTCTCCAACTGAAATCGTAATTAAGTGGAGCACCAACCTCTCCGACACGCGCCAACTGGATTCCCTCTGGATTCAGAATGGTGCAACTTCCGAAAGGCATGGGGCCAGCGCGGCAGATCCCTTCGAGGTAACGCTGCAAACCGGAATCATTCTGTTTTGAGAGCAAATCTGACAGCGTCGTGTCACGGGCCGCCACTTCAGCGACATCGCGCAAATCTCGAAGTTGTAGCAGTGCTGTTCGGGCAAGATCTCGCGCAGCAAAGCCATTGCTCTGGATCGCCTCTAGAAGCTGAGCGTTCCTGCGGGCCGAGGCGGTGGCAACAGCCATCACGGCAGTCAGGATGGAAATGAGGGTCACCGCTGATATCAATCCTGCGACAACAGGATTCCGGCGGCACCATCGAATGGTGCGCTCGCGGCGGCCCCAAGCACGAGCCGTCGACTCCTCCTGAGCCTGATATCGGCTAAGATCCCTCGCCAGCCCATGAGCTGATCCGTAACGATGGTCCTTGTCCTTGCTGAGGCACTTCAGACAAATGGCTTCCAAATCTTTGTCCACATCCGGATTCCGCTGGCTGGGAGCCGTGGGAGGCTCGTCACGAATTAGCCTGAAGTTTTCGACCAAGGTCTCTGCTTGAAACGGTGGTGACCCGGTGAGCAATGCATACAGTATCGCTCCCAGCCCGTATACATCAGTCGCTGTCGTCAATTCGTCCTGCGTGACCTGCTCCGGTGCCATGTAACCGGGCGAGCCGCCGACAGCGCTGGAGGGCGAATACCGGGCATTCTCTCCCATGCGCTTGGCCAAACCGAAGTCCGTCACGTAGGCTTTCCCCTCGCCGTCGAGCAGGATGTTGGCGGGTTTGAGATCACAATGCAGTATCTGTCTCTGGTGTGCGTAATGGATCGCGTCGGCGATCGCCTTCACGTATTGCGCGGCTTTAACTGCGGGCAAAGGTCCCGCAGGCAAGAGATCGGCGAGACTGCTACCCTCGATGTATTCCATCACAAAGAAATGTTGACCTTTGTGTTCTCCAACCTGATGCACAGCCACGATATTGGCGTGTCGTAACCCGGCTGCTCTCTGAGCCTCTTTGTGGATTCTCTCGGTTTCTGCCGGAACGGTAGACGGGCCTCCAGTAATCGTTTTAATAGCGACTACTTTATCCAGACTCTTCTGATGACACCTATAGACAGTTCCCATTCCTCCACGGCCAATCTCAGCGATGACCTCGTAATCATCACCGAAGCTGGGCGGGCGATCGTCTGGACTGAAGATGCCGTTGACGAATGCTTGGTTTTCAAAAAATTCCTTCAGCTCTTTTTCAAATTGAGGCCAGCGGGCAAGGATCTCTTCCGGAGCCTGCTCGTCTCCTGCTTCACGACCTTCAAGATACCAAGCGATGATTTCCGCTATGCGTTCGTCGCGACTCGTCGTTTCGTCAATCCCTGACAATGCATTCACTCCCGGAACTGCCCTTCCAATCTTGCCAATTGGGCGTGCTGATAATAATTCCGAGACGGGAGGAAACTCAATGCTCGTGGGCTCTCAATTTCATTCCTCCGTTTTTGTTCTCGAAAAAAGTGTAGTGATGCGGTTTTGTTCGAAACGCTTTGTCGTCTTTGACAGTGAGGCCAGACAAAGCGGTGAACACCAATACGATTCAAAAGGAATCTCCGGTTCTAATAAGTATGGGCTCTGACGCCGTCAGGTGGAAACCGCTGGCGTTTGTGGTCCTGATGGCTGCCGGCATCTGGTTTGTCCCAGTACGGGCAGGTATCGATGAGCGGGCATGGCATCTATTCGCCATTTTCGTGGCCACGATTCTTGGTTTGATCGTAAAACCCCTTCCGCTCGGGGCTGTTGCGCTCTTAGGAATTACCGCCACGGCCGTGACCGGCACACTCTCCATCGACGAAGCGCTGAGTGGTTTCGGCAATCGCGTCATCTGGCTAATCGTCATTGCTTTCTTCATATCCAGAGGCTTCATTAAGACAGGCTTGGGATCTCGAATTGCGTACCTCTTTATGGCGGCGTTCGGAAAACGGACCCTTGGACTGGCTTATGGCCTCGTCGCCACGGACCTTGTTCTGTCACCAGCAATTCCGAGCAACACTGCACGTGCTGGCGCAGTCATTTTTCCAATCGTGCGATCCGTTGCGAAATCCTACGGCAGCGAGCCGAATGATGGTACGGCACGGACGATTGGCTCTTTTCTAATAACTGCTTCCTTTCAAGGCAACGTCATAACAAGTGCCATGTTTCTGACGGCGATGGCTGCGAATCCTCTTGCAGCAACGCTCGCCAAGGATGTTGGCGTTCAAATCACCTGGGGAGTTTGGGCGTTGGCTGCTCTCGTTCCGGGGCTGATCAGTCTGGCAGTCGTCCCCTGGCTCCTATACGTCATCTACCCACCGGCGATAAAGGAGACGGCCTCTGCTCCGCAACTTGCCCTCGGCCGGCTTCGGGAGATGGGGAAAGTTAAGCCTGCTGAATACGTGATGCTCATTACATTTGTCCTGTTACTGCTTTTGTGGATATTCGGCAATATGCTCGGTATCGAAAGCACCACGGCCGCTTTCGTCGGCCTTGGCGTGCTGTTGGTCAGTGGGACCCTGTCGTGGGAAGACATCCTTCAGGAGAGCGGAGCTTGGAACACTCTGCTTTGGACTTCGGCTCTCGTCATGATGGCAACTTACCTAAACAAATTAGGATTCATTCCCTGGTTTGGCCACACGATGAGCGGCGCCGTCCACGGATGCGGATGGGTCACGGCATTCCTCATCATCAGTTTGAGTTATTTCTACAGCCACTACTTATTTGCAAGTAATACGGCGCATGTCAGTTCCATGTATGGAGCTTTCCTGGCCGTCGCCGTCGCCGCAGGGACGCCGCCCCTGCTTGCTGCACTAGTCCTCGGTTTCTTCAGCAATCTATTCGGCAGCATGACACATTACGGAACTGGCCCCGCTCCGGTGCTGTTTGGAGCGGGCTATGTGGAGATGGGGACGTGGTGGAAACTCGGGGGGCTCGTTAGTGTTGTGAACATCGTAATCTGGCTGGGTATCGGGGGCCTGTGGTGGAAAGTCATTGGTGTGTGGTAGAGGAACAAATGTGATCGGCGCAATCGCGGCGAGGCCATAAGCGGCGTTGTGAGTTCTGAGTTTTGAGTCGTGAGTAAATCCGACTCAAAACTCATAACTCAGAACTCAAAACCGTTCTTCCAACCAGTAAGTCTGATTCGTCGCCTGGATCCACTTTTCTCTCCTCACCCGGATTTCCTAAACAAGTAGACGGCATCTGGGCTGCACGTGGACCGCGGTTTTCTTGCTCGCTTCGCGCCTTGCGCTTATGATCCAACTCGTCTCAGGAGACTCGATGATTGAAGCCACGAAGCAGTTTCAGCCGGAGCTATTCCGCAGCTATCTTCGCGTTTTGGCACGAGTTGCATTACGTTCTAGCCCTAAGCTGCAAAAGAAAATCGATGCGTCCGACATTGTACAGGACGCGTTGCTGCAGGCGGTGGTCGCATTGCCGCAGTTTCGTGGTGAGACAGATAAGGAGTTTGCGGCTTGGTTGCGCGCGATTGTAGCGAACAAACTTGCAGACGCGGCGCGGCATTTTGGCCGTCAAAAACGTGACGTAGCGCTTGAACAGTCGATCCGCAACCGGTTGGAGGACTCGGCGACGCGGCTCGAAATACAGATTCCCGCCAACTCGACCTCGCCGAGCCAACGACTTATCCAAAGCGAGAAGGCACGTTTCCTGGACGAGTGTTTGGCCGCTTTACCTTCAGATCAACAGATAGCCGTGGAACTGCATCACGTGGCAGGCCAGTCGATTTCGGAGATCGCTCAGCAGATGAGTAAGAGCAAGGCAAGCGTGGCAGGCCTGCTCCGACGCGGCTTGGAAAACTTACGTGAAGCCTTGAAAGACAAGGAACGAGAGCTACGGTAAGCGAGATTTTAGCCGCGGATTGCGCGGATGACGCGGATGGGCCGCATCGGAGCTGCAGGCGGCATCCTAGGGAGCGTGAGTGTGACCCATCCGCGCGTCATCCGCGCAATCCGCGGCTAACCTCCCCCCGGCTGACCCTTCCCGTCCACGCGCGGTTTGTTCTCCATTAAAACATCGTCTTTTACATTGAGGGGAAAAGATGGTGCTTTTGAGAATTCTCGAACTTACATTCATCGCCCTGTGGGTTATGTCCTTTGTTACCCAAATAGTGATTCCGCTCTTGCGGGGCACTCCCTTTTTTCCGTTCTTTCGAACAAAGAGAACGCTTGCAGATGAGCTGACGCAAGTGAGGGAGCAACTCGATCAGGAGCGCCTTCGGGGTCGCATACAAGCAACAAAGCTAGAGGCAGACTTTCTCCGCTGGGAAAATGTGCTGGCAGACCCGGAGGTAAAAACCCAGACCGAAGAGAGAGGAGAAAAATAAATGCGTTACACGTTACCAGCCCTTTCAGGGGGAGTCTCATCGATCCTGCCGCCGCTCAACCTGCGGCGCGTCTTTCTGTGCGGCATCGCGTTTGTGCTGTTCGTGGTGATTGTCATGCTCTCAGGAGAGTTCTTCGAGCAGCTCGATGCTGAAGAGATCATGGTGATTCAAGCTCCTTTGAGTGGCGATCTCACCTGGTACACAAGTCCGGGCGTCAAGTGGCAAGGATTCGGCAAGGTCACCAAGTATCCGAAACGGTTCCAGTATTGGTTTACCGCCAAAGCGGACCAAGGTAGCACGTCGGATCAGTCCATTCAGTTGCGGTTCAATGACGGGGGCCACGCCAACTTAAGTGGCTCGATTGCTGTCGGCTATCCCGTGGATGCCAAGAACCTCACCACGATTCACACGCAGTATGGATCGCGCGAAGCAGTCGAACAGCAGCTTGTCCGGCCCGTTATCGAGAAGGCCGTGTACATGACCGGCCCGTTAATGTCGTCGGCTGAAAGCTATGCTGAACGCCGGAACGAATTGATCAGTTTCATCGAGGATCAGGTTGAAAACGGTGTGTATCAAACATTCACTGAGGAAGTGAAACAGGCGGATCCGATAACCAATGAACAGAAGACAGTAAGCGTCGTGAAGCTGAAAGTGGACCCGGCCGGGAATTTCCTGCGGCAGGATCAAAGCCCGCTCAAGCACTTTGGGTTTGTCACGTTCAACCTGTCGATTAATAACGTGAAATATGATGACCGGGTTGAGTCGCAAATCCAGCAGCAGCAACAGGCAAAAATGCAAGTGACAACCGCGATGGCCCGCGCAAAACAGGCCGAGCAGGACGCCATTACGGCCCAGAAGAATGGAGAAGCTGAGGCGGCCAAGGCAAAGTGGGAGCAAGAAGTTGTCAAAGCCAAGGAAGTCACCGCTGCTCAACAACGACTGGCGGTGGCGCAATTGGATGCCCAGGCCGCCGAACAGACGAAGCTCAAGCTTACTTTAGAAGGCCAGGGTGAAGCGGCAAAGCGCCAATTGATTATGAACGCCGATGGCGGCCTGGATAAAAAAATTGATGCGTATGTCACCACACAAACAATCTGGGCACAAGCATTCAAGGACTTTAGAGGCCAGCTCGTGCCCAGCGTCGTGATGACCGGCACCCAAGGCGGGACAGCGCCCGCGAGCGGGGTCACAACGTTCATGGAAATGATGACTGCAAAAGCCGCGCGGGACCTAGCAATTGACATCCAAGCCGGTGGAGCGGCGAGAACCAAAAACAATCCGTAGTTTCCGTTTTCAAAACGCGAGCCTCTCCACCGAAGTGTCGAGAGGCAAGGGCTACTGGAGATCGAGTGACTGTAATTATTGATGACCCCAATTCAAAGTAACGCCGGTGGAGGTGCCACGATGAATCCCGATGAAAGGGCAGTTCCCAGAGCCGACGTCCTGAAGAAGGAGATCGTGTATGACGGCGAGGGACACAGCCGTCAATCCATTGAACACATGCTCGTGGAATTATCGTCTCCCACTTCGACAGGGTTCGCCGCGGCGCTGGACGTCGCATAACGGGGCGCAGACGCAGGTCCGGGAGCAGGAAGCGATCACGACCTGCGGGATGCTCTATCCGACCAACTCGTTCCCGCGCGAAGTGGCCGGCGCCGACATCGATTCCGACATCGTCAAGTGCCAGCTCAAGCCGCTCACGCCCTCGGATTACTCGGTGGCGTTCACCCCGGCGCAATGGGCGCGGCTGCAGGCGATTTTCCGAGCGGCGTGTGGGACTGGTCCAATCCCGGCATCGAGCAGCAGGCCCTCCTCGGCACTTGCGTGTTCTTCGAATAAAGGTGCAGGCGTCCCGACACCCGGGCCATCTTAAGCAGAAGCAGGCCGATGCGCCCGTAGGAACGAACGTATCTGGCGCACCGCTAAGGGAATCCGCTCCTTAGGCTCTTTCCACGGATACATGCTCACCGGGATATCGTCCGGCAGGATCAGTACGGGCGTCTGGCAATTGCGCACGAAATCGCGCGTCACCGTGAAGACGAAGTCGGGGTTGGTGCGGTACATCTTGGTCAGAAATTTCTGCACCATGTCCATCGTGATCTCAGGCCGGCGCTTGACCAATTCCGGACCCCAGCCGGTCATATTGTTGTCGTAGGAAAGGGTGGGCATCTCCGGCCGGAACCCGCTCGGCTGCGCCAGCACGGCCGCGACAACACGATCGGGCGCCCGCTTCAAGAGGTTCCAAACGAAGGGACCGCCAATGCAGAAGCCCATCACCATGAACTTGTCGATGCGCAGGTGATCCATGACGCCGATCTGGTCATCGGTATATGAATCCCACGGCCGGTCAATCTCGAGCGGACCAGAGGACTGGCCGTCATTGGCGTTGCGCAGGTCCGCGGCGATCGAACGGTATTCTCCCTTGAACTCCTTGATCGGATCAAAGGGGCCGCGAGCTAAGCCGGCGAGCGTCGAGTTCAATCCTCCTCCGGCAATGAGCAACAACGGGAAGCCGGAACCGGCCTCCTCATAGTGGATGCGAACGGGACCCTTTTCGTAAAAAGACATCGCAGTTCCTCCTTCCAGTCTGTAATCGGCCACAAAAAGGCACAAAAACCACAAAAGGTCCTTGTGCCTTTTGTGCCTCTTTGTGGCTATTCTTAAATGGCGCCCAGCCGGCCGCCATCCATCGGGATTACCGCACCCGTGACGTAGCTCGCTTGTTCTGAAGCCAGAAATAACGTGACGGCGGCAACTTCTTCGGCCTTGGCCACGCGTCCGAGCGGGATGCGTTGTTCGTAACGCTTCAGGGCTTCGGCTTCGGTGATTCCCAGGTTTTCTGCATCGAGACGAAGGGCTTCGTGCAGCCGCTCGGTTACCGTCATGCCAGGATTGATGGCGTTTACACGGATGCCGTACTTGCCCAGCGCTGTCGCCCATCCGGCTGTGACCAGCATCAGCGCCGCGTTGGCGGCCCCGCCCGGCAGATGCATCGTCGCGGCGGCCTTTCCGCCCATTCCGATGATGTTGACGATGGATCCGCGTTTGCGCTCGATCATTCCCGGCCGGACCGCATCCATCGCGTGAATGTAGGGAAAGTATTTGGCATTCATGCCCTGCTGCCAGGCTTCCTCATCGAGCTTCTCCCAAAAGAAGCGGCGGGCAGATCCTGCGCTGTTGACCAGAACATCGGTTGGGCCCAAGAGTTTCTCGGTTTGCTTCACGGCCGTTTCGGCGTCTTTCATCCGAGCGAAATCAGCACGCACAGTGATAACTTCCAATCCTTCGTTCGCCAGATTCTGCCGGGCTTGTTCGAGGTTTGCTTCGCTGCGCGATGCGATCGACACGCGCGCACCTTCGCCGGCAAATGCGCGGGCGCACGCCAGGCCAATTCCTTTACTGCCTCCGGTTATGACGACGACTTTGCCTTCTAATCCGAGTTTCATCGCCCTACCGTTCTCCGGCGAGCGCTTTCTCGATTTCAGCAAGCTGCTGTTTCACGGCATCCGCGTCTTTCGCCTCAGGACTGTACTTCAGATAAATTTGAAGACTTTCCGCGGCGCCCTTGTAATCGTGCTTGTCCGCCAGAATCGCTCCCAGAAGGTGATTGATGCGCGGAATCCTGTGCTGCGCGTCTGCCTTCGCCGCTTCTGAAGTAGATCTCCGGAACGACGTAGGGATTCAGCTTCAACATCTGTGATGTGTATTGATCGACATCGCCCCACTTCTGCTGAACGGCCGCCATCGTGGCGAGTTCACCGTATGGGTTGATGAACTTGGAGTCGATCTTGATCGCTTCCAGGTGAGCGTGATTGGCTTCGTCGAGTTTTTTCTGCTGCTGATATGTGCGGCCCAATTCGTACCACGCCACGGCGTATTTGGGATACAGCTGGACCGATTTCGAGAGATCGCGTTCAGCATCGGCCCATTTCTTTTTCTTCATGCTATCGAGGCCCTTTTCATAGGCCCTGCGCGCTTCCTTGGGAGCAAGCGCCGTGGTAAGACTGAACGTGTAGCCTTCGACATTCGCGAGGCGCTGGAGATGAATAACACCGATTTCCGGGTCGTCGAGGGCTCCGCGGAAACCAAGGATGATCGAATCCGAAAGGAAGCCCGGAAGGTTGGCTCGGATTTCGCATCCCGTCAGGCTCCGCTCGTTGATTCCACTCTGCGGACCTGGACCAACAATGGCCGGACTGGCGACGCTGGCGTCGGCGAAAACGGCGGAATTCTGGCCCCCCACCATAAAATTGAAATTGCCTTTGGAGT
>MNKP01000123.1 GCA_001920875.1 Acidobacteria bacterium 13_1_20CM_2_55_15
ATTCCTGAAAATGTCCCGGAATAATACACTCCCCTGATAGACGTTTCAAGCAAGGTTCCCGAGGTCCAGCGGTTTCGGGATTCGCCAACTGAAAGCTCAGAATCGCGAAAGGCACGCAGAGGCACAGAACTATAGAGAGAGCAACAGCTAGTTTTGCTGGGATGTTGTTGTTACGGCTGGCCAGAACGACCCCATGCGTGTTGATCGAATCGCGTGCCGAAGAGCACGTCATGCGTGCAAGCTAGCACCCGGCTCTGCACGCGTGCACCGGCCTTGTGCTGACTTGTTCGCCCGCGTGCACGCATGCATCGGCCTTGTGCTGACTTGTTCGCCCACGTGCATGCGTGCAACCGCCTCGTGCCGGCTTGTTCGCCCACGTGCACGCATGCATCGGCCTTGTGCTGACTTGTTCGCCGGCGTGCACGCATGCATCGGCCTTGTGCTGACTTGTTCGCCCGCGTGCACGCATGCATCGGCCTTGTGCTGACTTGTTCACCCGCGTGCACGCATGCATCGGCCTTGTGCTGACTTGTTCGCCCACGTGCACGCATGCATCGGCCTTGTGCTGATTTGTTCGCCCGCGTGCACGCATGCTCGACCCTCGTGCCGGCTTGTTCGCCGGCGTGCAGGCGTGCATAGATCTCATCCTGACTTGTTCATCGACATACATGCGTGTATAGGCCTTCGTGCTGAACTACACAACGGCGTACATGCGTCCATCGACCTTGATCGAGCTTGTCGGGAGGTCAGCTCGGATTGTCGCGGGGGGTGCCCGGCCGTAATGCAAGTTGATGATCTCACCGTTCTGGACAGAGCCGAACACCATGCGCTTGTCAGGCGACCAAGTTGGATTGGTCTCAGGCCGGCATCCGACGTAAACCGGCTCAGGATGCCCCGATCGACGTCGAGAAACCAGATGTCCATGTTCCCCTTTTACCGTTCGGCGTAGCCACTCGCCGGCCATCCGGTGAAGCGCAGGTTCGATCGAATTTTCGGTCTCGCAGCGCTGACGTCTCCCACCTCCCTGCCGGATCGATCAAACCATGCGAACTGACGCTGCCCTACTGCAGCACGAGAACAGTGAAGCGTTTATACGGAGAAGCGAGGCGAATGCAAGAACGCTAACGGACCGGTACGCGTTGTTTCACCTCCTCTAGCCAATTGACCCACGTTGCTCTTTTGCACTATATTTCACTTGAATACGCGACGAAACTGCACTTAAATGCTTAGATGAGGCGCAACGGAGGAGCACTATGTTAGTCAAGAAATCCAGGATCGGCACCTTTGATGACTGGGTGGATCTTTTTAATCAATGGCACGACGATATCGGTTACCCGACGGAGCTGATCGGAAAGGATTATCACTTCGAGACCAAACTCGGAGACATCGACAGTAACGAGATCGAGTTCGGCCACTTCGCTGGAAAGTCCAAGTGGGAAAGGCTTACCGACATTCCGGATCAGCGGATCAAGGATTCTCTAGCCCACCTGATCGAGTTCCAAGGAGACACCGAGTTTGCCTCGGTCGAGCAGCAAAGAAATTTACTGGAACGGGCCCCAACGCAGTTCGATCTGGAAAACATTATCCGGATCAACCGGGAGGAGATGCGGCACGGCTGGCAGATGAGCTACGTGCTGGTGACCTACTTTGGAGAAGCCGGTAAGGCCCAGGCTCAGAGGCTGCTGGAGCGCCGGGCATCGGAAAAGACCCGCCTGCTGGGTTCCTTCAATGAACCGGTCCTCAACTGGCTCGATTTCTTTACCTACACGTCTTTTATCGATCGCGACGGCAAATATCAGCTCAACATGCTCAGCCGAAGCGCGTTTGCGCCGCTCGGCCGCAGCATGCTCCCAATGCTGCAGGAAGAGGCTTATCACCTGGCGCAGGGGAATATCGGTTTGATGAGGATTGTCAAGGCCGGCAAAATCTCCCCCACGATCATTCAAAAATATTTCAACAAATGGCTCTCTACTGCCTTCGATCTATTCGGACAGGACGAGTCGTCTACCGCGCACTGGGCCTACGTCTGGGGTTTGAAGGGACGATACGACGAGCACTTGCACGACGAACCGGCAGATATGTCGAAGCTGAACGAGCTGTCGCGTGCCACATTCTTCAAAGAAGTCGGCGCCCTGGTGGATGCTTTGAATCGCCATATTCCGGCCGATCAAGCAAAGCTGCGGATTCCGAGCGACAAATTCCGGAGAAGCATCGGCGCTTATGCGGGAATGACCTACGGCGTCGACGGCAAATTGCTTTCCCAGGAAGATTACGAGAAGCACCTCCAGAAGGTCATGCCTTCCGCCGCCGATGACGAGTTTGTAATCAATCTCGAGAAAGACAAGGGCTGGATTCTCGATCCGCCGCAGAAGTAGGGGAACTTAGCCACAAAAAGGCACAAAATTCACAAAAACATTTTTGTGTATTTTGTGCCTTTTTGTGGCTAAATTTCCAACCCATAAGCGCGCGCCATCACCACGATCGGATGGACTGCTTTCTTTCCAGTTCCTTGTAGGACCTGGATGGCGGAAAGAGGGCAATCAGTGACGGTGCAGGCGCCTTCTGTCTTCAGGAACTTGAATAGCGGTTTACCCACCTTCATCGAGGCCTCGAAATTTTCCTTCTTCACGCTCCAGCTTCCGTCGTGCCCACTACAACACTGCATACGAGAGACGTCAGCGCCCGGAATGAGCTGCATGAGTTGCTGTGCTTTGAACCCGATGTTCTGCGCTTTAAGATGGCACGGCTGATGGTACCGGACTTTACCGATCTCTTGTGAGAACCCTAAATCCAGTTTTCCTCTTTCGTGAACGCTCACTAAATACTCGGACAGATCATAGGTGTTTTCGGCAACCAGTTTGGACTCGGCGGTCGGCAAGAATCGCGGATATTCTTGCTTTAGCATGTAACTGCAGCTCGCACTCGGCACGACGATCTTGTATCCCTGCTGAAGGAAGCGGCTCAGCGCGGCCACGTTCGACTCGATTTTCTTGTGCGCTCGATCCACCAGACCGCCATCCAGGAAGGGCAGGCCGCAGCATTGTTGGTCTGGAATGACGCACTCGATTCTGTTTTTCTGAAAGACGGCAACCGCAGATTTGCCGATCTCCGGCTCGTTGTAATTGACGGTGCAGGTATAAAAGAGGGCTACCTTTTCGTCTCCGCTTCCCTTCGAGGAAGCAGGCTGTTTACGAATCCACTTTCGAAAAGTCTCGCCATGAAACGTCGGAAGCATTCGATTCCGGTGGACGCCCAAATACTTTTCCATTAACCCGCGCAGAAAAGAATTCTGATTCGCCCAGTTGACGAGCGGCGCCACCCAACTGGCGAGCCTGCCCACCAGATCTGTGTCTCCGAATATCCTGTCGGCGAAGCGGATCCCCCGCTGCCTGGCATCGACGAGGTGGGCGCGCATTATTGTTCTGGGGAAATCGATGTCCCATTCGTGCGGAGGTACATAGGGGCAGATGGTGTAGCAAAGCTTGCACTGGTAGCAGAGATCCACGATCTCTTTCACATGCTCGTCCTTGAGTGCTTCGGCCTCGCCGAAGTTCTCGTCCACCAACCGGAACAAGTCCACAAAAGACGGACAAAGCGTATGGCAAAGCGTGCAGCCGTAGCAGATGTCGAACACCCGCACAATCTCCTGCCGTGTGGCCTGCGGGTCCCAGAACTCTGATGAGTTGAGGTCGAAGTTCAACATGTTTGGCTCTCCTTACTACATTCCCCTCCTCGCAGAGGAGGGGAATATACTCCACCTGAATCTCATTTCGATTTTTGTGTTTCTTTGTGCCTCTTTGTTGAGGCTGCGCTCATCGCTTGGGGTTTCGCGCTATCGCGCTCACGCTTCGCGGCTTGGGGTTTCGCGCTATCGCGCTCACGCTTCGCGCGCGCTTGCGCTTCGCGGTGGCCATTTTTTCGGTCAGTGAGTGCCTCAGCAATCATCCGCACAGCTTCCGTTACCCGGACTGAATTCGTGTCGATCATCTGGGTGGCTTCAGCATACAGGGGAGAGCGAAGCGACAATATTGAACGCAATTCAGCCATGGCAGAAGTGCGGTTGGCCATCGGCCGCGTGTCGCCTTGCCCCAGAACCCGTTTCCAGTGATTTTCCGGACTGGCCTTCAGCCAGACGGTGTGCGTGCGGCGTTTCAGCAGTTGCCACGTCTCGGGATCGGTCACGATCGATCCGCCGGTCGCCACCACCATCGGTTCGTTCTGCATGAGAACCTTCACAAGAAGATCATAGGCGCGGCGCTTGTAGTAAGCTTCCCCATGAAGAGAGAACAATTCGCCCAGGACGAGGTTGGTGTCGCTTTCAATCAAGGCATCCAGTTCAATAAACCGGACCCCAAGATGCTTCGCAAGAGCCTTCCCAACGGTGGATTTCCCGGCTCCGCGCAGGCCCACCAGCGCCACGACACGTTTTTCCTCCTCGTCTGTAGACACGAGCGATACGATCGGAACGTCCAGAGCCTCTGCCACATCCGCGAGACGCGCCACTGAAATGTTCCCTTTGCCCGCCTCGAGGTCGCACAGGAATCTTGGTGAGATGCCCGACCGCTCTGCGATTTCCTTTAACGTCCAACCCATGCTTGTGCGCCGGGCCCGAACCCTTCTGCCGATCTGCGAAAGCACGGACTCGCGTTCCATTCGCTGCACTATACTGCATGTTGACAGTGTTTGTTATAGGAAATATGCTACAAATTCTCACTGTCGCGGCGGTCACAGACCGCCGCGACAGTGAGAGTAAACCCAAAAGAGGGGGAAGCCATGGCCAAAATGTTCATTGCTGGAGAGTCCGTAGGTTCGAACTCCGGGCAGACGTATAACGTGATCAATCCCGCCACGGGGGAAATCGTGGACTCCGCGCCGAAAGGAACCGAAAGCGATGCCGGCGCCGCCATCGATGCCGCGCACGCGGCTTTTCAGTCATGGTCCGAAACTTCTGCCGAATCACGGGCGCAGCTCATTTTGAAAGGTATTGAAGCGGTCAAGAAGGAGCTTAACGACCTGGCGGTGCTTTTGACGAAGGAACAGGGAAAACCCGTCGGTGATTCTCAGCGCGAAATTGAACACTTCCTGCACGGCATGAACTTCTATGCCGGGCTTGCTTCGAAGATCCGCGGTTCCTATGTACCGTTACCGGATAACAAGATGTATGGGATGGTTTTGAAGCAGCCGGTTGGCGTTACCGGCGCAATCGTGCCGTGGAACTTCCCAATCACGTTGATGGGCACGAAGGTGGGACCGGCTCTGGCCGCAGGATGCACAGTTGTCGTGAAACCGGCGTCAACAACGCCTTTGACCACCATTCGCATCGTCGAAATACTGAATCGGGCGGGACTGCCGAAGGGTGTGCTCAACGTCGTAATAGGTCCCGGCGGCGTAGTCGGCGAAGAAATTCTGCGTAATCCCAAGGTGGCCCGCGTCGCATTTACCGGTGAGAGTAAGACCGGCAAGCACGTCATGGAAGTGGCCGGCAGCCGGATGAAGCGGGTGACCCTGGAGCTTGGCGGCAGTGATCCGATGATTGTCTGCGAAGATGCCGACATTGACAAAGCACTCACCGGGGCTTCGGTCGGACGGTTCTACAACTGCGGACAGGCCTGCCTTGCCGTCAAACGGCTGTATATCGTCGAGAGTGTTTACGATCAGTTTGTCGAGAAGCTTGTGGGAAAGGTCCAGCGCTTGAAACTCGGCAACGGATTGGATAAGGACACGCGGCTTGGTCCCATGCACACAAAAACGCAGCGGGAAGAAATCGAATCGCAAACTCAAGACGCTGTGAATCGAGGAGCAAAGATTCTCATCGGCGGCAAGCGTCCGGAAGGCGCGGAGTTCGAAAAAGGGTTTTTCTACCTCCCAACGGTGATGACCGGCGCGCCGCACGATTCGCGCGTTGTGACGGAGGAAACTTTTGGCCCACTGCTTCCGGTCTTCAAGGTCAAGGATCTGGACGAGGGAATCGAGAAAGCCAATAGCTCTCAATATGGGTTGGGTTCTTCGGTCTGGACCAAGGATCTCGGCAAAGCGCGGCGCGCGGCGGAGCGGCTGCAGGCGGGCAACGTCTGGATCAACTCCCTGCACATCGGTTACGACGAGATGCCGTTTGGCGGTGTGAAATTCAGCGGCATCGGCCGCGAACACGGCCCTGAAGCGCTAGAGTATTACCTGGAGGCGAAGGGGGTCGTCGTCGCGACGTAATCGACGGGACGAGGCTTTGCACAGACATCCGCAGCGGGACGTAAATAGCATCATGGCCAAGATGATTATTGCAGGAGAACAGCGCGAGGCTTCCGATGGCGGTACAACCGAAATTCGGAATCCCGCGACAGGTGAACTCGTCGACCGTGTCGCCTCGGCGACGCAGGAAGATGTCGACCGGGCAATCGACGCTGCTGAAACTTCATTTAAGAAATGGTCTTCGGTTCCTCCGCCGAAGCGCGCCGAGATTCTTTTCACCGCGGCGCACATCCTGAAAGAGCGTGAGAAGGAACTGGCCCGGCTTCTCACAAAGGAACAAGGCAAACCCCTCAGGGAAGCTGTCCTCGAGATCCGCCGGTTTGCCCACACGCTGGAGCACTACGCCGGTCTGGCCAAGACCATCCGGGGCGGATATGTGCCGGCGCTTGATGACCGGCGTTATGGAATGATCATCAAAAGACCCATCGGCGTCTGCGGTTCGATTGTGCCGTGGAATTTCCCGGTATCTTTGCTGGGCAATAAGATCGGTCCGGCCCTCATTACCGGAAACACCGTCGTGGTCAAACCCGCCGGCACGACACCACTGACGGACATTCAAGTTGTTCAAATTCTCCATGAAGCCGGATTGCCGCCGGGCGTCCTTAACATTGTTCCCGGGCCGGGCGGGATCGTCGGCGAATCGCTGCTGAAGGATCCGCGCGTCCGCAAAATCGGTTTCACGGGAGCAACTTCCACGGGTAAACATGTCATGGAAGTTGCGGCGCAGAACGTCAAGCGGGTCACTCTGGAACTGGGAGGCAGCGACCCGATGATCGTTTGCGACGATGCTGATGTCGACGAAGCCGTGAGCGCGGCCTCGGTTGGGCGATTTTTCAATTGTGGCCAGGCCTGTCTGGCGATCAAACGCCTTTACCTTTTTGACAAGATCTACGATGAGTTCGTTTCCAGATTGGTGAGCAAGGTGGAGAAGCTTCGCGTTGGCAACGGTCTCGAACAGGGTGTGATTGTCGGGCCTCTGCACACGGCGGCACAACGGGAGGAAGTCGAAGATCAGGTGAAGGACGCTATCCAGCAAGGGGCGCGCGTTCTTATCGGGGGGCGCCGTCCTTCGGAAGATGGATTGGCGAAGGGGAACTTTTATTTACCTGCAATCCTTGTGGATGTCGATGAAAAATCCAGAGTCGTTCAAGAGGAAGTATTTGGTCCTGCTCTGCCGGTCATGCGTGTGAAAGATCTCGATGAAGCACTCGAAAAGGCGAACAACTCCATCTATGGCCTCGGGTCTTCGGTATGGACGCGCGACCTCGGCAAGGCCACGCGGGCTGCCGAAGGACTCGAAGCCGGCTATACATGGATCAACTCGCCGCAGATCATTTTCGATGAGCTGCCGTTTGGCGGCCTGAAGCAAAGCGGCTTGGGTAAAGAGCACGGCTCGGAAGCGCTCGACTATTACATGGAAACCAAGTCTGTTGTGGTTGCGCGCGAGCTCACCGGCGAGTAGAAATGGCGGCAAAAAGGCGGAAAAGGCACAAAAATGCCTTTGTGAGTTTTGTGCCTTTTTGTGGCTATTCCCCTTTGCAAAATAAGGAGTCTCCGTCATGGCGTTAATCGATTACCGGGTACAGGACGGCATCGCGATCATCGAGTTGAACAATCCGCCTGTCAACGCATACACATTGGACAGCCTGAAGCAATTGGACGAAGTGATCGTGAAAGCACGATTCGATGAATCCGTCCATGTATTGGTCCTGCGGGGCGCAGGAGAAAAGTTCTTTTGTGCCGGCGCGGATATCAACATGTTGTCCAAAGAATCGACGGACTTTCGTAATAAGTTTGCGCTGTTTGGCCACGAAACTTTGGCCCGTCTTGAAAACACGCCGAAGCTCGTGATTGCCGCGATCAATGGCCACTGTGTCGGCGGTGGACTCGAGATTGCTATGGCCTGCGACATTCGCATTGCAAAGAAAAATGCCGGACGTACAGGCTTGGCGGAAGTAAACCTCGGCGTCATTCCGGGAATGGGCGGCACACAACGCCTGCCGCGGCTCGTGGGAAAAGGACGCGCCATTGAGTTAGCCGCATCAGGCCGCGTCATCGCCTTCGAGGAGGCGCGCGACCTTGGATTGATTAACGAGATTTTCGAGGGAACGGACTTCTTCGACCAGATTCTGGGTTACGCGCGACAGTTCGTGGCGCCTAACAAAGCGAGCAGGGCCGTGGGGCTGATCAAAAGAGCGATCCAGAGCGGGATCCAGGGAAGCCAGTGGGAAGGCCTCGCCTTCGAGCGCGAACTGCTGGCGCAGGCCTTCGCCAGCGCCGATGCCGCCGAGGGACTGAACGCCTATCGGGAAAAGCGAGTCGCCAAGTTTCAGGGCAAATAGCCGTTTGTAGCGTGGGGCCACCGGCTTGGCTCAAGCGTATTCCCCTCCTCTGCGAGGAGGGGAATAGCCCCCGACGCCTTATTTCGGCTTGGCCTGACCGACATCCCGAAATCCTTTGTTGTAGCCTTCAACTTCGTTCATCGGTGCGCAAATCCCCTCGGATATCCCGGCGAACAACCCTTTCCATCCAAAATAGGTGCTTGCGTCATCGGGTACTTTTTTGAAGGACTTTTTGCCGCCGACATATGTGGCCGTGTAGTACTCCGGGTCGTACAGCGTCATTTGAAGTTCGACAGTGTTATAGGCGGTTCGCGTGTACCTTTCCTCGATGCGCGCATGAAAGCTTTTGGGGAGCCCGGTATTATCCAGCCATGCCCGTTCGTCGAGACCAACGGTATTGACCACGAGGGTGTTCCCTTCCCACTTCGCTACCGAGTGCCCGTACCATGCGGGGCCGAGGTTTTCGAGATTTTCGCCTGAAGGGAGTTCCCGGCCGTCGGTCCAAAGGTATCGTATCCGGTGTTCCCACTGGAAGACTTGCAGGATTTTGTCCGGCGTCATGATGAACTCCATCGGTTCATCATCGTTAAGAAGCCTGGGAAAACCCATCGGATTGCACGCATACCATGGCGCGTTTCCATTAACGCCGGATCTGCTGTCGGCGACACGTCCGGCCATTACCGCGACTCCCGCCGGCGTTAAGGGAGGAGCCGGTGCGCCGAGACCGTGATCGACTCTGGTCATCATCCAGATTCCGCCGAAATCGTGGGGATTGAATTCTTTGTTATCTGAATTGGAGTCGTATCGCGCCTTGAACTTATCTTTGTCGTCTTGCGCGCCCGCGGGCACGCCCTCCTAGTCGACGGGATTTTGTCCGCGATCACGCGACATGATTTCGGAACCATCCGCAAGAATGACCTTGACCACGATGCCGGTTGGTGCACCGTTGGCTGCCGGGTTCACGATTGCCGTGATCTCCTGACCCGATTTCAACGTGTTGCGGTTGTAACCTTCCTGCGCGAGCTGGCTGACGCCTGCGTTTTCAAAACCCCAGGTAACGACTTTACCGGCCTCGTCCTTCACGTCCATCCAAATGACGACGTGGGGATTGCGCCAGTCCACGCGCGCAACCGTGCCTTTCAATGTGATCCGCTTCTTCATGTCATAGGTTGCGCCCCTGCCGTGGTGGCCATACAGAGTCGTTGCGACTACGGACAGGATGAATAATAAAATTGAAAGACGTCTCATCGGTTCTCCCTTCGACGGCTACTTTCACATTCCGGATGATCCCGTCGGAATTATAGCCACAATAAGGCACAAAAGACACAAAGTGAAACGCAGAGACTTTTGTGATTTTTGTGCCCTTTTGCGGTTATTCCCTCTTAAGCCAACCACAGCCACGACGACAACGACGACAAGGGCTGCCTTAATTGCCAATATCATAAAGCTAAAAAGAATTGCCGATGAAAGGCATCATGCGGCCGAAATAGATGACCCCGATCCAGAGGACCACGGTCACCGTTGTGACAATCTTGGAGCGTGTCGATGCGTCGTCCCCGGGTCCGAGTCTCCAGGGCTCTTCAAACATTGTGAAGTAGAGGATATTCAAACCCGCGATCATCATGAGAACCATTTTGATGTGAAGAGATCGATTCTGCGTGTACTGATCTGGAATCGTAATAAAGAACAATAGGCCGCTTAAAACGTTGACACCAAATCCCAAAATTCCCCATGGAAGCAACCGGTGCAGCGCCGAAAATGAGATGTTCTTCGCGACGCCGAGCATGCGCAAATTGATGAGCAATGCCACTCCAAGAATCATCGAGAGGCCGATGAAGTGAATCGTCTCCAAGGCCGGCCATGCCCAGTTGGTGGTATTAATGAACTCTGCAACTGAGGCAACCCGAATCCATTCAGTATCCGGCGGATCGGCTCCCGCAGCTCGAATCTCGGGGTGCCTTATGTCACCGCCGAGGTTCGCAGCTCTCGTCATGAGGCCGGCTGTGATGAGAGAAAGAACGAGCACAGCGGTCAAATTCGCCTTCGTCGCGCGAGTCACGCGCCGGAACTGCCACAGCCCGAGCCAGGCCATCAATCCGGTGATTTCCATGAATGCCAGAGCAGTCAGAGCCGCGTCCTCATGTGTTTCCACCAGCACATTGGAGACGCCCGGCTCCTCCTGAATCCCCCGCTGAGCGGCTTTGCCCGTCATGTACACAGGAACCGATAGGAGCGCAATAATTAGGAAAATTCCAAGACTAGCTCGCTTAATAGGATCGCTGTTTACGTAAAGGCCAACGAGGAATAGCACGAGTCCAATACCGAAGCCCACGGTCGGAAAGTGATTCAACAAAAGATGTATATGTGTCAGCGTCGACAAATTCATGGCGAACTCCTTGACCCTGCCTCTTTATTTGCCGCCGGAGGTTGCGATGACGCCAGGTCCAACGTAGGCCAGCAGCCGGCCCGCGGTGATTGCCCCGGTCCAGCAGACGATCGTTGCGAACGCGAGTATCCGGCCATTCATCTGAACAGGCCTTTTTCCTAAGTGGGGGTCGCCAAAAACCTCCCGATCGATTCGATGCATCAGGAGTAGAGCCGCAGCAATAAAAGCGAGTTTGATGTAGAAGACGGGATCGATGATTTTCGTTGTGGCATCGATGACGAATAGGACAATGCCCGTAAACGTATTCAGGATGAAACCTGCCCACATGTATGGATACATCTTCCGCACATCCGCCAAAGGTACCTCGCGAGCGCAACCCAAAATCCGCAAAGCGATCAGACCGCTGATTCCGGCCACCACTCCCATTCCGAGTGTGTGGAGAAACAGAACACCCGGATATGCAAGAAGTGAATTCGACTCCCGCACCCACACCGAGAAGCCGCTCTGTTCGATCGCAGCCAGGAATTGCATCATAAGAAAACGTCCTTTATTCGCAGAGCGACGCCACTATACCGGAATCGAAGATCGGGCAGAATGCCAAAATGAAAAACTGGGGCACTTGGGGAGTAAGTATTCCCCTCCTCGCAGAGGCGGGAATACTCAGGGGAAAACAGTGTGCGAACGGGAGTGATTGGGTGTATGCTCGCCGCAATCAAGGAATTCCAGACTGTCCCTCAAGGGAAATGATGTTCAGCAACATCTGCAGCGGAGGAACATATGAAATTGCGTGTGAATCGGAGAGTAGTTTTGTTGGCCGTGGCCTGCGCGCTGGCGGCTTCGTTGGCTTCGTTTATTGGGGTCGAAGCGCAGCAGAAAGGCGGTGCCAACGTCGCGATCGATAGCGATGATATTGGTGGAGTCGTCACGAGTGCTAAGGGCCTGGAAGCCGGCGTGTGGGTGATCGCGGAAACCACGGACCTGCCGGCGAAGTTCGTCAAGACAGTCGTCACAGACGATCAGGGGCGTTATGTTCTGCCTGATTTGCCACCGGCGAATTACCAGGTATTCGTGCGGGGGTACGGCTTGGTCGATTCGCCGCACGTTCCTGCCAAGCCTGGGCAGCACCTCGATCTCAAAGCGGTGGTGGCGCCGGACGGGCGCGCAGCCGCGCAAGTCTATCCGGCAAATTATTGGCTGACCCTCTTGCGGCTCCCCAAAGGGGATCTCGACGAGAAGGACATGGTGATTGAAACCAAGAGGTGCTACTCATGTCATCAGGTGGGCGACCCTGCGACCCGTGAACTTACGAAGAATCTTGGGTCGTACAAAACCAGCCTGGAGAAGTGGGATCGGCACACGACGATGGGACCTTCGGGCCCCGGCATGGCCGCCAACTTCAAGGCGATGGGGGCCCAGCGCAAGATGTACGCCGACTGGACCGATCGGATCGCCGAGGGCGCCTTCCCCAAAGTCGCCCCGCCGCGGCCGAAGGGCGTTGAGCGCAACATCGTGATCTCGATGTGGGACTGGGCCCTGCCGACGAGCCGGCGCAGTGATGTGGCCGCCACCGATGAACGCACCCCTACGATGAATGCGAACGGACTCATCTACGGAACCATTCAAGGATCGGACATCCTCGCCGTACTCGATCCGAAGAAGAACGAAACCTCGATGATCAAAATTCCCTCGAACGGCCCGGTTATCGATGACAAGACCCCGGACTCGCCGTACTGGGGAACCGAGAAAATCTGGCAGCGGCAGGCCGATCCCCGCAGCGCTGCGATGGATAGCCACGGGCGCGTGTGGCTGACGGCCCGGACCCGCGCTCCGCAGCAGCAGCCCGCGTTTTGTAAAGATGGATCGAATAAATACTCGAAGTACTTCCCGCTTCCGGGTCCAAGCGCGAGGCAGGTCGAAATGTACGACCCGAAGACGAAACAGTTCACGATGGTCGACACCTGTTTCGCAGCCGACCACAACAAATTCGACGAGAAGGACTCGCTTGTTTTCGGCCAGAACAGCGCCATCGGCTGGGTGGACACGGCAACGTTCGATAAAACTCACGATGCCGCAGCGTCGCAGGGATGGTGTCCCGCGGTGCTGGACACGAACGGCGATGGCAAGATCACGGAGTGGACCGAGCCGAATGAAGCCGTCGATCCCAAAAAGGACCATCGGATCAATTTCGGTTGTTACTCGGATGCCATCAACCCCAAAGACGGCAGCATTTGGTGCTCGGGAATCGGCGAGCACGATACCACTCTCGTGCGCCTCGAACGCGGATTGAATCCACCGCAAACGTGCAAGGCGGAAGTCTACGTTCCGCCGCCGGACAAGATGCGGATACTCGGTTCGGGCGGTGTGGCGATCGGATCGGATGGTTCGGTTTGGCAGAACTGGCGCGGCTCCCATGAAATCCTGAAATTCGACCGCAGCAAGTGCAAGGTGCTCAACGGACAGACCGCCACCGGACAACACTGTGCCGAAGGATGGACGGTGTACAAGACGCCCGGTCCCACATTCGAGGGCGGATCCGAGGATCAAAGCACCGACATGTTCTATCTGACGGAGGTCGATCGGGACAATACGCTCGGTCTGGGCGAAAACGTTGTTTTGGCCGGAGACGTCAACGCCGACTCGTTCTTCGTCGTGATGCCGAAAACCGGTGAGATGTTGACGCTGCGCGTTCCCTACCCGCAGGGATTCCACTCCCGACACACATCAGGACGAATCGACGATCCGCATGCCGGCTGGAAAGGCCGCGGCTTCTGGTCGAGCTACTCGATGTACACACCCTGGCACCAGGAAGGCGGCAAGGGGGCACGGCAAAAGATCGTGAAGTTCCAGGCCCGGCCGAATCCCCTCGCGAAATAGGGGAATTTCGGGGACGCAGCCCGAATTCTGAAGTTCAAGAATTCGGGCTGCGTCCCGAAATTCGTCCCCGAAATTCGTCCAAATTTCCAATCTGCCTTCCTACAACTGGAGGCTAACGTGGCTCGATCCGTTTTTGTTTTTGCTATCTTGATCTCGACCAGTGTCTCGCTTTTTGCGCAATGGCTGCGCCATCCAACGCCTGGGATTCCGCGAACGCGGGACGGAAAACCGAACCTCTCTGCTCCCGTGCCCAGAACACCGGACGGCAAGCCGGACCTTTCCGGGATTTGGAACATTCAGGACAATCCAGGGCAAACCCAGTTTCTCGACATTGCTTCGAGCGTCCAGGGCGGTTTGCCTTATCGACCCGGAATGGCGGAACTGGCAAAGGCCCGGAACACGCCGCCCAAGACCAGCGAGCCGATCACGCGATGTCTGCCGATAGGCATTGTCGAACGACACACATGGGTGGGTGGGCTCAAGAAGATCGTCCAGAATCCAGGGTTGCTTTTGATTCTCAACGAGTACAACACCAGCTTCCGGCAGATCTTCACCGACGGCCGCCGTCTGCCCACGATCGACCAAACCGCCTGGGACGGTTACTCGATCGGGAAGTGGGAGGGCGACACCCTGGTCGTGGAGACAACAGGCTTTCGAGACGGGCAATGGCTGGATACTGCTGGCGACCCGCTGACGGATGCCGCCAAGCTGACGGAGCGGTTCCGACGGGTGGACTTCGGACACCTGCAAGTCGAGATCACAATCGACGATCCTAAGGCCTACACCAAGCCGTTTAGCTTCAAAGTAAACCAAGTTCTCGTGCCCGATACCGAGTTGCTCGAGTTTATATGTCTGGAAAACGAAAGAGATATACAGCACATGAATGCTGGAGCGCAGAAAGTTGGGGGCGGGGCAAAGTGAGCGTTCGGCCTTAGCTGCCGTGAACGAATCAGCAACAGGAGAATCACCCTCTCCCAGACGGAGAGGGAATGGCAATTCGTTCACACCTTCTGTAGACGTACTCTTTGTTTCTCACTCTCGGGCTCACGTTCAATATCCTTAGCCAAAATCGCAGGCACGAGACTACAATTTTGGTGAAACGAGTTCACTTCTGGCTAGGTAATTCTCAGTCAAAAAGGAGGCTGAAATGTCAACCGTGATGTTGATGGAATGGACTGGTGTTACGAAGGACCAGTACAACCAAGTGATTCGCATCCTGGATCTCGACAAAAACCCGGGGGCCGGCGGGATCTTCCACGTCGCCGGTTTCACAGCGGGCATGCTCCATGTCCTGGACATCTGGGAATCGCAAGAGGCGTTTGAGAAGTTTCAAAAAGACCGGCTCACGTCGGCTGTGCAGAAGGCAGGCATCACCACTCAGCCGAGGGTGCAGTTCTTTCCGCTCCACAATATTTACGTCCCGAATTTGGAAGTGATCCGTAAGGCTGGCAGCTCGTCGATGCCGTCGGCCGCCTGAAGCGCGACTCCGAGAGGGCGAAGCCTCAAGGAAGTCCGCGAAAATCTTGGACTCCCGCTGAGTGACAGTACAAAAACTACTGTCGTACTGTAGTGTGCCGAAGGCATTCCCCTCCTTTGCGAAGGTGTATTATTCACACCCTCTGCGGGGAGGGGAACACGTCACCATAATTCAAAACGCAGTTACTTCGCTGTTCCCACTTTTGACGCGGTGTAGAGCCTGGTGTAGGATTGACGCCGGTGCAGGTTAGAAACCCCGGCCAACAGATTTCCGGCACAATGCGTGGGGGAACCCGGCCAATAGCCTCTCAAGAAGGCCGTCGCGCAGCGACGGTGTACCAACTATGGCTGGCCGGTGGGCCCGACGCTAAGGAATGGATCGACTGATGGAGGATTTATGAAGAGGTCGCTGTCTCTGCGATGGAGAGCAATCTGTTCGATGGTAGGACTAGCGCTGGTCTTCATGTCGGCGCCGGCACTGAAGGCTCAGAGCGGACATCCGATGCTGGGAGGCGCCAGAGGTGTGGTGAAGTCTTCCAAAGGCACTTTGCTCGAAGGAATGGCCATGCAGCTGGTTTCTCACAAGAATGCGATCCGAACCACCGTGTACAGCGATCGGGATGGAAGGTACGAGTTTCCCAAGATCGAAGCCGGCTGGTACACGCTCCGCGTTGCGCGGCCATTGGAATATAAGCCGTACCAACGCGATGCAGTCTGGATTGAAGGAGCGACCTCCCTTGACGAAATTGTGCTGGAACGGGTAACCGAATCTGAATTCTTGCCGCCAACGCCGGAAATTTTGGCGCAGCTCACCGATGCCGAATGGCTGTACAACCTGCCCGGAACGGTGCAAGAGAAAAAGATCTTCAGCGATACCTGCGGAAGCGGATGCCATAACTATCAACAGTCATTGCGGGACCGGTTTGATGAGAAAGGCTGGAGTCTGATGCTGGACCGCATGACGCTCTATGGCGGAAGACTCGTCATCGAGAAAAACCGGCCCGGCCCCGACGGCAAAATACCTATGGGCTTCGGCTTGACCGAAGAAAATCGGGACATCCTCCTGAAGTTTCTCGCGCGGGTGCGAGGGCCGCAGTCCGAGTTTCCGCCAATGAAACCCTTTCCCAGACCAAGAGGCGCCGCTACTCGCGTCATCATTACGGAATACGAACTACCGCGCTTCGATGTTCGCGTGCACGACGTAGCGGGAGATGCGGACGGGAACATTTGGTACACCAGCAATCGCAGTCCGATTATCGGAAAGCTCGATCCCCGCACCGGACTCGTGAAGGAGTATCAGGTTCCGGTCACGGCGGGGAAACACACCGGTCAACACTGGTTGGCCATCGCCAAGGACGGCAAAATTGTTTTCACCGAAACGTGGTCCAATAACCTCGGAGTGCTGGACCCGGCGACGGGGCAGGTCGCGAAGTGGGGAGGTACGGGCGGCAACAAGGGACTTGCTCCCGACGGATTCGTGTGGGGCACTTGCGATGGTCATTATCTGTGCAAGTTTGATCCTAAGGTCTCGGCTCAGCCCATTCAGAAAATTCCACTGAAGAAATCACAAAACACCTACGGGAACGACGTCAGCGAGGACGGGAATTTCTTCGTCGGCGGAACTCCCTGGCAAGCGAACTTTGACGGCATCGTTTGGGCCGACCTTCGTACCGGAGAAATCTGGGAAGTGCAAACCGAATCCGGCCATGCGGACCCCTCACGAGGCGGAGTGGATCCCGAAGGAAACGGCTGGAACGGCGGACGAGGCGGGCGAATCACAGAATTCGAAAGGAAGACCCATCAGGTCCGGGAATGGGAGTCGCCCACGCCGTTTATCACGTTCTATGAAGCCAAGCCGGATAAGAACGGCGAAATTTGGGCGGGAGCGCAACGCGGCGGCCGCATCGTCCGGTTCAATCCCAAGACCGACCGGTGGATCGAATACATATTTCCCGAGCCGTTCTCACTCGACTGGCGGACCTGGATCGACAACTCGACCAATCCCGTCACCGCCTGGTATGGAGACCACAACGGGTACATCGTCCGCATCCAGCCGCTGGAGTAAACCATGGCGAGCGCAGCGCTTTTGACGATGATCCTTGTGCTGGCTCTTCAGAACTCCGGAGCCCGCCCCACGCCGGATGCTCCGAAGGGCAATCTCCAGCGTTCGTCAGAGATTCTCTACTTTAAAAGGTTTGCCGAGAGTGGTTCCGAGCGCGGCAAAGAAATTTACTTCTATAAGTGCTGGGTCTGCCACAACGACTATACGAGAGCAGCCGGAACGGCCGCCCCCACGTTGAGAGATCTTTACAAGCGCCCCAGATTGATATCAGGACAGCCGATCAACGATCAAACTGTCACAGCGAAGATCAAAACCGGCGGTCCGGGCATGCCCGGCTACCAATACACGCTGAATGAGCAGGACGTCGCCGATCTTGTGAGTTTCCTGCGCGAAGGAAAGTGTTGTTGGGAAGACTTCGAGGAGAAGGAACCGCCTCGTAATCCCCGATACAAAGCGAAGTAAAATTCCCTCCTCGCAGAGGAGGGGAATTCGCTTGGCGGGCCCGGCTACTTTTTCGCGAGCCCGGGATTGACGTAGCCGTGCTGGAGAACCTTTTTCAGGTCGGGCCGCACGCTCAGGTACGTCACGTGATCGGGAATGGTTGTAAAGCCATGGGGCACGCCCTCGGGAATGACGATGACGTCGCCTTCTTTGATCTGCCGGCTGGAATAGCCCACCATCGTGCCGTTGCATGATGGTCCGTTCAGGATGGTCGTTACTTCGTTATCGGCCGCAGATCGTGTTCCATTGACAATCGTGCCACCCGTGATGAGCGTCCCGCTGCCGGAGACCACAACGTAAGTCTCGGCGGTATCGTCATGATAGATCCCGTTCGGGCCCGTTGCACCCGATCGCCGCTCGCCGCAGGCTGCTTGTGGATTCGGTGCAGCCGCCGCGCCGCGGCCGGCGTTTCCGGCAGCACCTGCCGCGTTGGCGCCACCCGTCGCTCCACGATGAATGACTGCGACAGCGAGTTGGTACTTGCCCATATCGATGACGCGAATCGAATTATCGGGAATCGTGCGCTTGGTATCGGCCGCATATTTCAGCACGGCTTTGATGTCTTCATTGCTGATGACCACGGCATCCTTTGGCGCTTGCGCGAGTCCAGCAACAGGACAGGCGGCACATAGGATTGTCAGGATTTGCAAAATGTTCTTTCGCATCAGAACCTCCTATTGGACTTCAACGAGCTCGATGGCCACCCGGTCGGGTCCTTCAATCATCGCCGCCCGCATGTTGCCCCATGGATGAATGTCCTCCAGAAACTTGATTCCTTCGCTCTTCAGCCGGGCCACCGTGGACGTCAAATCGGAAACGCTGAGCGCCCAGTGGTCGACAATGTGCCCGCGTGTGCTGACGAGGCCGCCACCCGGCCAAGGCCGGATCGAAATCGAGATGTCATCGAAGAATACGGCGCCGGAGGGATCCCGGACAAAACCCGGAAACTTGGCAAACGACGGCCACGTGGGGGGAGCGTATGGCTGCTTGCAGTCGCCGGCAGGCTTAGGCGCGCCGCCGGGATTCGGAGGGACCGTTGCTCCAAGATGCATAACGTACCACTCGATCGCACACAACGGGTGCTCATGATACATATGGATGTGATTGAACCGCTCGACTTGGCCGGCTTGAGCATTTTCGATCAGCGCATCGTCTGGGCCTCGAAGATACCCAAAACCTCCCTGGCGCGTCGGCGTGACTCCCTTGGCGCGTAATTCGAGAATCTGTTCCTGCGTAGGCAATCCGGGCAGCGTATCGCTCGACATGTCAACAAGCTTTCCGTCCGCCGCGTCCCACATTTGGGCAATCGTCAAACCCATCGCGCGGAAGCGCTCGTTGTATTTTCGTGAGTCTGGTGTATTCCAGCCGAAATGCCATACCGATGTCTGTGGCCCGTTCAGTTCCGTCTGCGGCGGTTGATTGACCTTTGTGAACAGCAGATATACGTTGCCCGTCTTGACCGCTTCAATGCCGTTGAATGTTGTTGTGACGGCTGACGCTGAAAATGGTTTTGGATAGTACTCGGCCGCAGCTTTTGGGTTGACCGAATTCAGATGAACGTGATGCACGTGCATCGGTGTGATCTTTGACCGAGACTGCGCAACCGTACCCGCGCCTGCCAGGAACTTCGCCCGCAGCGCGTTGCGATCGACCTCCTCGCCTCGCAGGTAGACCTTATTGATCTTGTGCGTGTTGGCGATATTCTCCAGAGGGTTGGCATCCAGCACGATGAAATCGGCTTGCTTGCCGGCGGCCACCGCACCCATCCTGGTCAGGCCGAGAATCCTGGCGTTTACGAACGTTGCCGCCTGAATCGCCTCGGCCGCCGTGAATCCACAGCGCACATAGTAGGCGATCTGCTGGTGAGGGCCGAAGCCGTCGCCGGTTGCGTCCGTCCCCAGTCCGATGATCATACCGGCGTCGTGGATTTTTTTCAGATTGCGGCAGTGAAGCTCGAAGAGCGGATTCGGCCGGTTCCCGGCCGCTTTCCTCGCATCGAGCTCGCGGCGCATGTTCGTGATAGTCGAAGATGGCAGTGTCTCGGCCAGCCTGTCGATTTCTTCCTCCGTCTCACCCGGACTCGGAACGTTCGGGCCGGTCCAAACCTTCGGATGTGCTTTAACCAGAGCGATGTACTCATCGTCAACGTCGCGGTCGCGAACCGTGTGCACGAATCCGTCGACGCCGGACTTCAGGAGATCTTTTGCGTCTGCGAGCGCCGAGGTCCGGCTCAGGTGCGCAAGAGTCTCCATCCCGTTCTTGTGCGCCTCGTCGATAATCGCGCGATAGACCTCGGGCTTGAGCTTCGGTACGGTGGCTTCACGATCGTCAACCCAGAACTTGACGAAATGAACACGGCGCGCGTGCAACTCCCGAACGTGCTGGCGGCCCTCTTCAGGGGTGGCTGCGCCGTAGGGAATGCCGAGGCGGGCTTCGCCCGGCGGACCCGCCATCGAGGTCGCCGCGATACCCTTTCCAACCGTCAGGAATTTCGCCGCATTTGGGATGACCTCGTCACGGAGCTTGTACGCCAGCTCCTGATCGGCCTCCAGACCCATGCTCATCGCCGCCGCCGTTCCGTAATAGGCATAGCGTTGAAGCTGGTCGATCAAATTTTCACGAGTATAGTTCGACTTCTGGTTGGTGCCGTCCTTCTCGTTGACCAGACCGATGTGGTTGTGTCCGTCGATCAAGGCCGGCATCACCGTCTTGCCCGTCAGATCCACACGAATGGCGTTTGCCGGCGGTTGACGATCTCCTTTTTTGCCGACCCACGCAAAGGAATCGCCCTCGACCAGGAACGCAGAGCTTTCAATGGCCGGCGTCCTGTCGCCGATGATCAGGCGCGCGCCTTCGAACCACATTGGAGAACGCCGCGCTTGAGACGAGGCTAGTGTGGGCAGATATACCGCGGCCAAGATTAGAAGGTAAGGTAGCGGTTTTCGTAGTGACATGGTTTCTCCTCGCGAGCACACGATCTGGAAGATTTACCTCGGGAAGATTACCACTCCCCGGGTGGGGGCGCACACCCGAATTCCCGAACTGCTAGGAATCCGGGTGTGCGCCCCCGCAGAGGTCTGGCAATACCTCGCCGATGGGCATTCGCAGCAGCGCGTCGGCCAGGTTGTCCAGAGGGGTGGGCTCCGCGTTCATGATGACGACGCGCGCGCCGGCCGCTTTGGCGGCAGGAACCGCGCCGGCTACGGGATACACTTGCAGGCTCGTTCCGACGGCCAGCAGCAATTCCGCGTCTGCTGCGGCCCGCATTGCGCGTTCGATGACTTCCGGAACCAGTGGCTGGCCGAAGGAGATGGTGGCGCTTTTCAGGATTCCTCCACAACGCTCGCAGGGCGGATCGTCTTCGCCGGCGCGGACGCGATCCAGTATGGGCTGCATTCGACCGCGCCAGTCGCAGTGCATACACGTAGCCTCATGCAAGGTGCCATGCACCTCAATCACTTTGTCCGGCGAGTTACCGGCCTGCTGGTGCAGGCCGTCTATATTTTGCGTGATCAGAGCGTGCAGCTTTCCGCGCCGCTCGATCTCCACAAGCGCGCGGTGTCCCGCGTTGGGCCGCGCCCGCCACGCCGGATGATCGAGGCGGCTCTTCCACGACAGTTTGCGGACCTCTGCGTTCGACATGTACTCGTGGATGTTCGACAGCCTTTCCGCTTTCGGATCCTTGGTCCAGACACCTTGTGGGCCCCGGAAGTCCGGGATACCGGACTCGGTAGAAATACCGGCGCCCGTCAATGCGACGATTCGCCCCGATTCGTCTACCCACCTGCGGACGATGTCGACGTCTTGACTCATGAATTTCTAGTTACTACTTTTGGATTGCGGTCGACGTTGGGGCGGAGTAACCAACTTCTTGCTTACCATCGTTTGTGAACTCTCACGATGGATCTCCCTATTGTTTTCCGCCTGCCGCTGGGATGACGTACTGTTTCATCGAGATCGCCTTGTCGGGTGTTTCGAAACCTGCCTGGCTGTGGTGTCCGAAAACGAAACCTCCAGATACGATGGATAGGGCGAAGGCTGTCATGGCAGCAATCGAAAATGTCCGTTGAGTTATCACCGGCACCTCCCCGTGTCAGTCAATTGCGAAACAGTAGAATAAGCCTGCACCGCCAGTGGCGGCAAGATTGGCCTGGCTGCAGCCTCTGGTGGCGTGCGCTGAATTCCACGATGTATTGCCGCCGCCGGTTCGATCGAAGTGACCGACTTGGGCCGAGCCTGTGTCTTTGTTGCTTGTCCAGTTATAGCAGGTGTGGTCCATATCGTCCCGAGGGTACGCCGTCCCGTCCGGCCGGGAGCCCGTCAGGATGTCGTGCATATTGGGCGTATCGCCGACGCCTTTGATTGTTTGTCCTTTTTCCGTGAGGGCGGTTTGTTTATTCAGGTTGTTATTATTCCCGTGCAGGTCTGCCAGGCTCTTCGCAATAAGCTCACCTTTTGAGTTGTACCAGGGGCCGGTGCCGATGCGTTCGCGGGCATGGAGGACGGTCACGGCATTATCTCCGGCTCGCGTGCTCAGGTATGCATGCCACGTCTTTGTACTCCCCATCCCCTCCGCCAGCGTTTGGCACATATAATCGGCGCCCGCTATTCCCCCAAGGTTTGCCCCATCTCCGGAGCCCTTGCTCGTCACAAAGAAACTCATCGGTGGACGATCTCTCTGAGCCTCGGCGATGAGAATGACCGAGCCAATCAGACCTAGGGAGGTTGCTGTAAGGATGAATAACCGCCTCTTCATGTTCGGTCCTCCTTGTCGTGCATTTCGGGGACGCACCCCGAATTCTTGAACTTCAGAATTCGGGGTGCGTCCCCGAAATGCAAATTTTCCCATGGAGATTCTCCTTAATTTTTGTGTAACATCCGGCAAGCTAAGCAAATGTTTATACAACCTCTTAGGGATACCGCGCGAAGTATCTTTTTGCCCGGTGAAGGAGAATTTCATGAAGCGAATTTTTAGCACGCTCTTGACGGGTAGCTTCGTATTGGCCGCTATTCGGGCGCTCAGTTCCCCGCCGTTGTTGGCACATCATGGCAGGGGCGCAACATACGCGAAGACCGATCTCTCATTAAAGGGAACTGTGAAGGAAGTTCTGTGGCGCAATCCGCATATCGCCATCTTTTTGGATGTGAAGGATGACAACGGAAAGGTCACGACTTGGGCAATCGAACACAGCAATATCAGCCAGTTGGCTCGATTGGGATACAGCCGGACCACGCTTCGTGCGGGCATGGAGGTCACAGCGGTTGTGAATCCGGGCGCCAAAGGTGAACCTATCGGACTCTGCCAGAAGATTATTTTGGCCGACGGTAAGGAAATCTTTCTTCGCGATTCTTTGCCGGAAGAACTTCAGCGTGGTCCACGAGGCGTTGGCAAGATCGATTAGGAGTGATCCATGAAAAATCATTTGCTGCGTTCGTTGGCATTTCTTGGATTAGTGCTGGCTTTTTCCGCCCGGCCCAACGCCCGGCCCAACGTGACGCTGTTGGCTCTGGCGCAAGGCGGAGGGCAACGGGCGACAGGAAACGCTGCAGCACAATCA
>MNKP01000065.1:0-8654 GCA_001920875.1 Acidobacteria bacterium 13_1_20CM_2_55_15
CCTTAGCGGCGGCGGAGCCGACGATTTGGGATTGGCTTCGTTCCGTACCGGAGGTGCTCTAACTAGGGACACGAGTTATCGCGTAGCCGGCAAATACTTCTATCGTGACGATATGGTGCTGCCCAATGGAAGCGATAGTAAAGACAGCTCCAGATTCGGCAGAACGCGATTTCGCATCGATAGCACGCAAGGCGCGAATGAATGGACGTTGGAAGGCGACGTCTTCCGAGGCTTTGAAGGACTTCTCGGCAGACCTGACGCCAAGCTTCTCGGCGGTGATGTTCTTGCTCGATGGAGCCGCAAGATATCGAATGATTCATCGATTCAAATTCAGGCTTCTTATGATCGCCTGCTGCAGCGCGAAACATTCAACAGCGACATTCGCCAGCGAATGGCAAACGTGGACCTTCAGCATCAGTTCGCTGTTGGTAGACATAACGTGATTTGGGGAGGCGGATATCGGTGGCAAGGGGATACGAACTTTCCAATGCCCCTTATCCGTCTCGTTCCGGCCAAGCGGGCGTATCCTTTAGAAACCGCTTTCATACACGACGAAATATCGCTCTCGCAAAACCGTCTGAAACTCGAGATCGGCTCAAAATTCGAGCGCAACGACTTTACGGGATTCGAAATGCAGCCCAGTATCCGTACATCATGGGCCATTCATCCGGATGAATTCATTTGGGGAGCCGTGTCGCGCGCCGTGCGGACACCGACGCGCTTCGACACCGATACGGAAGTGACGTTTCCCGGAGTTCGCCTTTTGGGTAATCCGAATTTCAAATCTGAAGCGGTGGTCGCGTTTGAATCGGGATACCGCTCCCGTATCGCCCGGCGCCTGTCCATGGATGTCGCAACGTTTTTCAATATCTACGACAATCTTCGCAACACCGAACCCCGAGGCGCGCCCGAGGTCTTTATGTTCTTCAATAACCTCAATGCCAAGACATATGGCGGAGAGTTGAGCGCCAGTTACGACGTTTTGGACCGGCTGCGCATTACAGCGAATTATTCCTACCTCGGCAAGCATCTCCGGTTGGAACCAGGACATTTCGATATATTTGGAACCCAGCTCGAAGGCAACGACGCGAAGCACAGTTTTCAGGTGCGGGGCTCGGCGGATCTGCCGCATCGTGTCGAAATCGATTCCGCTGTGCGGTTCGTCAGCCGGCTCCCGCTGCCTTCTATTCCGGGGTATTTCGAGTTCGATTCACGATTGGCGTGGTTACCTGATCCGCGGGTGGAGTTATCGATCATCGGCCGCAATCTGCTCCACGCTCACCATCCCGAGTTCAACCAGCCGCTTCCGACGCCCCCCGAAGAAGTTCAGCGTAACGTGTACGGCCGCGTTGCGCTGAGATTTTGATTCCCCTCTCCTATGCGAGCTTCTCTTCTTTTCCGGCGGCCTGCGGGAGGGTAAAAAAGTCCCGCAGAATCTCAAGTTTTACTTTCTAGATTCTATGCAGCTTTATGTTTCTCAAGTACTTCATGCCCGCGCTTGAGATCGGCAATGAAGCGTTCCGTTTCCCGGTGGCGCGTCTCGTCATCAGGCGCGCGCAAAAGCGATGATGGATGTACGGTCGCCATGACAAAAGGGCCAGCCGCGACTCGACCCAAACGCCTCGTTGTGTACTGACCTTGAATTGCCTCCCTAAAAGCGCTTGTGCGGCGGTGGCGCCAAGGCAGACGATGACTTCCGGCCGGATCACGTCCCGTTTGCTCATTCGTTTTCGCGCTTGATTGACAACCGAACATTTGTTCGGTATAACGGATTTGATCTCGGTGCACTCGATGCAATCGGCAATCCTTCATCAAGGCTTCGCGCTATCGCGCTCGCGCTCCGCGCCTCAAGGCTTCGCGCTGCCGCGCTCGCGCTCCACACGCGCGCGATTAGAGTCCGCACTCGGTGAACGGATTTCGGCGCCGTTTACCGACATCGAACGACGTACCCTGGAAACTGTTCCAACCGGAATTGCTCCGCTGGACGCGCTGATGGGAGGGCTGCCTCGCGGCGGCATTACCGAGCTTTTTGGCCCGCCATCTTCGGGATGCACATCCGCCATGATTTCGATTCTGGCCGAAGCGACGGCACGCGATGAGGTGTGCGCGCTTATCGACGGCAATGATGCGTTCGATCCAAAATCTGCGGCGGCGGCAGGTGTCGAATTGAACCGGCTGCTATGGATCCGCTGCCGGAAACTCGAACACGTTTTAAAAACAACGGACCTGCTGCTTCAAGGCGGCGGTTTTGGACGCGTGGTGATGGATTTGACGGACCTTCCCGCATCGAACGTTCGATCCATTCCACTGGTATCGTGGTTCCGCTTCCAACGCACTATCGAAAAGACGCCCACAGTGCTTGTCGTGATGAGTTCCGAAAATATCGTCAAATCCGCCGCCGCTTTGGTGCTGCGAATGGAAAAGCAGGATGCGCAGTGGTCCACCCTTCTGAACGGCTTCAACTTCAACATCGAAATTGTTCGTTCCCGGAAATCGCGGCCGTTGAAATCGTATGTTCGCGTGCATCTACATTCCGAATGCGTCCAATGATGCTCAAGCCGCATTGCTGGACTGTGCCGGCGCGTTTTCGCCGCGCGTCGAAAACATGCCGCCGGGTGCGGTGGTTTTTGATGTTGAAGGATTGGAGCGGCTATTCGGGTCGTATTCGGAAATTGCATCCAAGATTGCCGAAGCCGCATGCGCGCGTGGGCTCGAAGCGAATGTAGCTCTTGCATCCAATATTGATGCAGCCGTTTGCGCGGCGCGCGGATTCGGCGGCATCACCGTTCTCAATCACGGCACGGAAGCCAACAGGCTTTCCGATCTTCCGCCGGCCGTTCTTTCGGCTTCGCCTGAAATTTTGGAAACTCTGGAGCGTTGGGGCATACGCACGCTGGGCGCGTTTGCGAAATTGCCGGCCGTGGACGTTTCGGCTCGGTTTGGACAGGAAGGTATCGAACTGCACAAACGAGCTCGGGGTGTGGGTTCGCGTCCGCTTGTCCCGCACGTGGATCGGGTGCGGTTCGTCGACGTCGTGGAACTGGATTACGAAATTGTGACGATCGAGCCGCTGACGTTCATTTTGTCACGAATGCTGGATGGTATTTGTACGCGACTGCGATCCCGAAACTTCGCGACGCATGAAGTGCATCTTTCATTGGGAACGTATATTCGGGTTTTGAACCTCCCGTTGCCGGTTCGGAATCCGAAACTCCTGACACGATTGTTGATCCTGGATCTGGAGGCGCATCCGCCGGGTGTTGGGATCCGGCGAATTGAGATTGAAGCGATTCCCGCAAAGCCCCGCGTTGTGCAGAACGGCCTGTTCGTGCCGCTGTCACCCGAACCGGAGAAGTTGGAATTGACGCTGGCGCGGCTGAAGGCCGTCGTGGGAGAAGAGAATGTGGGAGCGGCGGAGATTCAGGATACGCACCGTCCAGATGGGTTCCGGGTTTCCAAATTCTCCTCTACGAACAAAGACATTTCGAAATTGGACAAATCCTGGCAGGATTTGCCCAATTTCAAATTGCTCGCCCTGCGCCGGTTCCGGCCGCCGCTAGAGGCCACTGTCCAGCTCCGCAACAGCACACCCATATGGATTGCGTTTCATGGAGTGCATGGCCCGATTGCGACCGCGCGGGGACCTTGGCGCACCTCGGGCGATTGGTGGCGGCCCACGATGTGGGACCGCGAAGAGTGGGATATCGAAGTTCTCGACGCCCTTTACCGGATTTACTTCGACGTTCACATGGACCGCTGGTATGCCGAAGGAGTCTTCGATTGAGCGCGACATACATCGAGCTTCATGCCAGCTCCGCATTCAGCTTTCTGGAGGGCGCTTCCCTGCCCGAAGAACTTATTGCCGCGTGCGCTGAATATTCAATGCCCGCGATTGCGCTTCTAGATCGCGACGGCGTTTACGGCGCGCCACGGTTTCATCTCGCTGCGAAGAAAGCCGGCATACAAGCACATATTGGCGCCGAAGTCACTTCGACAACAGGCGTTCGCTATCCGCTGCTCGCCGAAACCCGGGAAGGTTACCAAAATCTTTGCCGGCTCCTGACGCGTATGAAACTGCGCGCGCCAAAAGGCAAAGGCGCGGTAACGGAGGACGAACTTGCTGAATACTCCCACGGTCTCATCTGTCTGACCGGCGGCGAGCACGGCCCGCTCACGATGGCGATTCCCAATAGAAACGGCCGGGAAACACTCGATCGATTGATCCGCATCTTTGGCCGCGAAAACATCTATGTCGAATTACAGCGTCATTACAATCGTGAACAAGAAGCCATCAATCAGCAGGCGATCGCTCTTGCCGAATCGTTTCAGCTTCCATTAGTGGCAACCAACGGCGTTCGCTACGCTGTGCCGGAAGAACGCGAGATTCTCGATGTGTTCACCTCGATCCGGAATCACCGCACTTTGGAAACCGCCGGCCGCCTGCTTGCAAAAAATTCCGATTGTTATTTGAAGACCTCCGCGCAAATGGCCCGGCTTTTCCATGATGTGCCGGAAGCGATTGCGAATACCGCTGTGCTTACGTCGCGTCTTCAATTCACGCTGAAAGATCTCGGCTATGCATTTCCGAAATTTCCGGTTGGCGAGAACGAAACGATGGCGTCGTTCCTTCGCAAACGAACCGAAGAAGGCGCCCTCGAACGGTTTCGTCCGTACGATGAAAAATCCCGGCGCCAGATCGAACGCGAGCTTCGTCTGATCGAGAAGCTTGGGCTCGAAGGTTACTTCCTTATTGTCTGGGACATCATCCAGTTCTGCCGCAAAAATAACATTCTCGTTCAGGGCCGCGGCTCGGCAGCGAACAGCGCGGTCTGTTATGCGCTGGGCATTACGGCCGTCGATCCGGTGAAAATGGAACTACTGTTCGAGCGATTCCTCTCCGAAGAGCGCGGCGAATGGCCCGACATCGATCTGGATCTTCCCAGCGGCGATCAGCGCGAGCGCGCGATTCAATACATCTATGACCGGTATGGCAGGTTTGGCGCCGCCATGACGGCAAATGTCATCACCTATCGCGGCCGGTCGGCCGCGCGCGAAGTCGGAAAGGCGCTCGGCTTTGATATGGAAACGTTGGAACGCCTGACACGGCTTGTCGGCCATTTCGAATACAAGGATGAGTCGGACACGCTTTTTCACTCCCGCTCCGGATTATTTCCAGATCCGCGGAGCCGTCTCCGTGGATTCGACAAATCCCAGAGCGGGACTGATAAAGCACAATTTCGCATCGCCGGCTTCGATATGCGCCGGCAACGCATTCGCAAATTTCTCGAGCTGTGTTTGCGGCTTCAGGATTTGCCCCGGCATCTCGGACAACATTCCGGCGGTATGGTGATTTGCCAGGGGCAGTTGGATTCGGTGGTTCCGCTCGAACCGGCGACCATGCCCGGCCGCACCGTCGTCGAATGGGATAAAGACGATTGCGCGGACATGGGAATTGTAAAGGTCGACCTGCTTGGCCTTGGAATGATGGCGGTGCTGGAAGATTCGCTGAAGCTGATTCGCGATCACTACGGCGAACAGGTCGATCTCGCGCATTTGCCGCAGAATGATCCGGATTCATATGCCGCCATGCAAAAGGCGGACACGGTCGGAATGTTTCAAATCGAGAGCCGCGCGCAAATGTCGTGTTTGCCGCGAATGCGTCCCGAACGCTTCTACGACATTGTCGTGCAGGTTGCCATCATCCGGCCTGGACCGATTGTCGGCAACATGGTTCATCCTTATTTAAAGCGGCGGCAGGGACGCGAAGCTGTGACTTATCCGCATCCGGCGCTCGAGTCGGTCCTCAAACGGACTTTGGGCGTACCGCTGTTTCAGGAACAGCTGCTGCGAATGGCGATGATCACGGCCGGATTCAGCGGCGGCGAAGCGGAAGAATTGCGCCGCGCGTTCGGCTTCAAGCGGTCCGAGCGACGCATGAAAGAAGTTGAAGTGAAGCTGCGTCAAGGAATGAATCAAAACGGCATCACCGGCGAAGTTCAGGACCAGATCATCCATTCGATCACATCATTTGCCTTGTACGGTTTTCCCGAATCGCACGCTGCCAGCTTTGCGCTCATCGCGTACGCGAGCGCGGTTTTGAAATGCCATTATTTGGCGGCATTCACCGCCGCCATGCTGAACAATCAGCCGATGGGATTCTATAGCCCCGCCACACTCGTCAAGGATGCCCAGCGGCACGGGCTAACGGTGCGCCCGATTGATGTAACGAAATCGGATTGGTTGTGCACGCTCGAAGAAATTTCAAATTTCGAATTTCAAATTTCGAATTTCGCCGTGCGTCTCGGCATGCGTTACGTAAAGGGCATGCGTGAATCCGTTGCTCACATGATTGTAGAAGAACGAAAACGTGCACCATTCGCATCCATCGACGATCTTGCCCGGCGCGTTCCCGAATTGCAAAAGCGCGAATTGATTCTATTAGCTGAGCTCGGCGCGCTGAATTTCCTCAATCCAGCCGATCGTATTCACCGCCGGGATGCATTATGGCAGGTCGAGCGCGCCTGGCGCCGCACGGGCCCATTGCTGGAAACCATTCCAGAGCCGGACCGTGGTTCACCGCTCGCGCAAATGACGGCGGAAGAGCGTCTCGTCGCCGATTTTCACGGAACCGGCATGACGGTTGGCCTACACCCCATGGCTTACTATCGCGATGAGATGGATGCCCGAGGCGTCCTAAGGGCCGCCGATCTGGCAAGCCGCCGTAACGGCGCATCCGTTCGAGTTGCCGGAGCCGTCATTGCGCGCCAGCGTCCGGGCACTGCGAAAGGATTCGTGTTCCTCAGTCTTGAAGATGAAACCGGAATCTCGAACGCGATCATCACGCCCGACATCTTTGACCAAAATCGCTTCACGGTCGTGGGAGGCCGATTCCTGTTGATCGAAGGCCGCCTTCAAAATGTAGACAACGTGATTTCAGTGAAAGCCGATCGAGTCGAGATCCTTCCCGTCAGTGAAGCCGCCGTTGTCTCCCACGATTTTCATTAAACCGAAGTTCCTCTGAGTTTTAGAGTGGAACCCGTGTTCGCCGCCCGCGCAGCAGCCGCAGCCGAAACGCCTCCGCGAAGCAGTAGCGAAGGAAAACCGCCAACGCCGGTTCTTTGTTACACGATCTTGCGGAACGAGAAGGCGGTCGCGTCACGCCGGGCGCGCCGCTGTGTTCAACGGCGCGCCCAAAGGAAGGGTTATCTTGCCTGAGCTTTGAGGGAGGCCAGGTCGGCATCGCTGCGCAGGGTCATAACGCCCATCTGGCTCGAACGGTAAACCGGCACGATCACGTTCAATTTTCCATCGCGCTCGAGCAGCGAAATGTGACGGATTTCGGTGCCGTGTACGGGCAGATCGAACATGGTCCACTTGTTGGCGCCCGGATCGTATTTAAAGACCCGGTCCGAGGTCCACAAGTTGCCCCAAACGTTGTGCTGGCTGTCCACGACGGCGTGGTAGGCCTGCATCGTTGGATCGGGCATCGGAATGATCTTCACCTCACTCGTCCTGGTATCGATACGTGCAAGCGACGCGCCCCACGAATTGCCAACCCAAAGGACATCGGCGTTCTTGTCGGTGCCCATGCGACGCGGTCCTTGTGACCATGGAAGCGGCGTGTTGAAGCTCAGCTCGTTGAAGTTTTCATAAAACGTGCGCTCCTCCGGCTTGATTCGTTCCATCTCGGCTTTCACCGGAGGCAGCTTCACTTCGGTGACCTTGCCGGTTTCGATATCCGCACGGCCGATGGTATCCATCGCCATTTGAGCCCACCAGCCGTTACCGAGGCGATCGCCGGCGGTTCCGTAAGTCATCCCCGTACCCTTCGGGTTGTTGTAAGGCGTGAGGGACTTGAAGCCGGTAAATTCCTTCGTCGTCGGATTGAAGCGTATGGCACCATCGGGCGCGGAGGCCCAGATCATACCGTTGCCATCGACGTCCATCGTCACAGCACCACCGACCGGGGACATGGACGCAGGCGTTTCATAAACAGCGATCTTCTGGGTTGCTGTATCGAGGAAGCCCAGGCTCCGGCGTCCCGGATTGATGTCGAACCAGAAGTTCCCTTTCCCATCGCGGACCAGGCCGTGACTGGTGGCCGCCTCACTGTTCTTCGCCTCGACCTTCAGATAGGAGACCTCTCCCGTCTTGCCGTCAACTTTTCCGATCGAGACAAGACGATTGGGGTTGTTGACGGTGTAATAGAGATTGCCGTCGAATCCCATGCCGCCGTCATGCGGAAGCTCACCGAGCTTTGACGTCTGGCCCAGAGTCCAATCGGTACCGTCGTTGTCGTTGTACTTGGTGCCGATGCCCGATTCCGGATTCAGCGGCAGGTCATAGAGTTTCCATACGACGCGTGCCGCTTCACCAGTCGGCCGCGGGCGCGGAGGGAACTTCATCGAAGTCTCGCCCGGACCACGCGCGCGTGCAAGGTATGCCGCCAGTTGCTTCTGGTTGTGTTCGATGATCTGGTTGACTCTGGCGCCGGGCCCCGGATAGACGCCCGTGCCGGGCACCACCTTCATCAAGTTGAGGATCTTATTCCAGCCGGCCTCATCGAAGCGGAACTGCAATATATATCCCGGCGGATGACAGGACGTGCAATTGTTCATGAAGATCCGCTTGATGCGCGCATCGTCAGGTGTCGC
>MNKP01000065.1:8786-10938 GCA_001920875.1 Acidobacteria bacterium 13_1_20CM_2_55_15
ATAGACACTGGTCGTGATGGTCGATCCTTCCATCTTGGCCGATACCGTCACGCCTTCCAGCTTCTGGCCTGCGCGCGACGAGATGGCGCCGGTCAAGAGTTGATCGGCTGCCTGGGCAGCCGTAACCATAACCATGATGGCCGCGGCAGCAAGCAGGAGACTTCGCACGTTTCTCATAACCCTCTCCTTATTTATTCACTGGAACGGTCTTCAGATACGCGACAATTGCATCGATCTCGGCCGGCTGAAGAAAATACTGAAAGGACGGCATGCGTGGCGTCCCATTAAGGATGTACTCTCGCACGACCGCTTCGTCTCCGCCGCCGGCGCCTTTATTCAGCGAAGGACCGTACGTTCGGGCATTGCGCGCGGGCGGCAGATGGCAGACGCCACAAGCTTGAGCCAGGACCTGACGCCCAAGGCGCTGCTGCTCGTTGAGGCTATCGACCGGTTGTTGGGCGCCGGCGTATTGGGCGTATCCGGCCAGTAGCAACAGAAACACCGAGAGACTACGCTTCATCGGTTTTCCTCCAAACTCGGCATTTTCCGATAACTTTACGCCTGGAGAGTTGTTAAGTGAAGGATTTTATCGGCTTTTTAAGTCGCTCGCCCGGTCTGTGGACCGTTCCCGCGCAGATGTTGGACTGGAACGGCATGCCCCCAGGAAATCTCGTCCACGGAAATCCCTAGCGCAGCCGCCAGTCGTTGCCGTTCAAACGGACTCGGAGTGTAGTTGCCATTGACTATGGCCTTCACGAGTTTTCGATCCAAACCGGCAGCCGCGATGAGTTGATCGAGCGTGGTGCCGGTTTCCTCCATGTAGCGTGCCAACGGTTTCATCGCGGGAGCAATCTTACCATTCTTTACGACAACATCCTCAGCGGGACTTCCTAAATCGGGCGGCAGCCTTGTTGAAGGATTCCTGCAATTCCGCCCACGCCCTTTCGAGTCCTGGCTTGAGATCGCCCCAGGCTTCGGCACTTGTGTGCTTCAATTCATCGAGTTTCTCGCCCATCGCCTTTAGCTTTGGACGCAGGGCTTCGATCTCCTTATCGACACCGGTTCCGACTTTGTCCAACAGTTCGTTAAACCGGGTCCTCAACTCATCGAGTTGAGCCTCCATCTTCTTTCTATAGGATTGGTCGCCGGCCATAGCTACAGCATAACAAAGATTGAGGGGACTATGTCCTGATGCGGTAAGTTACCGCACAGGGGTGGTGTGAGGATTTTGGCCGACAGTTTCGGCGGTTCGATGCTTCTTGATCGCATCACCGATCCATGCAGCGCCCAGCCACGCGGCACAGGCTCCGATGGCGATCATGGAAAACCATCTGCCATAAAGGCCGGTGGGAGAGAAAGGCTCGGTCGCGTCGTGCAAGACTTCGCTGTTCGGAAAAACGCCGGCTTCGGAAAGTTCGTGGAAAGAATAAATTCCGATCTGCGCCATGAACAGCATGAGGAAGATCGATGTGACTTGAAAGAATCTCCGGATATTGATCAAGTGCCCAAAATTCACCCATGCCCAGGAAATGGCTGTCGCGCCGATCACACCAAGAACAACTCCGGTCACCAGTTTTGGATCGTGGATTTGAAACAGCATGAGCACGGTTTCCATGCCTTCTTTGGTGATCATGACCAGCGTAAATAAAAATACGCCGGCAAAAGCCAATCGCCTCGATGATCGCGAGGAAATGCGGTCGAGCTTGGTTTCCATGTGAACAGACCTTCCCAAAGGGATTCGTTGACACCCCGATTCAACATGTAACCGAGGCCGGCGGAGGCAGCGACAGATGCGGCGATCCCCCAATACATGGCGGGCACAAGCCGATGCTCCCCGATCCGTCGCAGATAGGCGAGGATGATACCGACGATCAGGAACGATTCGAAACCTTCGCGGAAGACGACAACGAATGCCTGCAGCATACGAGACCGGACTCCTAGGATTTGTTGAAAACGATTCTCATTTTCAAGGAAGGAGGCAGGAAATGCAACAACTAATTCCCCTTACAGCGGGTTGTCCGGAATGGCCATCGAACGCCACATATGCGCGACAGGGCTGCCGTCGTTGCCCAGGCCTTCTTTCGGGTTCTTGAAGTGGCGGCCGATGATGTCGACGAATGGATCGATTTTGACAACGACACCGGGCTCAAAC
>MNKP01000106.1 GCA_001920875.1 Acidobacteria bacterium 13_1_20CM_2_55_15
ATGATGAAAATCCCCGCGGAAGCGGTGGAACTGTACACACGTTACATTCACGGCGAGGTCAGCCGTCGTGACTTCCTTCGTGGAGTGAAGCGTTTCGCCATTGCCGGCCTTAGTGCGGAGGCAATTGTCCAGGCGTTGATGCCGAACTACGCACTAGGGCAGCAGGTTCGCAAAGACGACGAGCGAATCAAGGCGAGCTACGAGACCATACCCTCGCCCAATGGAAATGGCTACATCCGCGGCTACTTCGTCCGGCCATTCAGCCAGGACTCCCGTGCCGAAACACCGACCAAGCTGCCTGCCGTTCTCGTGGTACACGAGAATCGCGGGCTGAATCCCCATACCGAAGACGTCGCACGGCGGTTCGCACTAGAGAACTTCATCGCATTTGCGCCCGATGCGCTGACGACGGTCGGGGGTTATCCCAACGACGACTACAGAGGCGGCCAGTTATTTGGCAAGATCGATCCCGGCAAAAGGATTCAGGATTTCCTCGCATCCGCGCAATGGTTGAAAACACATCCGCTGTCTACCGGCAAAGTCTGCGCAACCGGCTTCTGCTTTGGCGGAGGCGTATGCAATACGCTGGCGACTATGATGGGCGCGGATATGGCCGCCATTGCTCCATTCTATGGCGGCAATCCTATGATGGCCGATGTGCCGAAAATCAAAGCCGCGGTACTCATACACCATGGCGCGCTCGACGCAGCCCTCGTCAAGGCCTATCCGGCGTATGAGGAGGCGCTCAAGAAAAACAATCTCCCGAATGAGGTCCACATCTGGCCGAACTCGGTCCATGGTTTCTTTAATGACGCCACGCCGGAACGCTATAACAAAGTCACGGCGCCACAGGCATGGGCTCGCACGATCGAGTGGTTTAACCAATATGCCCGAGCTTCGTCCTAGGTAGGCCTATCAAATGAGGTGGATGCTCCGGTGCCTTGCTGGTTATTCGATGATTCAGCCTAAGGCACCGGGGGCCCCATCTGGCAGGACTGTCGCGAAGGGACCCGGCGGACTCGAACACTTAGAATCGGACCACGATTCCTCCCGAATACCTGAATCCGTTACTGCTTCCCATGTCAGCACCAAAGAGACTGGTGTTGCCCAGATGGATCCAGTCGATTTGGACTGGGCGCACAGCGATCCTGGGAGCCACGCGAAAGTCAACGCCACCGCCAGTGGCAGTCGAAAATCCAGTGCCGGAGCTGTTAACGCTGATACCCAGACCCGAGGAGGCAACGCTCCCGGAAGCGCGGTAGCCGCCCGCCAAAATGTGAACGAACATACTTGTCGCATCATTCACATGACTAGTGAATTGGGGTCCAAACATGAAGGACAGAAGCTTCGCATCGGCATTGAGCAGGGTACTCGAGTTAGGTAGGAGTACTGATGTGCCCTTCGAATGAAGAGCAAAATCTCCGGTTATTCCAACCCAGGGCGTAATGTCGCCCGTTACCGATGCATTAAACCCATTCACTCCTTCGCCGCCAGTTCGTTGATACGAGTACCCGCCGAAAATTTGAGCACCGTGCTGGGAAAACGCGGAACCTGTGAATACCAGCACCAGCGCAATGCTCATTACCAGATATCGTGTCATGTCTAAAGCGCCCTCCTTGAGCGCAAGTGATCACGACACTCTAGGGGCAGGTCATGGCTCCTTCAAGGAAAATGGAAAAGTGGGTGGGTTGGATTAGGAGTAGTCATGCAGCACAAATATTTGTGAGGCCCTTCGAAACGTTGGTGGAATTGCGATCTCGACCCCGTAAGGCGAGCCGCAGGCCATGTAAGCGACAGAAAAGGAAGGCTCCGTGTGTACGTTTGCGGTCGCGAGATCGTTAGGCGCGGGTAGAGCACGGCGGGGGCGGTCCCGGATCGGTATAAGAGCGCGTACCGCGGAGGACGCAAAGGAAAGCGGGCGGGAGCTGCACTTGTAACGTTGTTCGCGCTCGGCCGACGGTGATAGCATCAACCGATTCGGCAAACTTGCGAGTTGACGAGTTGACGAGTTGACGAGTTGCGGGTTACGGGTTGCGGGTTCACACTCGTCAGTCTGTAACTCGAAACCCGAAACTCGAAACCTGATAAGCGAGCAGCGTGCTACAGATCATGTTGATTAATGAAAAGGAGCGGGGCAGACCGCTGTTGGCGAGTGCAGCCATTACGATTGCCCTCTTATTGCCGACGATACGCGTCGTCACCGGCCCGACTTCGCCTGGAAGCTTCGTCGGGGTCGTGGTAGCCTCCGGCGAAGGCACCCACACTCCCGCCGCAACGAACAAGGCGCCAACGGTCACCGGCAAAACGGCGCCGGCGCTGAAGACGGCCTGGGGCGAGCCGGATCTGCAGGGCATTTGGTCCAGAGATGTCGACATACCACTGCAGCGGCCCACCAAGTACGGCGACCGGGAGTTTTTGACTGACGCAGAACGCGCCGAGCTTGATCGACGAATTGCGGATATTGTCGGGCGTGACAGCACCGATACCCGCCGGGTGCGGGGCACCGAGCGAGACGTGAATGCCGAATTCGTCCAGGCACCCTTCACGATGCATTTGCCCGTCGGCAAGCGGACCTCACTCATCATCGATCCGCAGAACGGGAGAATTCCTCCGCCCACCCCTGAGGCTCAGAAGGCCAGGGACGTCCTGCGACAGTTTCAGCTCGCGCTCCTCGAACCAACCTCAGCCTGCAAACAGCAACTCCCTGGCTGCGCCGGCGGAAAGTACGGACCCGTATCACCGAGACGAAACGAAACCTCCCCAATGTATTTGAGCGCGTCGATCAACCGCGCTGATGGCCCGGAGGACCGCAGTCTGGCCGAGCGCTGCTTGAGCGGCGCCCTCCCGGACTTTGGTAGCTGGACTGGCGGTTTCAGTCGAATCGTGCAGGCTCCCGGCGAGGTGTCGATCTTCTACGATATAGGCGGCGGGCATGGCCGGTATCGCCAGATCCCGATCACGACAGCCCTACACCTCCCAGCGAATCTCCGTCAATGGTGGGGGGATTCACGAGGCGGTTGGGAGGGCAACACGCTGGTCGTCGACGTCACGAATTTCTCGCCGAAATCGGATTTTCAGGGAGCTCACGAAAATCTGCATCTCGTGGAACGGTGGACGCGTCTCGACGCGGATACGATCGAGTATGTCGTCACCATTGACGACCCGACGACGTGGACGAAACCGTGGACCGTCAAGCAGGAATTGAAGAAGCAAAGCGATGCGGCCAATCGAATTTACTATGAACCGCGGTGCCACGAGGGGAATTTCGGCCTGCCGGCATTGCTGCGGGGGGCGCGCGTCGCAGAGCAGGCGTTCGCGGAAGGACGAGGCCCTGATCCCGCAACCCTGTGTATCGTGATCAACGGATGCGGAGGATTTGTCCGCGGCGGCTTTGCCGACGAGGGGCCGGACGCGGACCCGTTCGCGGACCCGGTGCGGTAACAGCAGCAAATTGATTCTGTTCCCCGAATTCTCATGCCGCTTCGACCACTGATCGCGTGGTTCGATGCTGATTCAGGACTTCGGCAGCGATCTTTTTACTGAGATAAACCTTGGATTCGCGGTTGTCGCGAAGATGTCTCTGAAATTTGATGACGTCGAAGTTGAGATGATCTAGCGTTGCGCGCATCGGATAAAACCTATTTTTCGTTTTGACGACCAGTTCGTGATATCCGTGCGCGTGCACCCATTCTTCCTGTTGCTCGGTAAGGGCGCGGTAGCGGCCTTGGCCGCGCCATTCCTGGCGCGTACCGCCAATCCAACTGTAGAAAATCTTTCGATTCGAAAAGTCGACGACCTCGCGGAGCTGGCTCACCAGGTCGGACAGCATAATATTGGCCTCCTGGCTCCGCAACTCATGGCCGATCTTATAGGCAACAGGAGTCAGCGTGCCGTCGTCATCGGGTGGAGCCATGGAAACCAGGATCAGATGCTCTCGATCTTTCAGCCGATCGATGATCTCTTCAGCGGTTTTCTTCCGCCGGAATTCTGTGAAGTACTCTTCAATATATTGGGCTTCCAGCGCGCCGGCTTCCAGCGAATACTGGCGGATGATGTGCTCCATTGACGACAATAATAACGGCAAACCGGGCACAGAGCTACAATTGCGGCTTCACGCGATCGTAAAGCGACGCTAGACATGGAGTGGGCAGCGTAAATGAATGTTCGAGACCGCGGCTGGTTTCGATCCGTAACTGCGATTCGCCGTGCCCTCTGGCCACTTCTTCGATATTGATGATATTCCGATAAGCAATCTTCCTGATGAAAAGACCGCTCCGGCCGGTCGTAATGAGGTATTCGGCATAAAGCCCGGAGAATTGCCGGAGCAGCAACACCAATCCGAAAACGTACGCCAACGCGGCGATCACGAATTCCATAAGAACGGTCACGGGACTCGCGATCCGCCCGTAGTAGGCGCTCCGAATGAAAATCGTGGTATAGGCCGTGATGGCTCCGATGATCCCGATGTTCACCAGCAGCGGCCATCTCCGGTGAGACAGCGCAACAGATTTTGGAAGTTGGAGCATCAGTTTGAGGATGAGCGTGAAAGGCATGACGACAACCAGTATGGCGATAGCGAGTGCGGAGACCCAACTTGGCATCCTAGTGTCCCGTCTCCTAAATAGCTATACCATTGTTGCGAGCGCAACGGCCCCGGATTCTAGGAGCGACGAGGGAGCAATGCTCTTTCATTGTGACCGAGGAGCGACAACGAAGACGGGGCCGTTCCGCCGCAACCCGAAGGGCCGATGGGGGTTGCGGGCGATCTCGTCGTCGCGATTCGTCGGCGATGAAAGAGCATCTGCCTCCTCATCGCTCCTCGACCTCGCCTCGCAAGCCCCATCGGCAATGGTATAGCTATTTAGGAGACGGGACACTAGCTTGCGCTCCAGCATTTCTTGCGGAATCCACATTCGACGTGGTCGCAATAGGAGCGTTCGGCTGCAGCCCAATGGTTCGTCTGGATAGCGTTCACATACTTCAAAAACAACTCTCGTAACCGGTTCTCAGCCTCTTCGAACGTATATTCGCGCCGCACGACCTTCATCGGCGATTTTAGATACCACAGCTCGGCAATCGCCCGGCCCGCGGAGAGAGCTTTCATCAATGCAAGCGAGTAAGCTGTCAATTGCACTTCGTAATCGCTCTCTGCGCCTTCTTGCCAGGCCGCGTACTTGTAATCGATAACCTTGGGCACATCGGCAACGACCACCGCATCCATCCGGCCTCGAATCCAACAATCCTTTCCGCCAGCCTCGAGATGCATGAGGAATGGCAGTTCACGTTCAGGCGACGCTGACGATAATTGGCGCCACTCCGCTGACTGAAATACGAAATCGAGATCGGGAATGCCGGCCGAAGCCAATGCCTCTGACCCGGGCGTGGCGGCGGTTTCGAGAAACTTATGCGCGAGTGAGCCACGCCGCATCTGCGATGAGCGGCCCGTAGGTTCGGCTCCGGGCTCCGGCCATCCTAAGGTGCGGGTCCAATGAAAATAGCGAAAACAGCCGCCCAGCGCCGTGAGATCCGAAGGTGTCATTTCGATAGATAACGGCACGGGAGCCCTCGCGCCACACGGGATATCGGTCTCGCCGACCAGCATCGTCCCGGCAGTGAAAGCCAGTTGCTCGGGAACATTGAGCTGGGAGGCAGGAAGAATTTTTACGGCGAAACCCTTGAATTTTACCGTCTGCGGTTTTCCATCACGCGCGCGTTCGACAGCGCCGGTTTGAACGGTGGCGAAGAGCTGTTCCATCCATCGCAACCACGGCCCGCTTTGCCTGGAAAATCCTTCGCCCAGCACCAGCATCTTGCGCGCTCGGGTCACGGCAACATACAGCAAACGTTTTTCTTCTTCGTACTGTTGATCTTCGTCCCGCTCTTTGGCTTCCAGAATCAGCGCATGCGGCAAAGGTTTTCGGTGGAGTCCGTAAGCAGTGCCGGCGAGGAGTCCCCATCGATCGCTGAAGAAGGTCCGGTCGCCTGTTGCGCGTCCGGGTTTGGCGGCGAGATCAGGAATAATGACAATATCGAATTCAAGGCCCTTCGCCTGATGGACCGTGAGGACGCGGACGACCTCATCGTTCTGGGAAACGATTTGTGCTTCCGATTCGCGCACCGACGGGTCGTTGGCCCGGTCGCGAAGATAGCGGACGATGTCGTCCAGTGCGGTTGTGCCCTGACGCGACAGGCTCCGTGTGATTTCGATCAGTTTACCGATATTGGCGACGCGCTGCGGTCCGTTCTTTTGCGCCATCATGACAACGTCGAAATTTGTCTTGCGAATAACGTCTTGGAGAATCTCGGCGGCGGTGGCGGCGTCGCGGTGTTCAAGCCAGTAACTGAGGATCTCGGCGAAAAGCGGGACCAGCTGTAGGGGCGGTCGATTTTTGAGGCTGCGCGCTGCCGCGCTTGCGCTTCGCGGACCGCCCGCGGTAGTTGGGGTTTGATATTGTGGGCGGTCATAGACCGCCCCTACAGCTGGGAGAGGCAACAGCGCCTCGAACGGTACCCCAAAAAGCGATGACGTTAAGACGGTGGCGCGAAGCAATTCGTCGTCGGGGTGGAGGACCAATTCCAGGAATGCGATCAGGTCCGACACTTCGGTCTTTTGATAGAAGGCCGTCCCCTGCACGACGTAGACAGGGATTCCGTGCATTTCGAGCGCGCTGAGATAGATCTCGACGTTCGTCATTGCACGCATGAGGATCGCAACCTCTTTCCACGACTGAATTCGGCCGGAAGATTTCCATTCCTTCAGTAAACGCGCTATCGCCTCGGCTTCCATCTCTCGGCCCTGGGCGGCCTTTGCTCCCGATTCCGCGGCTACATACGTTATGCCCAAAAATGGCGCATCGGACTTCGGCTTCAAGACGTCTGCCTCCGAAAACCGGACTCGGTAAGACAGATCCGCCTGGGCGTGGGCTATGTTCTCGATCTTTCCGGCACCATCCATCATCAGTTCCGAAAGCCGGTTTGAAAATTCGGCAATCGGTGCCGCTGACCGATAGTTCTCTTGAAGATGCTCGAGCCGGCCTCCTTCATCGAGAATGCGCTGAAGCAGGCGAAAAAATACGGTCACGCGGGCGCGCCGGAATCTGTAAATCGACTGCTTCGGATCGCCGACAATCATGAGCTTAGCCGGAGCGAGACGGCCCGGATGTTGCGGGTCCGCGGCAAGCAACGAGATGATCTCCGCCTGGACCTCGTCGGTGTCCTGAAATTCATCGACCAGCAAGGCTTCAAAGTGATCCTGATAGTGCCGGCGAATATCGTTGTGTTCCCGCAACAGGTTGCGCGTGCCAAGCAGTAGATCATCGAAATCCACCGCGTTCAAAGCCCGCTTTTTCGATAGGAATCGCTCGATATACAGCCCGGCGAGTTTGGTTAAGCGGCTGGAGGTTGGAACCCCGGCAATTTGACCAATCCTGGGAAGCAGTGCCCTAGAATCGTCTCGCTTCCGTAGAGGATGTTTCGCTTTCCGGGACTCCAACTCGTCGAACCGTTCGCCGATCGCCTCAAAGCTCCCGCCATAGCGACGGATTTCATCGCCGATCTGTTGTTCGAGATCCGCCGCGGTTTTCTCTTGGTCCTGAACGCGAGCCAGCAGCCAGTCCGCATCCTGGCCAAGGCTGTTCAGCCAACCACTCGCCGATACCAGTGTGTCGACGAGTTCGTTCAAACCAAAATCCCGAAATAGATTCTCTGCGTCTTCGTTGCCGGATAGAATTTCCTGACGGATGGTCTCGCGCGCAGCCTCCCGCGCTAGATCGAGGCTCTGTTGTTCGTCCAGAACCGAAGATGACGGATCGATTCCCAATACAATTCCATGTTGGCGAAGAAGAATTCCGCAAAAACCGTGAATAGTTGAAATCGGGGCGGCGGCCAAGCTTGAGATCGCCGCCGTCCATCTGCCCTGCCTGTCGGCTAATGCGGTGCGGATTCGATCCCGCATCTCCGCTGCAGCCCGCTCGGTGAACGTGACGGCAACAATGCGGCCGGGGTCCATGCCGCGTTCCAAAAGTTCCAGATACACGTCGACCAGTTTGCGGGTTTTTCCGGTTCCCGCGCTTGCCCACACCACAGTGTTGGTTTCAAACAGCATATTATCTCAAGATCCACCCTCTCCCCTCAACCGCCGTACATCCTGCACAACCGTCGATATTCGCAATCTATGCAGTCCTGCTTTTCGGTTGGATCAGGATGCAGTTTGCCCTCATGAACTTTGCGGATCAGAGCTTCCACTCTCATCCGTACATCGTCGATAACCGCCTCGTTAATCGAGTACGAGATGACAGGGTTTTCCGGAGAACGGAGCAGCAGATAACGGCCATCCGTTCGGACGCTCGGATCGGCGCCGAGAGCCTGTATCGCCAGATAGGCATAAGTTGGAATTTGAAACGACTCCTTCAGGAGCCTCGCCGTTGAACCGGATGCGGCCGAGTATTTGAAGTCATCGATCCGGATGCCATCAATCCTGTCGCCCGCACGATGCGTTGAGACGTGATCCGGTCTGCCGCACAGCAATACTTCTCCCAAACGCGCAGGCGGCAAAGCGTTATCCAGGTACGCCGACTGCGTTTCGAATCCGTCAAGCGCATCATGGACGGCAAAATCCACATATCTATGCAATACGGCCACAATTTGCTGACGCCGGATCTTCCACAGTGACGGATCGAAAACCGAATGCGGACCTTGCCCGTTTACATCTGCAGGAGCGAGTCTGCGCCGAACGATCTCGTCCATCCGCGCTCGAGCCAGCTCCTCGGAAGCAGGCACGGGTTCGGCATGAAAATCACGGAGTATGGCGTGCGCCAGGATTCCGATTTCCAGCGGGGGCACCTCGAAGTCCGGCATCTCGCCTCGGCGAAGCTTCATGCCGTGACGCGCTAGAAATACGAAAGGACACGTTTTCAGCGAATTCAATTCACTCGGATGCCATACGCGATCGACTTCGAAAACACCTCTGCCGATATCGGCTCGAGCCGATCCTCTCGATTCGGCCTTCCCCCGCTCCAGCAGCTCATCTCCCAACAATTGTTGTGCGCGCTCTTCGGTTATCCTTCCACACCGCCACTCGTGGGCAACAGCACTGAGCCATTCGCCCTCTCCCCTTGGCTGTAGGGGCGCTCTATGAGCGCCCGGGCGGTCAATGGTTACGGCTGCGCGCTGCCGCGCTTGCGCTTCGCCGGTTACGGCTGCGCGCTGCCGCGCTTGCGCTTCGCCGACCGCCCCTGCAGCCGGGGCATAATGCCGTGCAATCTCTCCGACATATATCGATGGAGAAATTATCTCCCCTTCCAGCGTGCTGCCCGGATAGGTCAGGGTGGCGCGCCGCGCAGCGGAGTCCAGAATCATGAATAAATATAGGGGCTCCTTCCGGTTCCGATCCCGAGAGGTCATGAGCCGGCGAGGCCGGATCCGCCCATTGATCGCTTCGATTGTTTCGTCCGGAAGCAAGGGATTTGAAGCCGAACGCGATGGAAATTCACCATCCGCAAAACCAGGAGCAAAGATCCACCGGTATTCGCGGTAGCCTAGCGAATGCGGACTCACAATGCGCACTCGCGGAACACCAGGAGGCGCGGGAGCTGAAATCATTCGGTCGACTGTCCGAAGGCCCGCAATTTCCGAAGCCAGTTTGCGAAATTCCGGGAAACTGAGACCCTCATCCGGCGCGCTTATAGCGCGGACGGCCTCGAGCTCTTCAACCAAGACACGCCACGCTTGACGGTCGCGCTGGGCGAACGAAGATTCAGGCCGCAGGCGAGAGAGGAAATCAACGACTGTACCTGTCGAGTTTTCCAGTTCATCCAAGAACTGTTCGAATCTCTCCAATTCCGCGGTGAGCGGAGAACTTTTGCGCGCCACCAACTGAGAGGCCCGGACGTGATTCCGGTCGATGTAACCGGCGCCAGCGAGGACTCGATCGACATCGATTTTGGGGGACAGTCTAGGGATGAAGTACGCGCTCGACATAACCCGAGCGAGCGCTTCACGCGAGCGCTCGCTCGTAACGAGGTCGAGCAGCGCGAGCCAATACTTGATGAATGGGATCCGAAGCAGAGGTACACCAGTATCAAAACTGTGTGGGATTCCGTAGCGCGTGAAAACGTCCTCGATCATCTCGCCATAGGTTTCGATGTGGCGGACCACGACGGCAATCTCGTTTGGGCTTTCCCCGCGGTGTAATAGATCGACGATATCGTTGCCGATGATCTGCACTTCGTCATATCGTCCGGAGGCCTCGACAATCCTTAACGAATCATCGGGTGGAAGCGGCTCATGCGGTTCGAAAACGAACAGCTTCTCCAAGAGAGGATGGTTTGGACGCGACGGCCGGCAGAACTCCGGAAATGTTTTTTCAGCGAGTGATTCATCCTGAACAAAACGCTGCCAGGTCCATTCCGCATATTGCGTCGGCTTTATGTTGGTTGTCGTATTAAAAAGGATCACAGCACCGCCATCCGGCAGAACTTCAATAAGCGATCGCATCAGCAGGAATTCCGCTTCGGTCAGATCGTAGAGGGCATGGATGACCACACGTTGGAATCTCTCAGGCCAGGGAATGCCGGACTCTCTAACCCGTAAGGCGGCAAGCGCCCGGCGATCGTGCGGATCGTCAAGCGCAGCCTTGCGCAGAGCCTGGTCGTATTGCTCC
>MNKP01000111.1 GCA_001920875.1 Acidobacteria bacterium 13_1_20CM_2_55_15
TTCAATATTTAGTGCCACCGGAATGTCTTTCCCATTTTGGACCGCGGGCCTAAATCTCCACTGTTGAATCGCTTCAAGAGCGCTCTCCGTTAGACCGAGCGGCAATGGTTTAACTACCTTCAGAATGTCTGCCGTCCCATTTGTTTGAATGACTGTTTGTAGGATGACGGCTCCCACTAGGCGCGCTCGGCTGGCTTCGCCCGTGTACTGCGGTTCAACTCGCCTAATTACCGTCGGCGCCGAGATCCCTGGGCCGACTCTATTAATATCGTCGTACTCAATGGGTGGTGCCGCAGCGAGACTAAAGTCAACGTCGATTTGCGCTATCGCCTCGATAGGTTCGCCGTTTCGTTTGGCTGGGGAAAACCTCCACGATCGCAGTGCAGTGACCGCATTCTCGTCAAGACCAAACCCGACGGTTTTAACTGTTCGCAAAACTTTCATACAGCCCCTCACATCAAACGTGGCTTCGATTGTGACGGTTCCCTCGATTTTCTTTTCCCGCGCAGTCCGCGTGTAAAAAGGATCGGTGTAATAGAGAACCTCCGGAGACTCTATGGGTCGATCGTTGATCGCCGGCGAATCAACGACGTGAACACGCTGGGATAGCAGAACAACCAAAACCATTGAAGCGAACTCCATTTGGTCCTCCGTTTCAAATGCGTGAGGTACTTCGACTCAGGGGCTCGCGAGTTCAACTTGAGCGAATGTGCCAATCGTCAAAACAGAGCGATTATAGGACAGTGAGACCACTTGGACGTAATACCGCGTTATCGGAAAAGTGGAAGTTCAGGGCGTCACGGAAACCGCAGATTGCGAAAGTCGTGGTTGTTCGTCCCGGCGTGTGGACGAATACCCTGATGTTGTGCACGCTATCCTCCTACGCCGTCCGGAATGCGCACTTCTCGACGAGCGTGTTTATGACGATGTGGATTTCAGTTACCTCGCTGTAGTGCTGTTCTGTTCAAGCGCGAACTCGCAGCTAAAGGAATGTTGAAAATCCGTCACTGCTCCAGCAACTCCTTCACACGTGGTACGACATCCTGTGCCCATTCGACGACATCATCGGGCGTAGGTACTTGATCACGCCAATCTGGCACGCAAATCAACCCTGCCGGTCCACCCACGGCTTCATAAACATCGACTGTGGTTCCAGACCGGCAGGTGTGCGTGAACAGGAATTTGCCTCGCTTCTGTTTAAAGTACTCTTGCAGATATGGATTAAAGAACGGATTTGATGCCGAATTTCTCACGTTATATGCACGTCTTGGGACGGCCTCGTCTTACCTCCGCTTTTTGCCGGGCAGTCTCCAGAACAGACATAGACGAATGGGCATTGCGTACAAGGAACCGCACCTCGCTGAAATTGGCGAATCTCGTCCCGCCGTCGGAGTTGCGCTCTGCTGCCAGGAGCACAGACCTGACCCGTGGAGTCGACGAACTGGATGGCGTGAATCAAGATAAGCGCCGCAAGGATTTCCTCGGCGGTCATAATCATCTTCGAACAGTAGACTTCTTGATCGCCTCGCTGCCCAATGCGCCAATGCACTGGTCGCCCCCAGGGAGAGTTCTCGAAATCCATGTCTTGGTCTAGGACGATAAAATCTCGTTCTGGTTCCATGGCCATACTCGGAATGGATGTGAAGCCCCCCGTGCGTTCTCGGGCTATTACGATTAGCGGACTGTCGGGAATCGCATCATCGAGGGGGACGTCCAAGTTCTTCCGAATGCGCTTCCATTTATTAGAAATGTAGTTGTCGATTGTGACTTTCGCCTCCGGCGTTTCGGGTACCAGAAATTCTGGGACTAGCCCTGGGCGTTGAAGTTCCTGCCGAGATGCAATGAATGTCGAACAAATTATCGGTTCGCCAAAACGACGCTCGACCCGCCACTTCACGGATCGTTTAAGTGGACCGTCTTCGGTTTCGTCGCTGTCTAGGACTTCAAAGGTTTCCTTCGTTGCAGATAACGGCGTGCAACAACTCAGTGTGGCTGAGTAACTTGAAGGGCGCTGACAAATAAACAGCACCTCCGGCAGTTTTGATTCGGATTCAGCCGAGGTTCGGGTCTCCGTCGAGAGCATCATATTCGGCGGTGCAGTGCCAACCTTTGAAAAAGTGGCTTCACCAACCACACTCTGCATTAGCAATCGCTCTAAGTTCACTCTTTCCTCCCATAAAGGTTTAGGTTATTAACAATCCTTCGTGATCCGCCACGTTCTCCCTTTCTCGTCTTTTTGAATTTCTGGAGCCGTCTCTCCTCCGCCTCACAGCTTCGGCCGCAGCGCAATTACATCTGAAGCGATCTTGAGACGCCGCATAACTTGCCTTCATCGGTTCGAGTCGTTCCAGCCTTTGATCCGCGTGCGGCGAGGAACGCGCCTGCCCGTGGACAAAGCCGCCGGCCTACATTTTCCAGAGAGTGTATCGATCGGAATCGGGCGGATGGTGGACGCGCTCTTGCTGCTCAGCGAAACTCGTACACCAGAAAGTTGCCGCGGAGTTCCGCATTCGTCGCCGGTTTCGTCATCACGGGAGCGTGACCAAACATCTCCTCGAAGCGCGGATTGGCGACGAAACAGGCGGCGCGCCAGCCGCTGAAGCGCGATAGGACGCGGCCCATATCGGAGTAGAGCGCCAGCAGTCTCTTTTCGTCACCGGCCGACATGCGGACGCCGTAAGGCGGGTTAAAGCAAAAAACGCCGGGTTTCATATCATGAGCAGCAGGCAGCATACGGTGGACATACTCCGGAGTCAGGAGTCGGACATCCTGATCCGCGATGACGAGAGAACGGGAATATGCGGGGCCGGTCAGCCCTGCGGCGCGCAGGTTCCCCACCATGGCGGGAATTCGCTCAGGATCCACATCGAGGGCAAGGATGCGCGGCACAGTGCCGGGGAAGAGGTCGGGCGTTTGGATTGGAAGATCCTCGAAGGCAGTGAGGCGGCCTATAGGGAGATCCATCGGTTTCCGAATGGCGGCGCCGACCGCCAGGCCAGCGGCCTCGATCGGAATTGTGCCGCCTCCGGCCATCGGATCGACGAGCGGCTCGGTGCGTGCGTCCCAACGGGAGAGCATGATCAACTGCGCGGCCATCGTCTCGCGCAGCGGCGCAGGTCCCATCGCCACGCGGGCGCCGCGGCGATGACGCGCTCCGCCTCCGATATCGATACCGACGCAGGTGTGTCGCGTTTCGGGAATTCCGGCCCGCCGCACCACGAACACGATGTCCGGTGATTCCGCATCCAGTTCCGCGGCGACGCCCCTCGCCGCGAACGCTTCGACAAGCGCGTTCTTGACGACGCCGCGAAGCTGCAGCGGCGACGCCTCGAAGTCGGAAGCCGAGCCAACCTCGACAGAGAAGGGCAGATTCTCATCGGGAAGCCGGTCGTCCGCGGAGAGGACCGGCACAAGATCCGCAAAAAGCGGCTCCAGGCGTACCGCGTCGCTCGAACACAAGTCCCACGTGATCCGCGACGAGGTGCGGTGATAACACGCGGCCACCCAAGCCGCACGCGCTTCGAACGGGTAGAGCAGCGTCGCCTCTCCTTCGCGCTTCGGCTTCTCGACGCGTATATCAAATGGCGAACGCATCACGAGGCGCTTGAACTCCGCTTCCATCACCCGGTTTGCGCCGCCCGAACCCGTCAGGCGAAGCTCATCACATCGATGCGCGCTCAACCTTCGCCTCCAGGTTCGAGGTTCTGCCGGCTGAACTTCACAAGATCCGCGTCAACGTCGATTTCCGAGACCAGCCATCCCGCCGCCATCCATGCGAACGCCTGCGATCTCTTACCCGTCTTTTGGTTGGCCCACCAGTTCGGAAAGCGGCGCGCCTCCGGCGGCAGATGAGCGCGTACGACCTCTTCGATCTCCGCGATGCGAAACTGGAGATCCGTTGTCGCGGCAGGAACTGTCAGAAGATGCTTCGCCAGAAGCAGATACTTTTCTTCGACGAGCAACTTTTCGAGCGCGTCCACCGGAGCGATAACAATTAGATCTGCATTCATCCCGAAATTGGACACAAGGCCGGCCACCGAAAGCAATATCGTCGCCTGCTTCTCCCGGCGAAAGAAGATGCGATAGTCCTCATCGACTGGAAGTGAAAGAATGCTTCCGGATCCCTCCACCCGCGCAACACCGAGCCGCCGGTTGCGCGGATCCCTCGCTAAGGCCCGCAGTCGCGAAACGATCTTCCTGCGGAGATCTTCCGGCAGATCAATGCACGATTGGAGAAAGCGATCAGCGAGGATAAAGTCTTTCATCATCTTGAGTCGCCATTTAAAGTCTCGCACACCGACAGTTTGGGGACGGTGAGCTAATTGGCAAATTCGGCGTCAGCCACACAAAGCTGATGAAACAAGTGCCAGCTCCCTGCGCCTATCCAAAATAGCCCAATACCGAAGTTTCCCGTCAAGTCTCGGCCCCGGGTTACAATCAGAAGTTCGTCTTTCCGACTTGGAGTTATCTGTCAAATGCAGCTTTCCGTAAATAATGTGTCCATGCGCTTCGGCGCCCGCATTCTGTTCGAGGATGTCAACACCACGTTCATCTCCGGGAGGCGTTACGCGATCACCGGGCCGAACGGCGCCGGTAAATCCACGCTGATGAAGATCATGACGGGTGAAATCGATCCCGAAAAAGGTTCGGTCACGCGGGTCAAGAAGATGGGAGTCCTCAAGCAGGACCAATTCGCCTTCGATGCATTTCGCGTGATGGATACGGTGATCATGGGGAATCTCGTTTTATGGGAAGCCTTGCAGGAGCGCGAACTCCTCTACGCCAAGGACCCGAACGCGCTGACGGATCAAGACGGCATGCGCTTGGGTGAGCTTGAAGGCATCGTCGGCGATGAGGGCGGATATACGGCTGAAGTCGATGCCGCAATTCTGCTCGATGGCTTGGACATTCCCGAAGACCTTCACAATCGGACGATGAGCGAGCTTCAGGGCGGGCAGAAAGTGCGGGTCCTTCTGGCGCAAGCGCTGTTCGGGAATCCCGATGTTCTGTTGCTGGACGAACCGACGAACAACCTCGACCTCGATTCCGTGCACTGGCTCCAGAATCACTTTCGCAGTTACGACGGATGCCTTATCGTCATTTCGCACGACCGCCATTTCCTGAACGAGATCTGCACTCATATTGCAGACATCGACTATCAAACCGTGATTACCTACACCGGCGGCTACGACGATATGGTGCTCGCAAAAACGCAGGTGCGGGCCCGGATCGAAGCGAGCAATGCTCAACGCGAGAAAAAAATCGCCCAACTGCAGGAGTTCATCGCGCGGTTCGCGGCAGGCACGCGATCGTCGCAGGTACAATCGCGTAAGAAAGAAGTGGAGCGGCTGCAGACGTCAGAGCTCGCGAAATCGAATATTCAACGGCCCTACATTCGATTCGACGTTGCCCGGCCCTCGGGAAGACATCCCCTCGAAATCGATCGCCTCACGAAGTCATATGACGGAGCGACCGGCCGGTTCCGCGTGTTTCACGATTTCACAGCGTCCGTGAGCCGCGGAGAGAAGATCGCTCTGATCGGAAGAAATGGCGCCGGCAAAACCACGCTTCTGAAATCCCTGATTCGAAAGGCGGCGGGTTTCATAGATGCTCGGGATCAGGCGTTTCCAATCGATTCGGGGAAGGTGACCTGGGGCCATGAGGTCAGCGTCGGATACTTCGAGCAGGATCATCGGGACTCCATCACACCCGGCGTCAGCGTCATCGAATGGCTCCACAGCTTCGATCCAAGTGCGTCTCAGGAGGAACTGCGGGGATTGCTCGGCCAGATGCTCTTCAGCGGCGAGGATGCGCTCAAACCGACGCAGGCTCTCTCCGGCGGCGAATCGGCGCGAATCATTTTCTGCCGGCTGATGCTGCAGAAGCCCAACTTCCTGGTATTGGACGAACCAACCAACCATCTCGATCTGGAATCGATCAACGCCCTCAATATCGCGCTTCAGCGTTATCCGGGCACCCTGCTGCTCGTAACTCACGACCACGATGTGATCGATGAAGTAGCCACCCGAATCTGGAATTTCAATCACGGCCGCTTGGAGGATTTCAAAGGAACCTACGAGCAGTTCCTCGCTCAAGCCGAACAATTGGTGTAAGGCTCGGACCTACGTTGCGTGGATGACATGTACGAAAGCTCCGTGGTAGTCGGGATCGTGTTTACGGAATGGGCCGGAAGTCGCTGTGGTTGTGAAATCGATCCGTTCGCAAGTCCGAATTCGCTACGGGATATGGGTGTCCGATCCCGCCCTAACGGCGCCGTCTTTGTCGCGGGCCTTAATTTCCAGCTGGTCGATTGAGTGTTTTTGCTAGCAAGAGCGGCGGCTACAATGTCGCGAACTCCACGTTCGGGCCGTGCGCCTCGGTGCGATGGGCGTCATGCTGAAAGCGGATCGGCTCACTGGCTCTTTAAGGCCTTCCAACGTGTCCGTATTGGAATTGATCATTTCACCGGATATCGGGCAGGCCCGTGCGGTCGCATCGCGCACGCAACTGCCGATTGGTTAGCATTACGCGACGACCGGTACGCTTCGGCAAAACCGTAGCTGTTGACAATTGCGATTCTTAGCGTATCGTTCCAACAGCGACAATCAAGTCGCTAAAATTCAAAAATGTTCGGAAGCTCCTGTCCTGACTGGTCGCCGATTGATCTTTAATCCCTGCCCGCCAAGCTCCAGAAGTTCCCTTACAGATTAGGTAAATACAAATGTCGAAAAAATTGTTTGTTGGAAATCTGTCGTTTCAAACGACAGAAAGCGATATCACTACTGCATTTGAGCAGTTCGGAGCTGTAGAATCGGTTCAGATCATCACGGATCGAGATACGGGCCGTTCCAAGGGCTTCGGTTTCGTAGCCATGGGCGAGGAAGAGGCTGACAAGGCAATCGCTCAATTGAATGGATCCCAGCTCGGTGGCCGCGCCCTGACGGTCAACGTAGCGAAACCGATGGCCAAAAGAGACTTCGGCGGTGGCGGCTATCGCGGCGGTGGCGGACGCGACCGGTACTAAATTAGCGATTAATTTGAAACCTGCGGGAACACTCCCGCGGGTTTCTTTGGTGGCTTGTGATGCCACTCTGGTTGTGAAGTTCTTAAATCATCTACAAACAACGCGCGGGAGCTGCAAGAAGGTCAGTATCAAAAATAGATACGAACTTGATCGCAGATTGTCAGGTTTGTGGACAAACGGCGCTGGGATTCGATCCTAACTCGCTGAATTTGCTACAGTCGCTGTCTTCTGTATTCGACACGGGCCTCCGCTAGAAGTCGAAGGAGGTTCTTGCGGTTTGCCACTAAGAGGCGGACCCAATCGCGGCGTCGCATCTGAGGAAAGTAGATACCGCGAAAGGCGAGCCGAGCGAACAACATGACAGCTCGTTCTTGGAATGGTCGATGCGCGATCTTCTGAAGTGCTGTCGCAATGGCCTGCGGGTCATAAGAACGCGACCAGGCTGCTTTCATTTCCGCTTCAGCCTCTTCGACGTTGATGTTCCGCGGCGTGAAGGCCATCCTGAACGGACGAATATCAAGCCAATGCTCCGGTGCGATCAGACGCCCCTCCTTGTTTAGCCGGTCATAGAGTGGGGTTGCTGGATATGGCGTCAGTAATCCGAATACGGGAAGACCCGGTGGCCACGAGGCAATCGCTTCGAGGGTCCGGCCTGCCACACCCGGAGTATCGCCGTCCATTCCGAAGATGAACGATGTGATGGCATAAACCCCGCGCTCAGCGAGCTGGCTTAAGACGGCGGCATATTCGCTAGGTTTGTTAAAACCCTTGTTTACGTCTTCGAGATTTGCAGCATCGATCGATTCCAGACCTTGGAAAATCCAGCGACCTCCACTTGCGGCGATCAGGTCCAACAATTCCTGATCACGTAAAAGATTGATGCTGATTTGTGCGACCCAGGGAAGGATCGCGTCGGCCGCGATGATGGCTTTCAGAAGTGACTTCGTACGCTTCATGTTGATCGCGAAATTGTCATCCACGAAGAAAATGGCAATATGGCCGCCATCCCTACTGGACCGCGCCTTCAATCGAAGCATTTCGTTGACGACACTCTCGTTCGTCCGAAATCGAATGGAGTCGCCGAAAAAACCGGTTACCGTGCAGAAATCACATCCATAAGGACAACCGCGTCCCGATTCGATCGGAATCAAGTGGAAGCTCTTCATTCCAATGCCTGCGCGGTCTACCCAATATCTCGCCCATCGTGGCAAATGCCCGATCAAATTGAACTGCTCCAGATCGAGTTGTTCCCAGGGTATGTTGGGATACTCCACGAGCGATGGCTTGATTTCTTTCCCCTCGGCGTTAGTTGGCGTGTAGATCTCTTTCAGTTGGTCCTTCGCGGTATCCTCAACAATTTGCGGCCACGTTTCGTCTGCTTCTCCAAGGGCGATGGCATCCGCATGGCGCGGGTTTCCATCGCCTCCCAACGGTTCGCCGGGAACCTCCGTCACATGTGGGCCTCCCATGACAACCTTTGCGCCTGCCGCACGTATCACATCCGCCATGTTGTAGGCGCGAACCGCCATCCGCGTCATGAAACCGATTCCTGCAAGCCGGATGTCATTCTCCTTGACGAAAAGTGCAAGTTCGTTTGGCGTTAGCGGTTGAGCATTTCCATCAATCAGGAAAACCTTGTGCTCGGCCGGGGTGAGGGATTGGAGGAGGAACATCCACAAATGGGGCATGAAGTTCCGCGTGACGCCGTTGTCCGGGTTATAGAGAAGAATATTCATGACGACATTTCAATTTCGCGAACCTCTACGGCAGGGTTCCGATTTTCGTGGCCGAAATATTCGAACGACCGCGTGAGCAACCAAA
>MNKP01000100.1 GCA_001920875.1 Acidobacteria bacterium 13_1_20CM_2_55_15
AAATCTCAAACAGGGGTTCATCGCGCTGAACTTTGTCGCCCTTCTTCTTGAGCCACTTTGTGACCGTACCTTCAAAAATACTCTCCCCCATCTGGGGCATTTTGACTTGAGTTTCGGCCATGGTTTTGTTCCTTGGTAACCTTTTTCGACCCACCGAACACCAGAACTTAGTAGGCGTACAACTCGCGTGCCACACGAATAACATCGGAAGCTTTAGGAAGGAAGAACTCCTCGAGCGGCGGGCTGTACGGCACTGGTGTATCGGGCGCGGTGATGCGGCGAATAGGTCCATCGAGGTATTCAAACGCCTCTTCGGAAATGATGGCAGCCAGTTCGCCCGCAAAACCTCCAATCCGAGTGTCCTCGTGGAGGAGGATAACTTTGTTCGTCTTGCGGACGGAATCGAGAACAGCTTGCTTATCGAACGGCAGCAGTGAACGCAGATCGAGGATTTCCAGATCGATACCTTCCCTTTCCAGTTCCTTCGCGGCTTCCAGTGCAGCATGGACCATCGCTCCGTAGGTAACGACAGTCATGTCGGACCCAGTCCGTCGAATGGCAGCCTTGCCGATTGGCACAATGAAGTCATCCGCGGGAAGCTCTTCCTTGATGCGGCGATACAAGAATTTGTGCTCGAAATAAATAACGGGGTCAGGATCGCGGATCGCTGCTTTGATAAGCCCCTTCGCATCGTAAGCCGTCGCCGGACATACGACTTTGAGACCGGGTGTGTGCACGTAGTACATTTCGGGATTTTGCGAATGAAACGGGCCGCCGTGGACGCCTCCTCCGCTCGGTCCTCGCACAACGATGGGGACGCCTGCACCCCAGCGGTACCGGCATTTGGCGGCGAAATTGGTGATCTGGTCGAAAGCGCAGGAAATGAAATCGGCGAACTGCATTTCGGCGATGGGACGCATTCCCATGAGGGCCGCACCAATGGCGGCCCCCACGATCCCGGATTCCGATATCGGTGTATCGATGATGCGCCACTCACCAAACCGTTCCAGCATTCCGGCGGTGACTTTGAAGGCACCGCCATATATACCGACGTCTTCGCCGAGAACGAACACACGTTCATCCTTTTCCATTTCTTCCCAGATGCCTTGACGAATTGCTTCGACGTAGGTGGTCAGGGGCATATGGATGGAAATTCAGGGTCAGACGGGGTAGGAGATGCAGGGACGCACCTCCTACCCGAATTATCACCCGTCTGACCCCGAATTTCCGGCCTCCTCGCAATAGACATCTTTCAAGCACTCTTCCGGCTCGGGAAACGGATCCTTTTCTGCAAGCTGGATCGCGTCATCAATTTCATGATTGATCCTCGTCTGCAGCTCATCGATTCCGGACGTCGAGATCAGGCCACGATCAGTGAGAAACTGTTCAAACCGGTGGATCGGATCGCGTTCCTCCCAATACTCGAAAAGTTCCGCAGGTACATATCCGGCATCATCGTGAGCCGAATGACCCGTCATGCGGAATGTTTTGCATTCGATCAAAGTCGGACCCTGCCCGGAACGCGCACGTTCGATCGCGCGGGTTGCCGATTCCCAAACAGCCAGAATGTCGTTGCCATCCACAATCTCGCCGGGCAGACCATATGCTTCGGCACGATCCGCAACATTTTCGACGGCCATCTGGCGTTCCAGCGGCGTGGAGTAGGCGTATTGATTGTTATTACAGATGAAGACAACCGGCACCTTCCAAACCGACGCGATGTTGATACCCTCGTGCCAATCGCCGCGGCTGGTTGCTCCGTCGCCAAAGAAGCAAAGGACGACGCGGTCCTGGCCGCGCATCTTCATCGAAAGGCCGACCCCGGCCGCAACCGGAACGTTGTCACCAAGCATGCTGACAAAGGCGACCAAATTTTTCGACAGATCGCCCATGTGCATGTTGCCTTCTTTGCCGCGCGTGGCACCGGTCTTACGCGCCATATATTGCGCAAGGATGGTGCGCAGCGGCATTCCACGAATGAGGAAAGCTCCCATGTCGCGATGCGATGGACAAACCACGTCGTCCTGCCGCAGGTCGATGCAGCTACCTACCGCGATCGCTTCCTGACCGCGCCCGACGTATACACCACCGACAATTTTTCCCTGACGATAGAGTTTCCGCTCGATCCGGAACTCGAGTTCGCGCGTGAGCTTCATGTAATACAGCATGTCGAGAAGGGTCTTTTCTCGAGGAAGAGTGATCGGCGGTACGGCATCCCTGGCGAGCGTCTGCGAGTTCGTAGAATTCACCTTCATTGGGATCTTCAAAACCGACGATACTCCAAAGACGTGTCGTTTTTCAACTCGGCCTCCTGTAGCGGGACCACGTCAAAGTCGAACTCACGAAAGGGAAATTAGCCACAAAAATGCTCAGAGTTTTTTACGTGCAGCCCGGCCGCCAAAGCGTTCCAGTTTTTTCAAATCAAACGGCTCGTGTTCGGGATTGCGTCGGAATCCGCGATGGATGGCGTGACACGAATAACAGACAGTGACTTCGCCGACGAGAAAATACACGCAGAAATCGACCACTGCCGTCGCTCCCAATGCGGCCATGGCTAAGACCGGCTCACGTCGGGCGAAGAAGAAAACACTCAGCGCAATTCCGATTCCAACGATTGCTATTCCTACCCACCGGTTGAAATCTTTCTGGACATAAAGCGCATCGTGGCCACATGCGGCGCATGTGGTAACGATATCGGCTTCGAGAATCGAATCGTTCATAAACACGTCGACATCTGCACCGCAGAGGGGACACCTGACGCGCTCGGCCTGGCTGGGCGCTACGGTCATCTCGCGTTCGCAGGCAGGGCATTTGAAATGTATAATGGAAGCCATGAGAGCTTTTCTCGTTATCCTGTTAGTCGCGGTATCCGTACATGCGCAGAGCCTGGCTGACGCTGCGCGAAAAGAACGGGAACGCCGGGCACATCTGAAGCCTGCTCCGGTGATTCAGGCCGAAGGCGCGCCCAGCCCGGCTGGAGCCAAAGCCGAAGAGGGAAAGAAGCCGGAAGAACCTCCGAAGACTCCAGTCGACCCGGTCAAAGAATACAATGACCTGCTGCAGAAACTTCGAGCTAGGGTTATGGTTTTGCAGGACGACGAAGCGGCGACCCAACTTCAAATCAACGACTTGACGAACCAGATCAATGCTCCGGTGGTCGATCAGGCAACCAAAGATCAAACTTTAGCGCTTCTCGGAGACGCCAGGCAAAAGCTGGCCGCCGTGCGGCTGGAATTGGACCAAACAAGAAAGACCCTGGATACCATGCAGCTCCAGGGTCCTCCAAAGAAATAACGGCCCCCGAAGGGTGAGCGATGGGGATCGAACCCACGGCCACTGGAGCCACAATCCAGCGCTCTACCAGCTGAGCTACGCTCACCAGAACAATCGAATCGATCACTTCCTAATTTCACAACCGGAGGATTTTCCGGCTGTTGTGAGAAAGGCCGTGACTCGTCAATCATCTTACCAAAGCTCGGTAGCGTAGCGACAGCCGCCCGTTTGTACTCTGCCGAGATGTATCGTTACCGACATCAGCGCAGCAATGACCACCGTTTCCGCTTGAGGCTTCGGCTGTTTCTGCCTTTGCCTTTTTTTCGTTCGAACGGCCCGAACATGGCCCAGGCCACCGTGAGGGCGCCCAGGAGAATCACTGCGCCCAGGACAATAACGATCTCAACCGCAACTAGCTCGGCCGTGTTCATCGCGATCCCATTTTTTCTTTTCTTCCTTCGGACACAGTGGCCTGCCACAGTTTGTGCTGGCGCCGGAGGCTGTCGACCCATGCAAGCGATAGCAGCAGCAGTGGAAACAGCCCTCGAATAATAGAAAATTTCATTTGATTTACGCCCTCCGCAAAATCTTTGAAAAGGAGCACCAAAGATGCATTGTGCCCGCCGACAGAATGACGGATTTTCAATGGTGGTTCAATCGGATGAACGTACTGTGAGTACCATATCGCTTGGTGTTGGCTCTTTGGTGCTAGATCCCGGCGCAGAGCCTTGAAGAGCGCGCCGGTTTTCTGTAATACGGCGTGAAAACCGAGAGAAGGCTGAAATGCACGGCTGGCGCGAGCTTTCAGCAGAGCTAGGCCTACCAGAAGTGAATTCCCCTCCCAAGTTAGGAGGGGAATTTGTTTACATTAATTCGGCCATGATTTCCCTGAGATCGTCTTCTTTCGGCTGCACTCGTTCTTGAGGCAGGGTTGCCAGAGGCTCGTCTGTCATGTTCAGAAGCGTCAGGAAGTCAGGCTTCATTTCATTGATGTAAATGAGGCCGGTCAGAAATTCATTCAACTCCTGGCATTTTCGCAAGGTATCGAGAGCTTCGCCTTTGTTTGTTGGGTCGTAACCTTTGTCGGTTTTGCGCAGGCGGATATGGGAGCCATCATGCAATTCGACATCGCTCGTCTCGCCATCCGAATAGTCGACGGTGATCTGCTCGAAGAAAGGAACGAACGAAATTTCGTGCAACAGTTCTTCGTGGTCCTTCGCGTACTTGTAACTCTTGGTCGATCCTTCGTGATTGTTAAAGGTGACGCAGGGACTGATCACGTCGAATACCGCTGTACCGCGATGGCCCAATGCGGCTTTCAGTAGAGCAACCATCTGCTTCGGATCGCCTGCGAACGACCGCGCGACAAAATTACAGCCAAGCTCGATCGCCATCGTGCAGACGTCGATTGCGGGAAGATCGTTCATCACGCCGCTCTTCGCCTTCGATCCCAGATCGGCTGTGGCCGAAAACTGGCCTTTGGTCAAACCGTAGACGCCGTTATTTTCGATGATATAGATCATCGGAACGTTGCGGCGAAGCAGGTGGACAAACTGACCCATCCCGATCGAAGCGGTATCTCCGTCACCACTGACACCAATCGAAATCAGAGATTTGTTTGCCAGCATGACGCCCGTTGCAATAGCCGGCATGCGTCCGTGAACGCCATTGAAGCCATGGGATTTGCTGAGGAAATATGCGGGCGTTTTGCTCGAACAGCCGATGCCGCTCAGCTTTGCCACGCGATGCGGTTCGACACCATACTCATAAAATGCCTTGATGATTTGCGACGTGATCGCGTCGTGGCCGCATCCCGCGCAGAGAGTCGACTCGGCGCCTTTGTAATCGGCCATCGTTAAACCCAGCCGGTTCACATTTTTCGGGGCCGCTGCGGGCGGTTGTTGCGTCGTGAGTGACATTAGTTCTGTCCTCCTTTCTCTGCGGCCAAGAGTGCATCTGTCACAAAACGCGCGTCGATCGGGATTCCGCTATAATGCCGGATGCTGCGGAGCTTACGTGCCAGTTCAGCCGGCAATTCCAATTTGATCAACATCCCCATTTGACCGTCGCGATTTTGTTCGACCACATAGACGCGGTCATGCCTTTCAAAAAATTCCGCGAGGTGCTTCGTAAACGGCACCGCACGTAAACGGTAGTAGCTGACAGATGTGTCGTATTCACGCTGAAGCTGATCGAGCGATTCGATGATAGCCCAGTGCGAGGTGCCGAATCCCAGGAAACCGATCTTTGCGCCGGTGGCGTACTGGATCTCCGGGGGCGGGACGTGCTGTCGAGCCGTTTCGTATTTTTTGTTGAGCCGCTCCATATTGCGTTTGTAGTCGTCCGGGCGCTCGCTATATGCCGCGTTTTCGTTGTGGCCGCTTCCGCGAGTAAAGTAGGAGGCAGCGGGATGATTCGTGCCCGGCAGTGTCCGGTATGGAATGCCGTCGCCATCGACGTCGGCGTACCGCCTGAAACTGCCCAACCTTTTCAGATCATCGGCCGAAAGGACCTTTCCACGATCGAATTTCTCTTTCGGATATTTGAAGGGATCCGCCATCCAATTATTCATGCCCAAATCGAGATCACTCATGACGAAGACCGGCGTCTGAAACCGTTCGGCCAGATCGAACGCGTCGTACGCCATCTGGAAACATTCTTCGACACTCGCCGGCACCAGAACAATATGCTTCGTATCACCATGCGAAGCGTAAGCCAGAGACAGAATGTCGGACTGTTGAGTTCTTGTCGGTAAGCCTGTGCTTGGCCCGACGCGCGTGATGTCGAAGATCACTGTCGGAATCTCGGCGTAGTATCCCAGCCCGATGAACTCCTGCATCAGCGAAATTCCGGGGCCGGCGGTCGAGGTCATCGATCGAGCGCCGGCCCAGCCCGCGCCGATCGCCATACCTACTGCCGCCAATTCGTCTTCGGCCTGGACAATCGCAAAATTGGCTTTGCCGTCTTTCTCGATCCGGTATTCCTTCATGTAATCCGCCAATGTTTCACAAAGGCTCGAAGAAGGAGTGATCGGATACCAGGTTGCAACAGTTACTCCTGCGAACATACATCCCAATGCGGCCGCGGAATTGCCGTCGATGATGATCTTGCCCTTCGTCGCATTCATGCGCTGACATTTGTATGGCACTACGGTTCTGTCGAAGGTCTGTTTCGCGAACTTGCTTCCGATGTCAAGCGCGGTTTTGTTCAGCGCAACTGCTTTGGCTTTGCCTTTGAACTGCTTCGTCAGCGCAGTTTCCGTTTCCGCCGGATCGATCTCCAACAATTCGCTGACAACTCCCACATAAATCATGTTCGCAAGCAGCTTTCGAAGGCGGGAATCCGGAGTGATCTCGGTGGCAAGCTTCGCAAAGGGAACCGGGAAAAAGGCGAGATCTCTTCGGTATTGATCGAGCTTGAGGGTCTCTTCGTAGACCACAACGCGATTCGGATCCAAGTTCATGACGTCTTCGCGCGCGGTCTCTGGATTCATCGCGACAAGAAAATCGATTTCTTTCCGCCGCGCAATCCAACCATCCCTGTTTGCGCGGATCGTAAACCAGGTTGGCAGCCCCGCAATGTTGGATGGGAACAGATTTTTCCCACTGACGGGAATTCCCATCTGGAAAATAGAACGCATTAAAACTGTGTTTGAAGATTGACTACCGGAACCGTTGACGGTGGCTACTTGAATGCTGAAGTCATTGATTACTGGACCCCCATTTAATCGTTGCTCTTCCTCCGCAACTAGAACTTGGGGGGACTGATTTGGCACTACTGATTCTCCTTTCCCACTATCTGCCTTCTTTTTAGCGACATACCCAGCTAAGTACTATATCAGATTGCAACGCCCCTTTTCGACCCGGTGTCCCGAAGACGGGAACGTCACATAGCAGCAGAAGGGCCACCAAAAAAAGGCACAAAACACAAGGGATCGAAATGCAAATGAACAATTTTTGTGATGTTTTCTGCCGTTTTATGGCAATCGCCTTGGCTGGCCGTTCGACAAGTAGGCCCGGCAGGACTCGAACCTGCGACCCCCTGCTTAGAAGGCAGATGCTCTATCCGGCTGAGCTACGGGCCCGCGTTCACGTAGGAATTGTAGCCTACTTGGTGAAGTACACAGTTTCAGGCTGTCCGACTGTAGCGGCGGGCCTTTGTAGTAACATTTGGCGGTAAGGAAATTGCAAAAACGAGAACCGATAGGATTTTTTGGAGGAGTTAAATGACAAAACTGACACAAATCACAACGTTGATCGCGGCATTTGCCCTGTTGGCGGCGCCTGCGTTTTCCGACACGTTGGTCCTCAAAAACGGGGAAAAAATATCAGGTTATTTCGAGGGTGGGTCGCCGAGGGTGATCAAATTTCGCGCGAGTGACGGAGTCGTCAAAGACTACGATTTGTTGTCGGTTCAGCAGATCCAATTCGGTGAGGAGAAGACCGCGTCGAACCCGAATTCATCGAATGCCACAACATCTTCATCGAACGCCGCAACATCGCGAAGCGCAACATCGGGCGCGGACCCGAGGCTCTTGCCCGGTACTGAACGCGTAACCAGACCGGCGTCGGCGAACGCGGCAAACACCGGTTGGACGATTCCGACGGGTTCGAAAATCGTGATTCGAATGATCGACAGCGTCAACAGCGAGACCAACAAACTTGGCGATACCTTTGTCGCTGTGCTGGACGAACCGATTTCTCAGGGCGGCGTTGAAGTGATTCCCCGCGGCGCCGACGTTCGGGGCCGTATTGCCAAAATCGACGATGCGGGCCGCCTGAAAGGATCGGCGCAGTTGGGCCTTGAATTGACTCAGCTTATCGTGAACGGCATTCCCTATTCGGTAACAACTTCCGAATACAACGAAGTCGGGGAAGGCCGCGGAAAGGAAACCGCCAAACGCGCAGGCATCGGTGCCGGTATTGGCGCGGCCATTGGAGCTATTGCCGGAGGAGGCAAAGGCGCCGCAATTGGTGCCGGTGTTGGCGGCGGCGGCGCAACCGCAATTCAAGTCCTGACCAAAGGCGAAAAACTGAATATCCCCTCGGAAACGAAGCTCGAATTCACGCTTCGCAGCCCGCTGGTGGTCGCTGGCCGGTAGAAGGAATAGCCACAAAAAGGCACAAAACACACAACAGGTTTCTTTGTGAAATTTTGTACCTTTTTGTGACCGGTCATTAAAACCCCGGAACCTTGCCCGCCTTCTTGTATATCTGAAAGACGATGTGCCAGCCGACGATGATGATGATCAGCAGGAATATCCAAAAGTAATCGCTCGGGATGCCAAGATTGCCTCCCGCGAAATAGGTCGTGTGCTGTCCGATCATGCCCCAAAGCAAAGGGACGGACATGTACGTGTTGTGGCGTGATCTCAAGCCCGCAAGCTTCACCACGTTGGCGTCCGCCGCTTCTCCATTCTTTGTCGCGCGAATGATCTTCTGTTGTGCGGGCCAGATTCGAAACCACACATTGAACGCCATGATCGTTCCGAACAGTGCCGCGGTGTGAATCAGAGTCCCGCGGTAGCTGAAGTGAGCAAAATGCACGAACAATGCGATGATAATTGCGCCCAGTACAAAGGAAACGATCACAGCCGCGCGCAGATTATTGGCAAGCCCGCTCTTCCATAACGCATCGTAAAGAAAAACCCCAAGGAAGGTCACCGCAATCATAATGATCGCGGCCGCCGACCATCCGGCGCCGCTTGCGAGTGCTTGCTCGCCCATGTAGTAGACCAATCCCAAAAGAAGAACGCCCGTGATCCACGTGTATGCCGCTCCCCATCGAAACCAGTACAGGGCTCGAGGCATGAGTTCCGGATTGACGATTTTTTTAGTGGGGCCATCGATTTTGGCCTGAAACGGTCCATTGACCCAGTTAAAGAAGTAGAGGTGTCCAATCCAGACGATTCCGGCGAGGACGTGCAGCCACCTGAAGATTGCTTCCAATCCCTCCATGACTCCTCCTAGGAGGCGCGGCCAAAACACGCTCGCGTGCACCCTAAAGACGACAGCGCAAGCGCGGCGGCGCGCAGCCTCAATTCATGTTGTGATGATCCAAGACGGGGACCTTACCACAACAACACGTTAGGAATCTAGAGTCGGATCAAGGAAGCCCGTTTGAACAGATCGTTGGGCTTTGCTCCAGTTGAAATTTTTCCAGAACACTTTCAGAATTTACGATGGCAACTCGGCTCAAACCCGCATCTGGAGCGGGTTTCAGCCGAGGAAAATTGTTCCGTGCGCTGCTCTCGAACGTTCCGGGTTGCCGTCAAAACAACAAGCGAGGGGAGGTAAATTCGTGAGAGCAAAAATTTCAATAGCGGCTGTGACTGTGCTGGCGTTCGTTCTTGGAACAATGGCGAGCGGAATCTACACCGCAACAAGCCGGGCATTTAATCCCGTCGATGAGAAGGTGAATTCACCGGCAGAAACCGTCAAATCCACCGCACAGACCCATTTCGTTCAGCCGAAAACGGTCTACGTTTCCGATACTCGGGCGGCTGCTCCTGTGTACCAGTCCCATAGGAAACGGTCCTTAGGCCGCGAGGCTCTCATCGTTGGCGGCAGCGCCGGGGCGGGCGCCGCCATTGGTGCCGCTGCAAGTGGTGGAAAGGGCGCAGGCTTGGAGCAGTAACCGGCGGAATTGCCGGCCTGATTTATGACCTTGCGACTCGGAACAAATAATCCAACAGATTTCGGGCTTGCGGGTTGCGGATTGGTACGAGAAAAGCTTCCATGGTTCGATTCGCAATTCGCGGCCCGAAATATGAGCAATCTATGACTCGACAAATTATTTATTTGATGGCGATCGTGATTTTGGGTTTTTCACTCGTTGCCTGTGAGCAGAAGAAGATCAGCGAAATCAACGCTGACCCGGGACGGTATATGAACAAAGAGGTTGCGGTTGTTGGCCGTGTAACGCAGTCCATCGGGGCTTTAGGTAAAGGAGTCTATCAAGTCGATGATGGTACCGGCCGGTTGTGGGTCATGACCAATAGTCGCGGGGTACCGAGTAAAGGAGCCAAAGTTGGAGTTAAAGGCTACGTGAAACCAACGATCACCTTTCTCGGCGTCAATTACGCAACAGTGATGGAAGAAACCGACCGGCACGCCGAATGACAATTCGGCATATAACCTGCGTTCCTTGCTGGTAAGGCAATTGCACCTCTGATCCCTAAAGGGGTGTGCCATGCACAAGGAGAAACAACTCGGTTATGCCTGGTCTCTTCTCACCTGAGTTGCGGCCTGGCGGAACATTTCTTTGGCGAAACCGCCAAGGATCTGAATCCGCCGGGCCGACGAAGCTCTCGTCGAGGCAAAAAGGACAGAAAAAACCGGGTCTAGTCGGCGAGAAACAAAAAAGTTTGTGGACAGTCCTAAAAACTTTTTGCACCCTTCCGCGAGGTAAATAGATCCGACGCGGTGGCTTAACGACTAGCAGACGATCGGCGTGACCGCGAAGCCGCGCGCGAGGCGCTGCTCGGCCGGCGGCCTCCGGATTTTCGCGGCCGGCCCCCCAACTTGCCATTTCTACGCGATGATGCGGCCTTCCGCTTAGATCTGACGGAACCACGGCATGCCGGGCAAAACGAAACCAACTCGATCCGATGGACCGGACATTTCGGCATTGCAAATACCTCCTAACGTGGAGGAGTCTCTCCTCCACTCTAACGTGCTTGGATCATCTCGTTCAATGGTTGCAATTTGGTTGCCGCGTAAGGTTTGTGAGAGCGACTATAATAAGAAGGGAGTGATTTATGGATCTTCGACCGGACGAACCGATTAAACTTACGCGGGACTGCCCGGCGGTGGCTGTTCCCGCAGGGCATACGTTAACGCTTCCCCAGGGGACCGAAGTGATGATCACGCAATCGCTTGGCGGATCCTACACGCTGCTGGTCCCCAGCTATGGTGGTCTTTTCCGGCTTTCTGATCGCGACGCAGACGCCATCGGACGAGAGAAACGATCCGGTGAAGGCACCGGTGAAGGCAGCGGTCCATCTCAGGGGAAGGCGCTCACTGGGGAAGCGCTGGAACGGGAAATTTGGGAGACACTCAAGACGTGCTATGATCCCGAAATTCCAGTCAATATCGTCGATCTCGGCCTTATTTATGATATGCATGTCGATCAACTCGCGGATGGAGCCCGGGTTGACATAAAAATGACGCTCACTGCGCAGGGTTGTGGCATGGGAACGTCGATCGCTGCGGACGCTCGAAACAAGATTCTCGATTTACCAGGTGTGGTCGAGGCTGATGTTCAAGTCGTTTGGGATCCGCCGTGGACTCCGGAGAAGATTTCACCGGAAGGACGCGCCTTGCTGGGAATTCATCAATAAAATGTCCCGGGCCACCAAAGTGTTAATCGCCGCGGGTTTTGTCGCGCTCCTGGGCTTCATCATCTATTCCACAATGGGTCTCGCCAAAATCAATTGCGAGGTCTGTATGGAATTCCACGGCAGGACTTCATGCGGATCGGCGGCGGGTACAAATAAGGGCGAAGCGGTGAGGAGTGCCGTCGAGGTTGCGTGTTCGGATCTGGCTGCCGGCCGAACCGAAAATATCGCCTGCGAGGGTACGCGGCCAAAAACGATATCCTGCAAATAATCTTCTGGGAGTAGCTGTCTAAAGAGGGTCATTATGGGGGTCGCGCTCAAAGGCATCAGCATCCTGATTGTTGAAGACGACACGGATACGCGCGATCTTTTGAGAGTCTTGCTGGAGAGTGACGGTGGACTTGTTGTGACGGCCGCCTCTGTCAAGGAGGCTCTTTCGGCATACGATCGCAGGCGCCCGGACGTAATCGTGGCCGATATCGGCATGCCCGAATATAACGGTTACACGCTGATTGGCCGGATTCGCGCACGGGACCGCGAGCATGGCAGCATCGTCCCGGCAATAGCGCTGACAGCGTACGCAACATCCATTGATCGCGACACTGTCCTGTCCGCCGGTTTCCAACTGCACATGCCCAAACCCTTCGAACCCGATAAGCTGATTACCGCCATCGTTGACCTCGCCACTAAGTACAAGCAATCCAACGCCGGTTGACGTCCTTCAAGCGGTTTTGCGGCGGTCCTTTTCGGAAGCCCGAGATCCCAACACAGACGTGCGCTTTGCCGAGTACAGCCCGATTCCCTTCCTTGCAGAGGTGCTATTTGCCCAGTCGGATCGCATGTCGAGCTTCAGGAATTCCGAGTACGAATGTCATCCCTAAGAACACTAATCCGTACGGGCCGAGGACGAGAGCCGCTGTAATAACAGGATGAAAAACAGGCACGTTAAATTTGACGAGCCACGCAACCGCTGCACCCGCAAGAGCGGCGCTCCATAGCTTGATGACAAACCCGATCTCGAGTCCCGTGTGGCCGATTTGTGAATTGAGAGTTCGCCGTAACAGGAGCATCTCTACCCAGCCCGCCAGCCCCGCTGATGCAGTTAATCCCGCTGCGCCCCAGATGCTTGGGATTGCTAACCAACGCGGAAGAGGAATGGCAAACACATAGCCCAAGAGTGTGGTAAGCAGCACGCGAAGCAACGCGTAGCGCAGCGGCGTGCGTGTATCGCGTAAAGCGTAGTACACGGATGAGTAAAGCCTGCCGAGTGTGGAAGCGAGCAGTCCGACGCCCGAACCAGCGAGGATGCCCCAAACGTAGAGGGCATCCGCGTGCCTGAATCGGCCCGTCTCGAGAAGCGCCGCCGCCAAAATATCGCCCAGCAGAAGAAAAGCGACGGCCGAAGGAACGACAAAGAATGCGATGTGCCGCAATCCGGAGTTCAGCCGTCCTCTGATCGCTTCCACCCCGCCGGGATTGCCTATCGCACCCGACATCGCCGGCAACTCTGCGGCAGAAATGGACATGCCGAACAGACTCACCGGGAGCGTGTACAAGAGTTGGGCGTTTGCCAAACCGGTCACCGCGCCCGTCGGCAGCAGACTCGCCAGCAGCGCATCGATGTAGGCGCTGACTTGAACCACACCACGGCTGATAAATACCGGCACAAAATTTTTCAATACCGCGCGAACGTGTTCGGAAGCTGTATCTAAGGCGAATTTCAAGTCGCGGGCGAGACGCAAAACGACCGGCAGTTGTACGGCAAATTGGAGCGCGCTGCCGGCAACAGAA
>MNKP01000143.1 GCA_001920875.1 Acidobacteria bacterium 13_1_20CM_2_55_15
AGAAGCTGCTGCCATCGTACCGCACTCCCGGCGGACACCGGCGAGTTCGGCGCGACGATCTCCTCGCATTTCTCCGGAAACATCAGATTCCGACACCCTCGTCACTAGTTGACGGGAAATTCAGAATTCTGATCGTCGACGATCAAGAAGAGGTCGTCAATCTCCTCAAGACCCACCTCCAACGGCAAGGCAGCTATGAAATAATCTCGGCATCCAACGGAATTAGCGCCATGATCGAAGTCGGCCGTGTTAAACCCGATCTCCTCATCCTGGACGTCATGATTCCAGGCGTCGATGGAATCGAGGTCTGCCGCCGCATCAAAGCGGATTCGGCGAACAAAACCGCCATCATCGTAATTAGCAGTACAGCTGAGAGTGAAAAGAACATCTTGCAGGCCGGTGCGGATGTCTTCATGCCGAAGCCCCCCGATCTGGAAAAGCTGAGTGCCGAAGCCCGGCGTCTGCTCCGCATCTTGTAAGCGCGTTTTTCACTATGCAATACTCAACGGATGTGCGCCCGTAGCTCAGATGGATAGAGCGACGGACTACGAATCCGTAGGTCAGAGGTTCGAATCCTCTCGGGCGTATTGTGCAGAGTCACCTATTTACGAACGGCCGCCACTCGGAGGGAGCCCGCTGGTTGCGCGGGGGCGGGCGGATCCAACGAAGCCGACAAACTGGCGAATCTCGCGATGGATAGCCGCCGCAACTCAATCCAACGGGAATGACTCCGCCGTGCCGTTGGCCCGGCTAATTCTGAACTCTCTCTCCCGTCCGAACGGTATAGACTGCGTCCACGGGACTGATGAAGATTTTTCCGTCGCCATGCTGGCCGGTTTTTGCAGCCGCTTGAATCGCAGCAATGGCGCCATCGAGCTTTGACTCGTCGACGACGATCGTGAGCATAACCTTGGGCAGTTCGCTGTAAATCGTGTTGCCGACTTGAACTCCTTTTTGCTGTCCGCGGCCAAATACGTCCATCTTGGTCAAAGAAACAATGCCGCTCGATTCCAGTGCGTTGACGACCTGTTCTTCTCGATCGGGTCGAATGACGGCGCGAATCATTCTCATACGTGCATCTCAACCCACACTTGTTTGTCTTCAACGAAGACGGGATAAGTTTTTATAGATAAGCCAGGATCTGTTGAACACCGGCCAGTGATTAAATCGAATTTGTAATCGTGCAGTGGACACGTCACCTCGCAATTCTTGATGTTTCCTTCGTCCAATGGACCGCCGGCATGGGGGCATTCCGCATCGACCGCAAAGACCCGTCCATCGGCGTGAAGGAATAAAGCCAGTTGTTTTCCCTTAACGGGGGCGGAAAAGCCAACACCTGCCTTCAGGTCGTTGACACTGCAAACCAGCACCTGAACGGCTTTCTTCGAAGCGACGTTGGTTACGCTCAAAGTTCCTATGTTGCCATTACTTTTTGTATTTGCCAGACTTACGGCGGGCTGAGGTTGGTCAAATTCGAACTCTTCGTCCGGCATTTCGGTAGCAGGCACCATTAAAATGCGATCGCGGACGGTCGGCCGTGCTTGAACTTGTTTGAATAATTGCAAATGCTTGACGACGTTGGCGAGCACGTCGGGTAAAGCCTCGTCACAGGGCACGATGTCCATAATTTGCGTTCCCGCTCGAGCCTGCGGACCCGTTCTTCCTCCAACATAGATCGCAACCGCATCGACGGAGCGGTTTTCGACATTCACCTTCATACCGCGAAGACCAATATCTGCCGCCTGATGATTCCCACAGCCCGCCGGACAACCCGACCAGTGGATCGTGATAGGCTTGCCGTCGGCGCCGAGCCGCTCTTCCAATGCCTTAGAAATTTGCACAGCGCGTGCCTTCGTATCGATTTGCGCAAGATTGCAGTAGTCGGTTCCGGTGCAGGCAACAAGTCCTCGAAAGAAGCGCGATGGTTCCGGCGTTAACTCTCGAAGCAAGGGTTCGCCCAATAGTGCATCAAGACGTTCTTCGGGGATGTTGACCAGAATTGCGTTTTGACCGGTGGTGAGGCGGATTGACCCATTCCCATACACATCGGCAAGGCGGCCAAGTTCGGCCAGAGATTCATGACTAATCCGGCCGACGCTAACTCGCAGCCCGACGGAATAGAGCCCGGGTTGCTTCTGCCGGCGTACACCAAAATGATCGTTATGGCCGTCTGAACGAGCGTCCTTTCCAGCCGGAGCCGGCTGCCACCCAAGACGCTGGACGAGTTCCTGGCGAAAGCGATCCAGACCCCACTCTTCCAAGAGAAACGCCAAGCGGCATTGTGTTCTGGCGCCGCGAGCGCCTTCATCCCGAAAAAGCTTGATGATCTCGATCACGACGTCATGCGCTTGATCCGGCTCGACGAACCAAGCAAGATTCGACGCAATCGTAAAGCCGCCGGACCCCATCTTTCCGCCCACCAGGATGTGAAATCCAGAATAGAGCGTTCCATGGATAAACTTCGTCGCCGGCACCAAGGCGACGTCTTGCGATTCATTGTGTGTGCAGTTCTCAGCGCAACCCGTAATGGTCATGTTGAACTTACGCGGCAAATTCGCGAACTCGGGGTTGCCGTCGCTGCCCACAATGGTTCGGTCGAGAGCAAACACAAGAGGGGACGCGTCCAGCAATTCCGTGGGCGTCAGGCCTGCCAGAGCACAGCCATTGATGTTGCGTACATTGTCTTGGCCCGTTTGAAGCGTACGGAGGTCGACACCGCGTAATCTTTCAAAAATTTCAGGTACGGTTTCTAGGGTGTATCCGCGTAGCTCAATTTGCTGACGCGTTGTGATGTCCACTGCACCATTTCCCAACCTTTTCGAGAGATCCGCAATCGCAGCCAATTGCGTGCTCGTGGCGAATCCATTGGGCATTCGGATTCGCATCATGAATTTCCCCGGTGTTGGTTTCCGGAAAAAGACTCCGATCCACTTCAACAACTCCTTATCGCCGGGCGAGAGCGCCTCCCAACCGTCGTTGATCAGTCCGGGAAGATCCTCCCTAATCAGCAGCGGGTTACCGTGTTTCGTCTGTTTGTATTCTTCAATGGGATTGGAGCCTGGACGCATCTAACCTCTAATTTCCTCTGCCGTTTCAAATGTTTCAAACGTCCCAACGTCAGGCTCGTCCGCTGGGATTTGTGTCACTCCATCCAGAGGTAAGACGAAAATCTTTCCGTCGCCTATCTGGCCGGTCCGGTTCGTCTCGATGATGGCCTGAACCAGAGTGTCGACTTGATCCTCGGGAACGATCCACGACACCATCCGTTTCGGTAGAAAGCGGAAGCCTGTCCCGGATGCAGCGCCCCGCCGAGCGAGAAACTGCAATCCTCGTTGTCGTCCCCGGCCGACCACACGGTGATGGGCAAAGGCGGTAATTCCCAAACCTTCGGTCTTTAATTTTGTTTTGAGCCAGCGTTCGGGGCGAATGATCGCAATGACCTCTTTTAGAGACGTCTCCTCCTCTGGCGTAGGCCGCCGCGAAGCGCGAGCCCGATAGGGCGAAGCCTCAGTAGAAGGCGCAGCCGGCGAGGGCTCTTCCCACGACGCAGATGTCTTCCGCGGGGGAAAAAGCAGTTCTGCGGGACTTCCTTGCACTCTCTGGTTCTTGTGAAATGTGCGAAGCAACCGAGGTGCGGAGGTGCAGTCGCCGAGCAAGATCGCGCCCGATACACGCCCCTCACGCAAAATAATCTTCTTGTATAGTCCGTGGCGGCGGTCGGCATAGGTAAGGACTTCGTCGCTGTCGTTCGTGGGTTCTTTGTCACCCATAACGACTAGATCGACTCCCATGACTTTCAACGTCGTTGACGTGTTCGAGCCGCTGTAAACCGCTTGGGAGTTCGCGCCGCTGAGACGATCGGCCAGCACTTTGGCTTGTTCTGAACCGGGGGCAACCAGACCATATGTTTGTCCGCGATGTTGCGCGCATTCGCCGATCGCATGAATAAAGGGATCGTTAACGCAGGCCAAATCGTCGCCAACGACGATTGCGCGCTCAACCGTCAGACCCGCGTGCTTCGCAATTTCGACATTCGGACGAATTCCTGCGCTGATGACCAGCATGTCGCAAGGTTCCATGCTGCCGTCGCTGAACTTGACCGCATCGATCTTCCCATTGCCGATCGCCGTGGTTATCGATTTGCCGAAATGGAAACGGATGCCCATGTTTTCCAGCCTCAACTGAAGTACCGCACCTGCAGAAGCATCCAGTTGCATGGTCATCGGATGAGGCATTAATTCAACGACATGAACCTCGAGGCCGCGATTCAAGAGACCGCGTGCGGCTTCCAGTCCGAGTAGGCCACCACCAATGACTACGGCTTTCCGCGACTCCGCGGCATGCTTCATGAGGCGAAAAGCGTCATCGAGAGTGCGAAAGACAAAAGCGCCTGATAGGAATTGCCCTTCGGCGTTGGTCAGGCCTTCGATCGGAGGTACAAATGGCTTCGAACCGGTTGCAAAGACCAACCGGTCATAGCGCTGCTGGATGCCATCTGCCGTACAAACCATCTTTCTCGCGCGATCGATACTTTCAACACGAACCCCGAGGTGGAGCGTGATACCGTTCTCCTGATACCACTCGATCGAGTTCAAAAAGATGTCTTTGGTTTCGTGTGATCCGGCAAGAACACTCGACAGGAGTATCCGGTTGTAGTTCCCATACGGCTCGTCGCCGAACACGACGATGTCGAAGTGCTCTCCACCGTTGCGCGCGATCAGCTCCTCGACAAACCGCCCGCCGGCCATTCCGTTGCCGACCACAACTAATTGTTGCTTTACTACCATGTACTACAAATGTGTAGGTTTTCTGTTGCCTTCCGACATAAATGTGGCTCGAATTCGCGTCTTAAAAACGATACAGACCTTCTAAGTACCCGAATTCGCCGTCCTTGCCTTGAGGATAAATCTGCTTCATTGCCGCTAGACCCTGCGTGTGGCCGTAGTAGGCGGTAATCGTAAACTTCCGATTCATCCGATACTCAAGACTCGTGTCGTAGAGGTTGCCCAGCGATCGGCGGCCGAATGTCGATCGGCCTGAATAACCGAATGTCCACGGCTGGAAAACACCGCCTCCGCTGTACCAAAAGTCATGCGCTTCACTGAGCCGAAGCGAATGATATTCGCTCGATATCGTCACCTTCGTATGAGGCCTAAGAATCAGAGCGCCGAATGCGTCTTCATTGTTCATCATGTTGTAGAACGGAAATCGCGCGTAAGGACGCGGCGTTGGCAATATTTGGAAGAAGGTCCCGTGCGTATTACCGTTCGGATCGCTGCTGCCGGAACCCCACGTGTATCCACCACGCAACCATGGCTTGAGGGCGGGCAGAATTTTCGGTTGGAAACCGGCCTCCGCGTCGATGGCTCCGGCGCGTTGTTTTTGTACGCCCCAGCGGCCGGTTTGAACCGCGCCCCAGAACATCACATTGACCGTTCCAGTGCCCGTCTCGACGGCGTGCAGAGTATGGCCGCCAAATGTATTAATGAGAATATTCGCCGTGTCTGGGCGACGCACAGCAAGAGGGCGATTATCTGTTTTGAGAATGTGACGCCAATCATCGTATTCAATCGTGAATACGCGGGTGTCGGCCGCATGCCGGCCTTTGCCCCAATCGCGCGTATACGCGGCATAGCCAAAACCGGCTTTGTTCCATCCCCAGCCATCCACCTGGAACACACCGCGTGTTGGGACCGCCCCGATAACCGTGATGTTATCCGATGACGAAGGAGAGTATGAGAGATGCGCTCCGTCAAAGCTTCTACCGATATCAGAGAAGCCAAAATCGCCGAGGAGCCGCTGAGTGACGCGATCCCGTTTGAGCGTGGCTAATGTCGCGTTCTTGGGCGCAAGCTCGCTGCCGTCGAGAAAGGTAAATCGTCCGACCTTCAGGTGCGCTTTCTCACCCGCGATCCGGTCGAATTGTACGTAGAGTTGCCGCGGGAAAATCATGGCCGTGTTTTGCTTCCCGTTATTCGCGGTTACATAGTTGGAACCGAGACCTAATGCACCTTGCTGCGGTCCGGTGCCTGTCGCGCCCAGCGGCATTCCCAATAGAAACGGAATCGCCAATTCCGCGTTCCACTGCCAGCTCTGGCGGCTCTCCGCCAGGTTTACTCGCAGGAAGTTGCCGGAATATTGATACTCATTGTTTCCCGAAGCCGGTTGGAACCAATCCCAGGCATATCCTCGCAATCGCAACGTGCCGGTCACCGTGATATCCCCGAGCTTGATCGGTTGCGGCGCCGCCGCCGGAGCCGCAGCTGTTGGTGCTGCTGCCGGCGCTAGAGCCTGACCATTGGCGTGGAGCGTGAAGAGTGTCAGCAATAAAATGAATGCAACTCGCACCATGGTTCTCCCTAATCTCCTGCCGCTACCGCCACACTCGATCGAGCTTTCGATGGCCGCGTGACATATTCCTGTTTCCTGGCGTAGGTGTACCAAAGCGCGATGCCAGTGAACAAGGCGCCAGCTAACATATTGCCGAGGGTCACCGGTATTTGATTCCACCACCACCATTGCCCCATCGAAACGTGGGCACCAAGAAACATGCCGGCCGGAATGACGAACATGTTGACAATAGAGTGTTCATAGCCATGTGCAAAAAATATGGTGATGGGGAGCCACATCGCCGCGATCTTGCCGATGGTCGATCGCGATGCGAACGCCAACATCGTCCCGACAGTCACCATCCAATTGCAAAGCACTGCTTTGATGAAAGCCGTGCCCCATCCACTCATGCCTAACGCTGCAAATGCCAGCGTCTTTCTCTCGGCAACCTGCCGGAGCTGATCTCCAAGTGCGGCGCCGTTGTTTGCACCGAAGCTTGTGATCGCCAGGTAGAACAGGAGCGCATACAACACGCTGCCAATCAGGTTCCCTATATAGACCCATGCCCAATTGCGCAGCATCGCGCCTCTCGTTATCCGCTGATCCATGAGGGCCGCAGGCAATAACGCGAAGTTTCCCGTAGCCAGTTCAAACCCAAGTAGCACCAGCATGACGAAGCCAACCGGAAAAATGATGGCTCCTACCAGTGCAGGCAAACCTTGCGAAAGGGCCACGAATACCAGTGATGTCGCGTAGCCGAGGAAAACTCCCGCGAGAGCTCCACGGATCAACATATCGTGAGCAGAAAGACTCGCCTTCTTCGCCGCGGCGTTCAAGGCATCAGACACAACTTCGCTGGGAACAACGTAGTCCATGGAACTCCTTTCAAATGCGAACTAAGCAACAATGCATCTGGACACCTGGGCAATAGCAAGGGGCATGCCTTTCACCTGAACCTGTGGAAACCTTAGGCCTGGCGTGGCTTTGAGCGAGTTCAGGTGCTCTTAGTAACGACAAGACTGTAGTGTTTCGCGTAATCGGCGACAATTTTGTCGGAGAACGTCGCGTGTTCGCGAGGTGTTGAAATAAAGGAGGGAAAAGGTCCTCCCGCAAATCTTCCTGCAACCGCCACAAAGGCCTGCGTGGAATACCTGCTTCAGCAAGGTACAGATTCGAGTGTCGACGCCGAATCAGAGCAAAAGACGATCCTAAATACCGATTGAGACGAAATTGAGTAATGATTCAGATCGTTGGTCTGTAGGTCGCTCCGCTGAAACCCTTTCAGCGCGTGCTTTCCGGGCGGTCGGAGGAAGGATCCTTGCACCAGCTGGCGCGTCGCGAACGTTCGCTATCCGCGAGGCGGCACGCTGCTCGCCATGCTCAAGTCGTTCCGAGAGGACAGGGCTCGCGCTCGATCTCGAAGGCAGCTCTGACAGCAATTACCAAATTACCAAGTTACCCAATTACCGATTCAGCATTCTGTAATACGATCTTCGGATGCCCGTACCCGAAAAGCCTGCCCTCGAAGGCCTCGAGGCCAAGTGGGCGGCGCAGTGGGAGGCGTCCGGCACGTACCGCTTCGATCGCACGCGCTCGCGCGACGAGGTGTATTCGATCGACACGCCGCCGCCCACCGTCAGCGGCTCGCTTCACGTCGGCCACGTCTTTTCGTTTACTCATACTGATCTCGTCGCCCGCTTTCATCGCATGCGCGGCAAGGCCGTGTTCTATCCGATGGGGTGGGACGACAACGGGCTGCCGACCGAGCGGAGGGTGCAGAACTACTTCGGCGTGCGATGCGATCCCTCGCTACCGTACGACCCGGACTTCGCGCCCCCGGCGAAACCCGAGAAACACCCGATTTCCGTCTCACGGCCGAACTTCATCGAGCTGTGCAATCGGTTGACGGTCGAAGACGAGAAGGCCTTCGAGCAGCTGTGGAAGACGCTCGGCCTCTCGGTCGATTGGGCGCTCACGTACGCGACGATCGACAAGCGATCGCAGTCGGTCTCGCAGCGCGCGTTTCTCCATCTGCTGCAGCGCGGTCTCGCGTATCAGGTCGAAGCGCCGACGCTGTGGGATGTCGATTTCAAGACGGCGGTCGCGCAGGCCGAGCTCGAAGATCGCGAGATACCGAGCGCCTACCATCGCATCGAGTTCGCGAAGCCTGACGGCACCGCGGTCGAAATCGAAACTACGCGGCCCGAGCTGATTCCTGCATGTGTCGCGCTCGTCGCGCATCCAGACGACGAGCGGTATCAGCCGCTCTTCGGCACCGAGGTCACGACGCCGCTGTTCGGCGTGAAGGTGCCGGTCAAGGCACACTCGCTCGCGGATCGGGAAAAGGGCAGCGGCATCGCGATGATCTGCACCTTCGGCGACGTGACGGACGTCGTGTGGTGGCGCGAGCTCAACCTGCCGGTGCGCGCGGTGATTCAACCCGACGGCACGCTGCGCGAGGTGGATTGGCGATCGCCGGGGTGGGAATCGACCGATCCGGAGCGGGCCAGCCGTTACTACGGCGATGTCGTGCGGCTGTCGGCGTCGAAAGCGCGGACCAAAATCGTCGAGCAGCTCCGCGAATCGGGGGATCTCGTCGGCGAGCCGCGGCCGATCACGCACGCCGTCAAGTTCTACGAAAAAGGGGACCGTCCGCTCGAGATCGTCACGAGCCGGCAGTGGTTCATCAAGACGATCGAGTTTCGCGACGCGCTGCTCGCGCGAGGACGCGAGTTGCGGTGGCACCCACCGTACATGCAGGCGCGGTACGAGAACTGGACGAACGGCCTCAACGGCGATTGGTGCGTCAGCCGCCAGCGCTTCTTCGGCGTGCCGTTTCCGGTGTGGTATCCGATCGATGCCGCCGGCAACGTCGACTACGCGCATCCCGTCGCCGCGAGCGAAGACCGTCTTCCGATCGATCCGTCCACGGACGTGCCGGCGGGGTACACGGAAGATCAGCGCGGGAGGCCGGGCGGATTCGCCGGCGACCCCGACGTCATGGACACCTGGGCGACGTCGTCGCTGACGCCGCAGATCGTCTGCGGCTGGGCGCGCGATCCGGAGCTCTTCGCCAAGACGTTTCCGATGGATCTTCGTCCGCAGGCGCACGACATCATCCGGACGTGGCTGTTCGACACGGTGTTCCGGTCGCACCTGGAGCACGACTCGCTGCCGTGGTCGAACGCGGCGCTGTCGGGCTGGGTCCTGGATCCGGATCGCAAGAAGATGTCGAAGTCGAAAGGCAACGTCGTCACGCCGCTTGCGTTGCTCAAGGAACACGGATCGGACGGCGTGCGCTACTGGGCGGCGAGCGGCCGGCCGGGCACCGACACCGCGTTCGACACGAACCAGATGAAGGTCGGACGGCGGCTCGCGATGAAGGTGCTCAACGCGTCGAGGTTCGTGCTCGCCGCACCGGAACCGAAAGCGCCGATCGCGTGGGCCGTCGACCGTGCCATGGTCCGCGACCTCGCAGCACTCGTGACGGAATGCACCGAGGCGTTCGAGGCGTACGACTACGCGCGCGTCCTGCAGCGGACTGAGTCGTTCTTCTGGCGTTTCTGCGACGACTACCTCGAGCTCGTGAAGGGCCGCCGGTACGGCGAGCAGGGACCTGAGGCCGCAGGATCGGCCAACTCCGCGTTGTCCGCGACCCTTTGTGTCATGCTGCGGTTGTTCGCGCCGTTCCTGCCGTTTGTCACCGAAGAAGTGTGGTCGTGGTGGCAGCAGGGTTCGATCCATCGCGCCTCGTGGCCGACGGCCAAGGAGCTCGAGTCGTTGCTTGCCGACAACTCAGAAGCAACGCGGCACGCCGACCAGGCGGTCTACGAGTGGGCGACCGACGTGCTGTTCGAAGTGCGGAAGCAGCGATCGAAAGCGAAGCAGCCGCTCAAGGTACTGATCACGAAGGTCACGATCAAGGCCGACCCCAAGGCGGTGGCGATGATGCCGCAGCTCGACGCCGACCTCCGCGCCGCGCTTCGTGTGCAGCAGTTCGAGTCGAACGCAGGCGAGCCGCGGGAGATCGTCGTCGCCGGGTATGAAGCTGCCGCCTCTTGATCCCCGCGACTACCAGGACATCGTCCGCCGGGCGTTGGACGAGGATCTGATCGACGCCGCCGGCGACGCGAAGGACGTGACGGCCGAGGCAACAGTCCCGGCCGCCGCGCGCGCGCGGGCGGTTCGTCATGAACGCCGACTGCGTCGCCGCCGGCCTCGACGTCGCGTTCGAATGCTTCCGCGCGCTCGAGCCGGAGGCGGAGATGACGGTGCACCGTGGCGACGGCGCGACAGCAAAAACAGCCAAGGCGTTAGGTTTTACGTTCAGCCGCTTATGTCTTAGTCGAGGGAGAGTTTCTCAGTAGCCGCGTGTTGGGCCGCTTGACCGCGTTATGGAACATAGGTAGTCACTTCTTTGCCTTTCTCAATTATGCGAAAGATAATCACCTTTGCCGGAGAAGAGTTTGTCGTCTCATGGATTTCACCGGGGCCATCGTACAGAACCTCGCCCACTTTCGCGGTTACCGTAGCCCGCCCCTGCACCGTTTGATTTTCCGAACCATCAAGCACGTATGCGAACGAATGGGCTGGGTGATAATGCTTGTCGCTTGTGCCAGGTCCGAACTCCAAGAGCTGAATGGTCGCTTCTTTGCCTTCGCACCAAGAACCGAGATCAACGCGCTTGAGATCCTTGGTCTGCAGCACCGCCCTTCGGGCCTGCCCCCATAACGGAGGCAATAGCCACCTGCCCAAGACAGCACCGAGGAGAAATGCGAGAGAGGTAAGGATCATTGCCCGTCTTGTCATGGTTCATTTCCTCCAAGTAGGGCCGATTTCGTCATAGAGAACCTCTGCTTTCGATTGGCCACCGACAACCTCAAGACTATGCAGGTCACTAGCGCTGACGTCGACATCTCCGTAGGAAAGATCGATATCGAAATAGCCCTCCCGGATGTCGCCGCATCGCAGCCCGACGATTACTGTAGATTTCGAGCGACCTCGGAGTAACGCGTCGAATGCGGCCATCGTGTAGGTTGATAGATTGTGCGAGCGCACGGACGGCTACTGGCATCTTGGAAAGCAAACCCTCAATATCCGCTTGATAAGCTGCTGGAATGGTGTTTGCTTCGGACTCGGAAACTTCACCAGCATGCCATTCTCGCGTGAAGAACTTCATAATGTGGACAGTACTGGGCGCATCTGCCATCGCGGTAGGACGGCCAGTTGCCCGAACCGCCCCCGCACAGATCCCGGCGTGCCCTTTTCGAGCACCGGGCTCTTCAGAAATACTCGTTTCCGCGTCAGGCATCGGCAAAGAAAAACCGGCGCTGTAATCCAGGACGGCTCCGGCGAAGAATCCGAGGACGTGGCACGTGGAAATGCTCCAGCAAATCGTCGAAACCCGCGCGCGTGAAACTGCGGCGCTGGCTTCGGCGATTAAGCCACTTCCACAGAGTCCCCGTCGCCTCATTGAAGAATTCCTTCAGTCGATCGCTGTTGCCCGGCACTCCGTAGTAGTTGTAGTAGCCCCGGAGCTTCAGGTTCAGCGAAGCGAACAATTTCTTCAGAGGAGTATGACGACTCTGCTTGCACCACTGGGTGAAGTTCAACAGCGAGTTGCGGAGCTTCTTGCGCGATGTCCGCCGCTTCAGATGCGGTTTGCCAGCGCGATCCTTTCCCCAGTGAAACTCAAACCCAAGGAAGTCGAACCGTATTGCACCCGGCTCCGCATTCCGGCTGAAGGGAATCACCCGGCTCTTGGCGGCGGCCAATTGAAGCCCGAACTTCTCCAGACGATGCTCCAACGCCCCAAAGAAATGGCGCGCTTCGTCCTCATTCTGGAACGCGCAGACAAAATCATCCGCGTAGCGAATCAGGCAGGCCTCGCCCGTTGTGTGCCACTTCACGACCTCATGAAACCACAGATCCAGCACGTGATGCAGATACACGTTGGCAAGAATCGGTGAAATAATCCCGCCTTGAGGAGTTCCCGTCAGCGGGTGCATCACCTTGCCATTGGTATCCAGCACTCCGGCCTTGAGCCATTTCCGAATCAGCCGCAGCAGTTCCCGGTCGCCGATCCTCCGACTCAACATCTCGACGAGTAGATCCTGATCGAGGTTGTCGAAGAACCCCTGAATATCCGCTTCAACCACGAAGTGGTACTCTCCGAACTGGAGCTTGACGGTCAGCTTATCCACTGCCTCTAATGCGCCCTTGTTCGGCCGGTACCCATAACTACAACGCAGAAAATCCTGCTCGTAGATGGCTTCCAGTATCCGCGTGACCGCCAACTGCAGCAGCTTGTCCTCGACCACCGGAATTCCTAACGGACGCTGTCTTCCATCCGGCTTCGGTATCCAGTGGCGACGGACCAGTCGTGCCCGGTAGCTTTTCCTCTTCAGCCGCTCCACAAGATTCCGGATGTTGTCCATCAGGTTCTCCTCGTATTCCTTGGCGCTGACATCGTCCACGCCGCTCGCGGCGTTTTTGCGGATGTCGCGCCAGCAATCCCGGAGGAGGATCTCGTCGATCAACCGGTAGAGGTTGAAAAACCGGACGTCTTTCTTCTCTCGAGCCTTCTTTGCTATCGCCAGCAGTGAGGTTGGCATTGCTTCTCCGGCCCTTCCTCGCCGGACAATGTTTCCTGTACCAGCTGCGTACTTCTGTCCGCCCCTTCCCCCTGTGATCGGCGCGACCGTCTCCGAGTACTACGAGCGGATCTGACTCCCCATGGATCTTCTGCGGTTCTTCTTTCGGTCGAACTCGCTTACCACCGCCGGCGTCGGATGAGGCGTTTTCCTTCGTTTAGGCTCCGGTCTGCTTCCGTGTCCGGGTTTCCCCTTTCGTGGCTCAATAACCGTATGCCGTGCGAAAGTTCTTTCTCAGCTTCGTTTCAGCGGTGGAACCCGTGGGGTCTCCCAAGTTCCTGACGCTTTCTCTGCATGCATGCCACGCTCTAAGGTGGACCCCGGCGGACCCTCGCGAACCTCACCGTTGCGGTTCGTCTGTGTTGGCTTCCGATACCGTTAACACCGTCGCCATCCGCATTAAACGCCATGACGGGGCTGTATCAAGCTTTGGAGATCGCGGTCTCTCCTGCGGTCTGCATGCTTCCCTGTGTACGCTTCAACTGACTCGTTCGCTGTTTCCACCTCCTCAGTCGCAGTTGCAACACTCG
>MNKP01000155.1 GCA_001920875.1 Acidobacteria bacterium 13_1_20CM_2_55_15
CGTCCAGAGCGCGCACGCCGGCATTGAAGTGGGCGATAAAGAGAACGCGCCCGTAGTAAATGGGGGTCATGTTTTCATTCGACGAGTGGGTTCCGAAACGGCCGCCGCGGTTGCAGAAATTGCCGCTCGATTCTGGAACTGTCCACGATGAGACGCCGACGGGTTTCGATTCGGTCGTGATATCGACCATCCGAACCAGTTGCCGGTTCTCCAGACACTCATTCGCCGTCGTTTCACCGATCGCGGCTATGAAGGCGCGACCGGACTGCGTTCGCTCCGGCGACGCATCACCGTGATCGTGGTCGATGCCGGCCGCCGCCGCCGAGCCTGGCCGTAATTTTTGTTTCCCGAATTCACCAAGCTGCATGCTGAGCAGCGGGAACGTCGTGTGGGCTCCCATGTCCGGAGGCAAATCCAGTCTGGCGACCTCGGGATAGACCAGATTGGCATTGGTGGGTTCCTTCGCTCCCTTCAGGAGTTTGTCGCGGTCGACGATCTGCACAACGCCACTCGTACCTGTGCCGTAGCCGAAATAGATGCGGTTACCTTTCGGTCCGGTCGAGATCATTCCGTGCAGCTCTGTCGGTGCCGGGCCAGTGGAGCCGGGCTGCTGCCCGGGCAACCCGAAATTGCGAATAAACCTTGGCTCCGAAGGGTCACCGAGGTCATAGACCTGAGTCATTCGCCGGACGCGCCAGTCCGGAGGCCCGGAAACAAGATAGGCGATGCCGGTGTCGCATTCCCACCAACTCTTATGCGTATCCCGTAGTCCACTCACCACAACACTTACCCGGCTCGGCTTTGCCGGATCGGTCACGTCCCAGACTTCGTGCGCAGACCCACCGTACGTGCGCAACAAGTAAACCTTGCTTTTATCCGCGCGCGGCAATTGACTGCCGTCGCACACGCGAGCCATCTGGGCCCCGCCGGATTCGCCCGTGGCCCCCGCTGCACGCGGTTCACCCGGAATATGCGCGACATATTTCGGCTGCTTGGGATCCGTAACGTCGACTATAGAAGTTCCGTTGTCCTCTTCCTTTCCGGTCAGCGGATTGAGTTGCGAGCCGCCGTGATGGCCGATGTATGCAAACCACCGGTTGCCCTGTTTGTGAAGCGTCGGCTGATACGAGCTGCGAGCCTGCAGGTCGTTATAGCCGACGAGTTCCATGTTGCTTTTCTCCACCTTTTGCTGAGCGAGGGCAGCAACACAGACCAACGTGAGAATTGCGATGGCAAAACACCATTTTCTGAAGTTCTGCACGAAAGACGTCATATCCAGACTCCTTCAACGATTTATTCGCATTGCGATGTGAGGGATCATAACATAGATGGATTCGATGAACCTGGTATTGGCGTCGCAGTCGCCTCGAAGAAAAGAATTACTGTCGGTTCTCGGTGTTCCCTTTATCGTCGTGCCGGCCTCGATCGAAGAGATCCCCTTGCCCGGAGAAACGCCCGAAGCTTTCGTTGTGCGCGCCGCTCGAGAAAAGGGGATGGAAGTCGCATCCAGAGTTTCTCAGTCTCTTGTCTTATCGGCCGATACAGTTGTGACTATCGACGGCGAGATTTTGGGCAAGCCTCAAGACGAAGAGGAAGCGGCTCGCATGTTGAGGAAATTGGCCGGGCGGGATCACTGGGTCTACACAGCTGTCACTGTTATCAATCAGGTCCGGCAGCAGACGCTTGACGGGCTGGATCGCACGCGGGTGTGGTTCCATTCGCTGAGCGACGAGCAGATCCGTGATTACCTTCGCCGTGAAAATGTTTCGGATAAGGCGGGGGCATATGCGATTCAGGGTTATGCTGGAGTTTACATCCCCAAAATCGAAGGCAACTATTTCAACGTCATGGGACTGCCGCTCCCTTTAGTACATGAACTCTTATGCCGCACGTTATCGTAGGAACTGCAGGACATATCGACCATGGCAAAACCGCGTTGGTTAAAGCGCTCACGGGAATTGACGCCGATCGCCTGAAAGAAGAGAAGGAACGTGGCATTACGATCGATATCGGTTTTGCGCATCTCGCCTTGGATTCCAATACAACGGTTGGCTTCATCGACGTTCCCGGCCATGAACGATTCATCAAGAACATGCTTGCGGGTGTCGGCGGGATTGATCTGGTGATGCTCGTCATCGCTGCCGATGAATCCGTGATGCCGCAGACCCGGGAGCACCTGGACATCTGCTCCCTGCTTCATATCCAGCAAGGGTTCACGGTACTTACAAAAATCGACAAAGTCGACCCCGACATTGCCGATCTCGTCGAAATGGAGGTTCGGGAGTTTTTGAAAGGCAGCTTCCTCGAACCCTCGCCAATTCTGCGGGTCAGCTCGTACACGGGCCAAGGCATTCCGCAGCTCATCGAAACACTGCGGGAGTTCGTTGGAAAAGCGAGGCCGAAAGACGCGAGCGACATTTTTCGCCTGCCGGTCGACCGCTGTTTCACAATGAAGGGCTTCGGAACGGTCGCTACCGGAACTCTCATAGCCGGCAAAGTGGCAAAGGAACAGGAAATCGAGATCCTTCCCACAGAGCGCACGGCACGCGTTCGAGGTATTCAAGTCCATGGCCACGCTGCTAATGAGGCGCTCGCCGGACAGCGTACTGCGCTGAACCTCCAGGGCATCGAAGTGTCGCAGATTCAGCGAGGCATGGTCCTGACGACGCCGGGTCTGTTCATACCGACTTCGATGTTCGATTGCCACCTCGAGCTTCTCCGCTCGGCAGCGAATCCAATTGAGATGCGAAAGCGCATCCGTTTCCACATTGGAACTGCCGAGTTGATGGGTTATGTCGTCTTGCTGGGGCAGAACCGCCTGGAGCCGGGCCAGACGGCATTCGCTCAGATCCGTCTGGAAGAACCGGCGTTTGCGTTGCCGGGGGATCGATTCATCATCCGTCAATATTCTCCGATGCTCACGATCGGCGGAGGCCAAATTCTCGATTCAGCGCCGCTGAAACACCGCCGCAACGATAAAAACGTCATCGAGACGCTTCGCGTCTTCAAAGAAGGATCCATCGAAGACCAATTGTTGACCGTGATCGAGGAGACCGGTTTGAAAACCGTCGAACTCCCGGAGCTATCCGCTCGCCGTGGTCTGCCGGCTGCCCGGGCGCGCGAATATGTGGCGGCGCTCGTCAACAGTGGCCGCGTGCGCGTTCTTGCCGAGAGCCCTTATATTGCAGTGGCTGCGAAGGCATTCGATGAAGCGGCGGCGGCAGCGGCAGCGGCCGTCGAAAAGTTTCACGAGACGAATCCGCTCACGCCCGGCATTGGGCGCGAGGAATTGAAAGCGCGCTTATTCGGTGACGCCTCGAATCTCCTGTTTCAAGCGGTTCTGGACAAGCTGGCCACCGACAAGAAAATCCTATTGGAGCAGGACCTCATTCGCCTGTTCGGGCGAAAAGTCACGTTGAAGGCCGACGAAGAAAAAATGCGCGATCAGCTCACCGAGCGGTTTCGGTTGCTCGGCCTCGAAGTGCCACCGCCGGATGAGATCATCAGCAATCTGAAACTGGATCGAAACACGGCCCGAAAAATTATTCAATTGATGCTCAAAGAGAATACGCTGGTCAAAATCAATGAGGAGATGCTGATTCACCGGACCACTGTCGATAAGCTCATAGCCGACGTCAAGGCTCTGAAGTCCAAAGGCGCAAAGATCGGTGTGGGTGAATTCAAAGACCTCACGGGAGTGAGCCGGAAATTCGCGATCCCTCTGCTCGAATATTTGGACCGGCAACGCGTCACGAGGCGAGTGGGAGACGAGCGAGTGATCCTGTAGAGGTATCTAGTGTTAGCCGGACAAGCGAGCATCAGAAGGAGGATTAAGGCCCGGACGGAGCGTGGTGATGCGACGGACACGGGCTGAAGCTCAAGACGCGCCATATCGGTTTCTCGGAATTCAAAGAGGAGTCGACGATACTAGGGCGGGGGCGTATTGCGGGCGCCCGTCTCCGGCTGGTAGCCCGCAAGTCGAAGTTAGGCGCGGTTTTCTTTGCTGGCTTCGTCGCCGCTTTTCAGCGATTTTTTGAAATTCTTGATGCCTTCACCGATACCTTTCCCCATCTCGGGCAGCTTTTTGCCTCCGAATAAGAAAAGCACGATAATGGCAATTATCACGAGCTCGGGGACACCTAACCTGAACATTAAGCCTCCTTAATTAGTCCCGTACTAGATTACGTTGAATCCACGGAGCGGCCTCGTGGATTTGACGTTGTCCGCAGCGGGACTTAAACTGGCAAGCGCCAGGGGCAAGTATAGCAGATGCCCTCAGTTCGTCCACGTGTAATCCCACAGATACCGATGGCGGCGGCTCATGGGGACCTCGGGAATGACAATGCGAAAACGGCCCTTATATTCGGCGGCCATCAACGCGTATACCCGGCCATCCGGTTCACGATAAACCAGATAGTAGATATCGCGGCTCTTGCCTTCGTACCTTCGCTGGTCGAGGATACGGCCCCGTTGAAACGGCTCCGACAGTAAACTCCGTAGCTCGAAGTCGGTCGGTTCGTGAAGTTTACCTTCCTCTATATCTTTGCTTACGATGATGTCGGCTCGCAGGGCTCTTTGGTCCTGCTTTTCCATGTCCGCCATGAAATGCTCCGCAGCTTTCAAAGGCGGGCTGTAGACGAAGTAGTAGTAATAACCTAAAGCGGATGACCCTGCGACGAACCCACCGATAAAAAATAAAACCGAAAGACGCGCTGGAAGTTTCATCGAATGACCGCTCGCTCTTGCTGCCGGGTTTCCTGGATTTTCTTATCGTATTGAGAAAACCCCGGCCGGCCCATCATCGCGAAGGTGAGTTTTTTACCATACTCAACGCCTGGCTGGTCGAACGCATCAATGTCGTAGAACTCCCCGGCATAGGCGGTGAAGTATTGCGAAAACATGATCAGGTAACCCAAAGATTCCTCGTTAATCTTCTCAACAGTCACTGTCGCATTCGGGCGCCCGGCTTCAGTGAGCGCAATCTCGGTGGCAGCCTTTTCCGCCCGGAATAAATCGGCAATCGTTTTGTGTTCCAGGTACTCCATCGACTCAAATTGCGAGAAAGGGTGGTCGATAGGAAGCGTTGTCCGAAATTCCTTCACATCCCAAAACAGGAATGCCTTGTCGTTCGGCCCCTCGATGAAGAGTTGAAGCTGCGAGTGCTGATCGGTCACGCCAAGTGCCGCTGTGGGCGTTTGCCCGTAATACACTTCATTTCCACGGCGGTCGATTTTCTTGCCCAGGCTTTCTCCCCAAAGCTGCTTGAACCAGAAAGCAAACTTCCAGAGCGGCTGCGAGTACGGAAATAACACCAGAATGCGTTTGCCCCGCTCACGCTCGAGCACGAACTGAATAAACGCGGCCGTGAGCGCCGGATTTTCGAAGAAGCCGCGGCGGGCCTGCGAAGCGCCTTTGCGCGCCCCTTCCATTAACGCCTTCACGTTAAAACCCAAAAGCGCCGCGGGCAGAGTTCCCACAGGAGTCAGGACGCTGAAACGGCCCCCAACATTGGGCGGGATTTCGAACACGGGATAGTTTTCCTGCCGGGCGATCGCGAGCAAATCGCCCTTCGCGGGATCGGTCGTGATGACAAATCGTTCGCGCGCTTTGGCGTCGCCCAAAACATCGATCATCCATTTTCGAACCACGGCGAATGTGGCCATCGTTTCTGCCGTCACGCCGGATTTCGCGATGACGTTGACAATCGTCTCTTGCGGGGAAATCGCATCCAAAGAATCGCGAATGAAATCGGGATCGATGTTGTCTAAAACGGTAAGCCGCTTGCCGGAATTAGGCCGATTCAGGCCCGCATCGAGCGCCGCTGGACCGAGGGCGGAACCGCCGATACCCAACAAGAGGACATTCGGGTAAGCATGAGATTGCGCAAAATCGACGACGCCTTTTACAGCGTCTTCGTCCGAAGGTACGTCGCCGAATCCGAGTTTGCCGGAAGTGTGCGCCTGATGAATCGCTTCGACAACGTGCTTCGATGAATCTGCCGCCTTCTGGAAAGCGATCTTCGGAATCCCGTGGTTATGAACGGCCTCTTCCAGTACGTTCGTGTAATCCAGTTCGAGCATGAGTCAATGAACACATTCCCCTCCTCGCAGAGGAGGGGAATACATACTTACGAGTTTAACCAATTCTTTGGCTCAACTTTGATGGATTTGAATTGCAGCAGCCGGACAAGACCGGGCTTGGCGCGCCGGGGTTTTGTGACGTGCTTCCTTTTCGTGTAATGCACTTCCACTTTTGGGGCATTTCGCGCCTGTGAAAAATACGCGGCCACCTGCGCGGCCTTCACCAGAAGCGTTTCTTCCAGTTCCGTCTGCTTACCGGGATTGCGTACAACGACGTGAGAGCCGCTGTAATCGGCGACGTGAAACCAGAAGTCTTCAGCCGCAGCAACTTCAAATGTCAGCTCTTCGTTTTCTCTCGCACCTTTTCCAATCAGAACCTCGCGGCCATCAATCTTCAACGAGCGAAACCTCCTCCCCTCCCCTTTTGGAAGAGGGCGGTCACGATCGGCCGGGTGAGGGTCTCGCTCACGCCCCGGAATCTTACTTGTGATCGCCAGCCAGGTATCCCAATCCTTGATTGCCTGCAGCCTTCGAGTCTGTTCCTCCAGCAACGCCAGGCGATGGCGGATTTGATCCAGTTGCTCAGCCACGAATGTCTTTCCTCTTCCGGCCTTCTGATATCGCTTGAACATCCTCTCGATGTTTTCTCTCAAACTGATACTCGGATCGAGCTGTACGTCGACGGTCTGTGGCTTCTCTCCGAAGTAATCCGCGACCTTGACGGAATCGTAATGCTCGTCCATTTTTTTCCCGCTCGAGGTCAGCATTTGTGCGGTCTTCTGCAGTCCTTCTGCTTCCTGGTATTTCTTCTGCTCGCGGACCAGCCGCTTCCCGCCCTCGGCCAGACGTTTCGCTGCGTGGCGCATGTCCCGTAGCACAGGCAATTTTGCTTGATCAAGTAATATCCGGCTCTCCAGCTCGTCGAAATAGAATTTAGCGGCTTCTAAAATATTTGCGAATAAACGAGAGCTGTGCGTGCGCGCAAGCGATTCCAGCTCGATCGGACTCAGAATCGCTCTATACAAGCGCCGGAGATCGTTCTGTTCGAGGATGTGTCCGAGCGGCAAGTCCGTGTACAGCCATGCCGCGCGCGATGGCGCCCGGACTTGATCGAGCATTGCTCGCAGAAGATGAACGATCGTCCGGCCCGTTTTTCTCTGCCGGTAGACCAACTCTCCTGCAAACACCGGACCGAGTCCGGCGACCTTCGCCACCAAAGAGTCTGCCGTGGACTCGCAGAGTTCCGCGCCACCGGACTCCAGGACGTGTTGAAGATCCGCTTTCCCGCCGGACTTGGGACACGAATACGCTTCGTATTCGCCGATCCCGTGCTGCGGGGTGATCGGCAGGAACGATGAGAGGATACGGCGCTCCGAATCGAGAAGGATAATATTCGGCGCGTTCGGAAGCAGCTCGAGAACGAGCGACATCGTCTCCAATTCCTTGCTGGGAACCGCTGTTTTAAAAACCAGTTCGACAATGCGTTCCGAGAGCGGCTTGTTGATGCTCACGAGTTCCGCGGATGTCAGGTGCTTTCTGAGAACCATCAGGAAATCGAAGCTCGGGCTTTCGATGGGCACGCGCGCCTCCGAGGTATACAGAGCCGGAGACTGCGGAATGGTAAGAAACTTGAACGCGGGAAGTTTGACGGACCTTGTCTGGAAGATAAATCCGTTTCGCTGATGCTGAACGACGCGCCGGATGGCGAGTTCATTCATCGCTGGACGAAGATTTTCAACGATCGCGATCAGCGCGAAATTCTCCATCTCCTTATTGTAAGGCGGATTAGCCGGCTTGGCCGTATTCAGAAGCCGTTGAGATTCCGCAAAATCGCAGGGTGGGCCACTGCCTAGATTTTTTCCGCAACAAGTTCAAAGGCAAAAAAGGGGGACTCGGAGCCATCCTCGAACAGAACGACAAAACGAGTTTCTCCGTCGAAGTCGTAAACCTGTACCACACGGCCGACACGTTTTGGCATCGCAGCTTTTTCTGATACGAAATCACCGATGTTAAATTGAGGCATGTCTATTTGTATTCGTCTCCTGTTTTTCAGGAAAATAGTCCTTCACTATAAGAAGACGTAAAATGGAGCCGCCAACACGCAAAAAATCAGCTAGATCTTCTTAATGTAGGTGCCGGAAACCTTATCTGCCCAGGTGAGATGCTCGGGGTCGATCAACATCCAGATAAAACCGAGCAGGAGCGGAAGAATGGAAATCAGATATCCGAATCCGCGCAGACATGCGCGTTTTGGATCCAGCGGCGCGTCTTCGGTTGTCGAAACGATGAGGCCGCGAAATTTCATGCCCGGCGTTTGGCTGGCAGTCAGCATGAACAGGAAGAAGTAGATCGTTACCAGAGCGAAGTAGCTTACCCCGTATACTCCCAGAACGCGGCGGTCCAGCGTGAAATCCTCAGGCCCTTCAAGATATGTCGTGACGACAAAAATCGAAAAGATCGCGGCGGCGATCGCAAGATCAATGAATCCTGCGGCAATACGCGGCGCCAGCAATTGACGTTGGTACTCGGGCAGCGTGAACGGCGGTGAGTGTTCCGCTTCTTCGAAGTCCAACTCCGCCTGCGATTCCTGGATTGAGATGATGGTTCTTCTTTTCAAAATTCCCCTCCTCGCAGAGGAGGGGAATATCACGCTGCACAACCAACCTCCCTGCCGAACGTGGCATACTCACGCTGTGATTCAGTTTGCCTTTGGTATTTTCCTGGTTTTGGGGACACAACAGGACCAGATCGAGATCACGGCAGCCGGCCCGCAGGGGTGGGAAGAACACATCTATCACGCAAAGGACAATGTCGTCGTGACGTACCGCGACATGCGTCTCACCGCCGACGAGGTCACTTACGACGACAACGCCAAAATTGTAACGGCAAACGGCCGGCTCAAATTCAGTCGCAACGAAGAGCAGCTCGACGCCAGCCATGTGAGCCTCAACGTCGAAACAAAAGCCGGGGATTTTTCGAATGTCAGTGGCAAGATGGGCCCGGGTTTCTTTATTACAGCCGAGCAAGCGCATCGAACCGAGGAAGGCCAATACCAGCTCAAGAATGCGACCGTCACAACCTGCGACGGGCCGCGGCCGGGCTGGACGCTGGCTCTCGCTAGGGCTGTCGTCGATCCGAATAAACGGATCGTCGCCAAAGGGTCCACGTTCCGATTGGAAAACGTTCCGTTGTTCTATATGCCTTACATCACCATCCCTAGCGAGGACCGGCCACGGCAGACCGGGTTTTTGATTCCTACGACGTCGACGTCGACGACAAAAGGCCGCAGCCTTCGCGAATCGTTCTACTGGGCGATCAATCGCAGTGCCGACGCAACGTTTACGGGCGAGTACTTCACCAAACGGGGTCCGGCCGGCGCAGTCGACTTTCGCACGATACCAGACGCGACTTCGAAAATCGAGGTTTCGTCGTTTTTTGCGCACGACCGCCTCGGACAGGGTGGACGGAGCGCGCGGATTCTGGCATTCGGTGACCTCGGCCACGACTTTCGCGGAGCCGCGAACATGGACCTGGTCAGTTCGTTCGTGTTCCGCCAGGTTTACGAGAATGGGTTCAACGTCATCACGTCTCCATTGCAGCAATCGCTGGCGTTCGCCAGCCGCAACCGGCCGGAGGCGAGCGTGAATGTACTTTACGGGCGGAACGGAGTATTTTTTCCCGATCAGCCGACGGTGGTATTGCGAAAGTTCCCCACACTCGAGATCTCGCTTCCGGAAAGAACATTTACCGGACTTCCGCTGTACTTCAGTGCCGACACGAGCTTTTCCGGTGTTGCACGCCGGGACGCATCGCTGACAACGCCGTCCTTCGTCGAACGTTTCGATCTGCATCCGGCGGTTGAGCTTCCAGTTTTGCAATCTTCCGCGGTTGCGTGGAGCCAGCGCGTGGGTTTTCGCGAGACGTTTTATACGCATTCGCGCGAATCGCAGTTGGTTTTGGGAGACGCGCTGAATCGCGCTTCGATCGACTACAGCTCGAATTTCGTTGGCCCGCAACTGGAGCGGGACTTCGGCAGCTGGCGTCATGTGATCGAGCCCAGCATCGACTATCGATACATTAACGGCGCGGATCGATTTCGAAGAACTATTGTGGTCGACGATATCGACCTGTTTACCAATACTAATGAAGTCGAGTATGCAATCACGAACCGGTTCTTCACGCACCGGGAAGTCTTTTCCTGGCGGATGGCTCAAAAATATTTCTTCGACCCGACATTCGGCGGCGCAATTGTGCCGGGAAGGCGAAATGTTTTTGCTCCCCTGCTGGATGTTTCAGGATTTGCGTTCGCGGATGGCTACCGCCGTTTTTCTCCGGTCGTTTCAATCATGCGTTTTTCGACGACACCATCGACATCCACCGACATCCAGATGGATTACGATACGCGCGACCATTTATTTCGAAGCGCCGGGGTCATCGGTAATGTGAACCGCGGCCAGTTTGTCGGCGGCATTTCCTATTTCTTCACGCGGCGCAGCGTCATTGAGATTCCGAACAATCAATTGCGGGCGATAATAACCTATGGCAATCAGGCGAAACCTGGCTTCAGCGCGGCTTTTTCTGCTGCCTATGATGTCCAACATTCCGTTTTCCAGAGTTCGACCGTCGAGATTGGCTATAATGCGCATTGCTACGGCTTGAATTTTGAGCTGAGCCAATTCAATATTGGTGCCCGCGTCGAGAGCCGCTTCAGGTTCTCGTTTTCATTGAAGAATGTCGGCTCCATAGGTACGCTCAGACCACGCGAGAGATTGTTCTAGACGGTACTGAACACATGCCATTTCCAACACATCGCATGCGCCGGCTTCGGCGCAATCAACGGTTTCGAAATCTGGTCCGGGAAACGCGGCTATCACCGGAATCGATGATTTATCCGATCTTTGTGTGCCCGGGCGAAAAGATTCGTCATGAGGTCGGCTCCATGCCGGGCCAATACAATCTGTCCGTCGACAAGGCTGTGGAAACAGCCCGCGATGCGGAAAAGGCCGGTGTCGCGGGAATCCTGCTGTTTGGTCTGCCGCCGCAGAAAGACGATGTCGGCTCCGACGCATACGATGACAACGGCATCGTTCAGCAGGCGCTGGGCGCAATCCGAGAAAATGTCCGCGATCTGCTTCTGATCACCGACGTGTGTCTGTGCGAATACACATCCCATGGTCATTGCGGGGTAATCAAGCACAGCGATGTTCAGAATGATCCGACGCTGAAGCTTTTGGCGGATGCGGCCGTCAGCCACGTTCGGGCCGGCGCCGACATGGTCGCGCCTTCCGATATGATGGACGGACGCGTGGCGGCGATCCGGCTGGCGTTGGATGGGGAAGGCTTCACAAATACGCCGATCATGGCCTATTCCGCAAAGTACGCGTCCGGTTTTTATGGGCCATTTAGGGAAGCGGCCGATTCGACGCCGAAATTCGGCGACCGTAAGAGCTATCAAATGGATCCCCCGAATGCGCGCGAGGCCCTGCGTGAAATTGCGCTCGATATCGAGGAGGGCGCAGACATCGTTATGGTCAAGCCGGCGCTCGCCTACCTGGACATCATCGCCCGGGCTCGGGAACAGTTTGATGTCCCTATTGCGGCTTATCAGGTTAGCGGCGAATACGCAATGATCGAAGCTGCCGCGCGGGCCGGCTGGATCGAACGCCAGCGAATCATTTTGGAAACGATTACCGCCATCAGGCGCGCAGGCGCCGATATTCTGATCACGTACTACGCGCTGGAACTGGCGAAGATGTTGTAGAGGGTTGTGAGGCTGGAAAACTCGCAGGCCATGAGGAAATCGACTGTAGCGGCGGTCATATTTTTGAGGCTGCGCGCTACCGCGCTTGCGCTTCGCGGAGCGCCGCTACAGCAGGCACCGAAGGCCATGGGCTTGGCTGGGAATCATGTCTAAATCCGAGGAGCTCTTTAAGCGTGCCCAGGAGATCATTCCGGGCGGTGTCAATTCGCCCGTGCGCGCCTTTCGCGCGGTCGGCGGGAACCCGCTTTTCATTAAGCGTGGGGAAGGCTCGCATATTTGGGATGTCGATGGGAGAGAATACATCGACTATGTCGGTTCATGGGGTCCGCTCATTTTCGGACATCGTCCGCCAGAAGTGGTGAAGGCTTTGGAGGAAATCCTTCACATCGGCACGTCATTCGGCGCTCCGACGGAACGTGAAGTCCAACTTGCGGAGCTGATTAGGAAGTTTTTCCCGTCGGTTGAGAAAGTTCGTCTGGTCAATTCTGGAACCGAAGCAACGATGAGCGCCATTCGGTTGGCGCGCGGATTCACAGGCCGGGATCGCATTGTCAAATTTGACGGCTGCTACCACGGGCACGGCGACAGCCTTCTGGTAAAAGCAGGATCCGGCGTCGCAACTCTGGGTTTACCCGACAGTCCAGGTGTGCCGCGAAGTCTTGCAAGCTTGACAACCGTACTCCCTTTCAATAATCCAGATGCTTTGAAATCCGAATTTGATCGGCACGGCAAAGACATCGCGTGCGTCATTGTCGAGCCCGTCGCCGGAAATATGGGGTGTGTTCCCCCTCGGGCCGGTTATCTGGAACTCTTGCGCGACCTGACCAGACGTTCCGGATCTATTTTGATTTTCGATGAAGTCATGACCGGCCTCCGCATCGCGCTAGGGGGCGCGCAGCAGCGTTATGGGATCGATCCCGATCTCACCGCGATGGGCAAAATCATTGGAGGCGGCCTTCCGGTCGGCGCCTACGGGGGCCGTGCCGAAATCATGAACCAGGTGGCGCCGGCCGGACCGGTTTATCAAGCGGGAACGTTGTCGGGCAATCCTCTGGCTGTGGCTGCAGGTCTCGCGACGTTGCGCCGGCTGGAGGAAGCCGATCCCTACAATAATCTTGACGCGATGGGTTCGCGTCTGGAACGCGGGCTGATTGCTGCGGCGTCGAAAACGGATGTTCCAGCACGCATGAATCGCGTCGGCTCGATGTTCACGTTATTTTTCACAAACCAGGACGTGATCGACTTCGAGTCGGCCAAAACTTCCGATACGCAGCGGTTCAATCGGTTCTTCCGGGCGATGCTCAACGAAGGTGTGTATTTGCCTCCATCGCAATTTGAAGCTGCATTTATCTCGGCGGCTCACACGAACTCCGACATCGATCGGACAATCGAAGCCGCGACGAAATCATTCATGAAAGCATGAGCCCGGCAAAAGCTTCTTACGGTTCCTGGAAATCGCCCATTACCAGCACTTTGCTGACCTCAGCCGGCATTGGGTTCAGCGAACTCCATCTTTCGAGTGGCGAATTGTACTGGCTCGAGAGCCGCCCTGATGAAGCCGGCCGAGTCGCGATTGTCCGCTGTTCTTCCGATGGAAAAATTACGGACGCCATCCCTCCGGCGTTCAATGCGCGCACCCGCGCGCACGAATACGGCGGCGGCGCCTATTGCGTGTTCGGCCACACGATCTTCTTTTCGAATTTCAAGGACCAGCGTCTGTACCGGCAGGAACGCAACGGAGAACCACAAGCAATCACACCAGAGCAGACGCCACCGCGAAGCCTGCGTTACGCTGATAGCCGAGTGACGCCTGATGGAGAGTGGATTATCTGCGTCCGAGAACGGCACGAGGAGGGACGCGAGGCATCTAACGAGATCGTCAGTGTTCCGCCCAACGGTTCCGGCGAAGTCAGAGTCATCGCCGGCGGTTATGACTTCTACTCATTTCCGCGAATCAGTCCCGATGGCAGGCATCTCGCCTGGACTTGCTGGCGGCATCCGCAAATGCCGTGGGATGGAACTGAATTGTGGGTTGGCGAGCTGACAAGCAATGGTTCGATTGCAAACGCACGCCATGTTGCCGGTTCCGCGAGCGAATCCATTTTTCAACCGGAGTGGTCACCCGATGGAACGCTTTACTTTGTATCCGACCGAACGGGCTGGTGGAATCTCTACGCAGAACGACGGGAGAAGGTCGTTCCCGTTTTAGAGATCGACGCCGAAATCGGCGTTCCGCAATGGTTATTCGGATACTCGCGTTATGCATTTCTTTCGAACCGGCGGGCGGCCTGTGTCTATGACAAGAACGGGATGGAACATCTGGCGATTATCGATTTGCATTCCAACCAGCGAGAGATTTTGCCGGTCCCGTACACCGTGTTCGGAAGCATTACGTCCGACGGCGACGACACGCTGTTTGTAGCAGCCGCTTCCCCTACCAAAGCCGCTGAAGTGGCTGCGCTCGAGGTTCGCGGCGCCAAGGTTCGAGTTCTGAAGCGAAGTCTGAATGTCGAAATCGACCCGGACTACTTTTCACAACCGCAGCCGATTGAATTTCCCACCTCGGGTGGCTTGAAAGCTTATGCCCTGTTCTACCCGCCCAAGAACAAGGAATTCGTTGCGCCCGAGGCCGAACGGCCGCCACTTCTGGTGATCTGCCATGGCGGCCCGACCAGCGCCACCACGTCGGCGCTGCGGCTGGCCGTTCAATATTGGACTACGCGCGGGATTGCGGTTGTCGATGTGAATTATGGCGGAAGTTCAGGATACGGACGCTCATATCGTGAGCGGTTAAACGGGCAGTGGGGAATTGTGGATGTCGAGGACTGTATCAACGCCGCACGGTATCTGGAAAAACGGGGTGACATCGACGGAAAACGCATGGCCATCCGCGGTGGAAGCGCGGGTGGATACACAACGCTCTGCGCTCTTGTCTTCCACAATGTCTTTGCCGCCGGCGCCAGTTACTACGGGGTTGCCGATCTGGAGACGCTGGCCCGTGATACTCACAAGTTCGAGTCGCGCTATGAGGACGGTCTGGTTGGCCCCTATCCCGCGGCCGCCGAACTGTACCGGCAGCGATCGCCGGTGCACTTTGCAGACCAGCTATCGTGTCCGGTAATCCTGCTTCAGGGCCTGGAAGATAAAGTAGTGCCTCCGTCGCAAGCCGAAATCATGATCCGGGCATTGCGCGCCAGGCGTCTACCCTTCGCTTACGTCGCTTTTGCCACCGAAGCTCATGGATTTCGCGAAGCCGCAAATATCCGGCGCTCGATCGAGGCTGAGTTTTACTTTTATTCGCGAATCTTTGGCTTCACGGTTTCAGACCAAATCCAGCCGGTTGAGATTGAGAATTTGTAGGTAAGGAATAGCCACAAAAAGGCACAAAACTCACAAAAAGTTTTGGGATCTTTTGTGCCTCTTTGTGGCTATTTTTCCGTTGTGGGGTTCCGGTACAGATGCACAGGCCGAGTTGCATCCGTCTTCGCGGTTGCTATTTCGACGAAGTGCTCTGCGCGTTATGATCGGCATCAGTACGACTGCGGCCGCCGCTATAGCCCAGCCTTCGTAACGCGTCCACGTCCCGGCAAAGGCAAAAAGAGCCGCGAATGCCAGATCTTTCCAAAGTTGATGCCGGATCCATCGGAGCAAGTAATACAACAAGCCGGTAATACACAAGATCATTAGCGGCTCGTTCTCCGGAGTCGTGAACAGATAAATCAGATGCGGGTTGAATGCGAAGAACAGGAATGCGAGCCACCCGGCGATACGGGAACCCGTCCATTCAATGCCGATCAAAAAGAGAAACAGACTGTTTCCGACAAAACAGACAACGCTCAACAGACTTCCCGCGGCACCGCTCCGCCACAATGGATCGATTGCCGCCAGCGGCGCGGCGAGGATGTGCGGCAAAGGGAAGCCACACCGTTCCGAGTTGCCGTAATCCCGGTTCGATGTTGTCGAACAGCCCACGGGCCTTATTCACGTGAGCAATAGCATCGATATGTACGAACGTCTGGTCGCGATAAAGAAGGTAAAGAAATGCGTTGACAATGATAACGGACGAAATCGCGGCGACCGACGCGTGGCGCATGATCATGATTCTAATGTAGCGGCGGTCCGCGAAGCTGTGAACGAGGCGCATGATCATGATTCTAATGTAGCGGCGGTCCGCGAAGCTGTGAACGAGACCCGGTCTCTCTCCCCTTGGGAGAGGGCGGCGCGACAGCCGAAGGCTGACGCGCCGGGTGAGGGTCGCAGGTCTCGGCGAATCTTGAGACCCTCACCCTACCCTCTCCCAGAGGGAGAGGGTGATTTCTCAGTTACCTCACCAACAGGATTTGTCCCGCGTAGATAGCGGAATTGCGGAGGTTGTTTGTATCCATCAACTGCCGAACCGTGACTCCGAACCTGTGAGCGATGTCGGCGAGCGTGTCACCTTTGCGAACTTTATATCGATCCTTAGCCGCGGTCTTGCCGCCGGTTTTCACTGAAACGCGGGTGACAATGGGCGCGGGACTTGGTCTCCCCGCAGGTTTGTCCAACGCAAGCTGCCCAAAGTATTGTTCGTAGTTGTTATAAACGTCGACAGCCGCGAGGAATTCCGAATAGAAATTCATGGACGCGTAGCCGAACGCGGGCCCGCGGTACTGCTCGATGATCTTCGCGATCTCCGATCCGGCTTCGCTTTGAGCGCGCTGCATGCCGGCGCGCCCATGGTTATACGCTGTGATAGCAAGCGGCCAGGATTCCAGAGCGTTGTAGTTGTCGTGCAAGAGGCGCGCGGCTGCTCGAGTTGCCTTTAAGGGATCGAGCCGTTCGTCGAGCCTGCGGTTCACATTGAGGTAGAGCCTTCCCGTTCCACGCGTGAACTGCCAAATGCCGGCAGCGCCCGCATTGGAGAGAGCTCGATTCTCAAATGACGATTCGACGAGCGGCAACAAAGCGATCTCCGCGGGTATACCCTGCTTTTCGAAAATTTCCTGAAAAGCGTGGAGGTAACGGCCCGATCGAATGATGCCCTGACGGAATCGCTCTTTGATTCCAACCTGCGTATGAACATTGTCGCGCAACTCGGCGAGGGATGCGGGCGTCAACGGGATATCATTTGCCAGAATCGCGGTCTGAATTTGCTGGGCCGTAACGCTGAGATTCTCGGGCGTTGCAAGATTGTTGCGGATCTCGTCTAACGCTTGCCGAACGGCCCCAATCTTTTCAGTCTGATCGTCACGTATAGCGACATCATAAATGAGATTGACGTGGATGCGGTCGTGAATGATGACGTCATCCTCGCCATACTGCGTGTATACCTTTTTCCAGAACTCGACGCGGCTTTCCAGACCCTGAGTGGGTAGATCCAATCGTTCGGGAAAGGCCGGAGCGGCGGGCGCGGCTTGCGCAGCCGTTGCCGCCGTTGTCGTTGCCAATACTGCTACGATTATTACGAAAACGCTTAACTTCATCCGATCCACAACTCCTTGACGCAGGCATTTTATCACATGGACGTTTTTCTCAATACTGCTTGGGCCGCAATCAGCAAGGGATCCCAGAGGTTCCCATAAGGCGGGGAATAGGCCAGATCGAGCTGGACCAATTCGTCCACCCTCATGCCCGATGTGATGGCGGCGCACGCTACGTCAATACGCTTGGAGGCGTCGCCGTAGCCGGCCACCTGAGCGCCTACGAGCTTACGGCTCTCGCGCTCCGCGATAAGTTTCACCCAAAGTTTGCGCGCCGTTGGGTAATATGCCGCACGGTCCCAGGCTTCAATGCGAGCCGAAACGACAGGAATACTTTCGGCGGCCGCATCGTCAGAACAGAGGCCCGTGCGGGCGACGGCCAGATCAAAAACCTTCAAAACAGTCGTGCCGATCGCGCCATAAAACTTCGTACGACGCGCGGCCATATTGTCGCCGGCGACGCGCCCTTGCTTTGCGGCGACGGTTCCGATGTAGTGCAGCACGGGCCGCTTGCGAATGGCGCAAAGCGTTTCGGCGCAGTTGCCGGCTGCAAAAATCCCGGGCACGTTTGTTTCCATGTAGGCATTAACCGAAATCCCGCCGGTTAGACCAATCTGAATGCCTGCTTCACGAGCCAGATCTACATTCGGTACAACTCCAGTGTCCAGAAGTACCACCTCCGCCGGATCGATTCCCAATCCACTTGCCGCTTTGACACCGGTGACGTGGCCTTCGAAGCCGGCCAGGGCCAACACATTCGCGCTAAGGGAAAGCCGGATGCCGAACCGCTGGAGTTCATATTCGATAATCTGCGCCATATCGGCATCCATTCCGGGCAGGACATGCGGCTCGCGTTCGTATAGATGAACGGTTTTCCCGAGCGTCTGCAAGCATTCGGCCATTTCAAGTCCGACGTAACCGGCGCCAATGATCGCAACTCGAGTCGAATTCTGAAGGGCTTCATTAAAGTGGAACGCATCCTGAAGATCGATGATTGTAAAAACGTTCTTGAGGTCCGTGCCGGGAATGCCGGGAAGCTTCGGCCGGACGCCTGTCGCGATAAGTAACCGCTCATAGGAAAACTCCGCACGTTCGCCCGTGTCGGTCCGCGTGGCCATCACCCGTTTTCGCGAGGGTGAAATCTCATCAACGCGAGTGTAGTTATGAACCTTGATACCGCGTTCTTTTTCGAACGACTCGGGCGTGTACGCAATGAGGTCGGCGGCGCTGACCATCTTCGCCAGATAGTAGGGAATGCCGCAGGTGCTGTAAGAAATATGAGGACCTTTTTCTAAAACCGTGACGTTTAGCCGCGGATCGATTCGCTTGGCTCGCGACGCAGCCGCCAATCCCGCGGCATTGCCGCCAATGATGAGTATCTGCTCCATGGATTACAGGTACTGCTCCCGGGCTTTGATCCACGAATTCGGATCGGTTTCTCCGGCCCGCTCAATAATCAGATAGCCGTTCTCGAGTCTGCCGACGCGCGCTCGCTCCAGTCCGGATGCGACCACCATCTCCTCGATTTCCGCTCGAGTAAATGCGGCCCGCATTGCGGTTTCGATGTGCTGCCGCATCCGGCTACCGTAGCGCGCTGAACCTTCCGCGATGCGCCGGCTCATTTCGAATCGCCTCGGTCTTTCAAAATCGCGGATAAGCAGGGCGCCCTTCGGCTTGAGCACTCTGTTGATCTCGGCAAGAACAGAGACCGGATCATTAAAGACGTGGAGCGACGAGTCCGAAACGACCAGATCGAAATATGCGGTCTTGAAACGCATCCGCCGGGCGTCTCCGACCTGAAAGAAAGCGCGCTCACCCAGTCCCCATGCTGTGGCCGTTTCTCTTGCGCGTTCGATCATGATCCCGGACGTGTCCATTCCGATCGCGTAAAAGTTTTCATTCTGCCACAGGATCTTCAGAGCAATCAGCCCAACACGCGTGCCGACATCGAGAATCATTCCGCCTTCAACGCCAAGTGCAAGGGCGCGCCGGACGAAATCATCCTCGACTTTTGCGGGGTGCTCGAGCGAGCGCGAATCGATGAAGGCGTCGATCTCATCAGGCCGATCTAATTCGGGAGATTCAACACGTGCGGGATGGATCAGGCGGGAGAGTAACCTCATCGAAGCAGGCGGTCGACCTCTTCCATGAGCAGGTTGTTTTCAATCATGTATTTTCCTTCTTTCCAGAACGCCACAAGATTGAAATAAAGCGAAACTGCCGCCAGTGCGGCATGGAGGATCGGGGGCGTCCAGGAGACCCGCGTGTGCACTCCGCCGCCAATGATCATTGTCGCCATCGTGAAAAGCATCGCCCACAGCGCGGGCGGAAAGACTTTCGCTTTGAAAACTTTCGTACGCTGGACCAGATCGCTTCCCTGAGGCAGTGCCGCCACCAGATCCTTCACCTGTCTTCCGGTACCGATGAAGTAGAACATCGTCATGCTTTGAGTCAGCGTTACAAGAAATGTCGTGAAGAGTCCTAACAGAACGTGCTGTGAGAGGCCGGTCCGCGCTGCCATCGTGAAACCCATGACGAATGTCGAAATGAAACAGATGATGGAGATCAATGCGGATGTCAGTAAAGCCAAGACCATGTCAATTGTCATTATTCATTGGTCAACAGTCATTTGTCATTGGGAGAACCGATCCGCCATTGTAGCGTCTCTCAAATGGCCTGTAGCGGAGGTCATAGACCGCCGGCTTTATAGCTCGCGAGAGATACGTTCCTTGCTAGGCACCATAACCGGCGGTCACAGACCGCCGCTGCAGTCGAGCGTCTGAGCCGAATGCAAACGTCTAGATAATTAAAAGCCACCACACCTGGAGTGCATTTTGCGGTTCAGTATTGTGATGATACCGTCACTGTGTTATTACGGCTAAGTGCGGCGATTTTCACTCCTGATATGCGCGGTCGTTTTTCTTTCCGCATGCGGGCACAAGACAGTCCAAGTCAAAGCGCCTCAGCCCGCTCCGGTTGTATCGAAAGATTTGGAAGGCTTGGCTTCGTATTATGCCGAGCCCTATCACGGGCGCCGCACGGCCAGCGGAGAAATCTTCGATAGCTACCGGGGATTAACCGCGGCTCACCGCACGCTTCCTTTCAATACGCTCGTCCGCGTTACAAACAAGACAAATGGCCGCGAGGTCGACGTTCGAATCAACGATCGTGGACCATGGGTAGAAGGCCGTGTAATCGACCTCTCCGTCCGCGCGGCGCGCGAGATCGGCCTGGTCCGCGCAGGCGTCGTTCCTGTAAAGCTGAAAGTACTAAGGCAACAAGCCCTCAAAACCCCAACTCCTTCGCCCGCGCCGGGACCGGCCTTTGCAGTTCAAGTTGGCTCGTTTGAAAGTCAGCGCGCAGCCGAGGACCTGAAAAGAAGACTGGAAGCGAAATACACAAGCGTTACGATCCAGACCTTTACTGCCGATAAGCCACTTTACCGCGTCCGTATCGGCCATGAGGCCAGTCTTCAAGCCGCTGAAAGACTCGCCGCACAGCTTCGGAAACAAGACTTGAAGGGGTTCGTTGTCCGTGCCGATTGAGAGTTTCTCGTCCTTTCATAGGCCGCCGCTACAGCGCTGAATCGTGATTTCACCAACAGCGGCATCCGCAGCATGCGGGTGCAATCGAAGTTGCTGTTTAGAAAAAAGGATCAGGTCTTACTCTAGCAAGGACGCAATCCTTACTTTAAGAGCTCGTCCTGACTTGTCTTAAGGCGGGGGGCTTCCGAGGTACTGTTTCGCCTCGATATACCGCTTGACGTTGGCGACGGTCTCCAGCAGTTCGTTCGCGCGCCGGTGAGATTCGTGAAGCACACTGTCGGACGACTCGATTAGGTAGTCATGGACGATCGAATTCCGGAGCTCGCGCAGGCTTCTCCATTCGCGAGCAGACGGAATGACTCCGCGCTTTTCCATGCGATTGAGCCGGTCGATACCGGAGCCTTCATCTTGAAGTTCGATGGCGTCGATGGTTCGGAAGACTCGTTGGAAGAGAAAGTCGCACAGCCGGGCAAAGCGAGACGTGAGCGCCTCGCATGACTCCTTTTCTCCAATGGTCAACTCCCGCTTGGTGGACGAGTCTTTCCCTCGCAGAAGAGCACTGACCCGTTCATGGGATTCACGCAAAACTTCCGCGGCCGCATCCATTAATCGAATTTGATCCTCGAGCAGCCGCCTCAGTACTACTTCGTCCATAAGTCACGCTTCTGGCGTGCAATGATTTCACCGAAAGCGCCGAGATCGGACGTGCCGTCGTCCAAAACTAAATCCACTTTCTGCTCGCCGAGACGGTGATGAATTTCCTCTCTTAGGAGATTCTGAATGCGGAAGAGGCTGATTGGGGCGCGGCTGGAAAGCCGGATATAGAGATCGATGTCGCCACCTCTACGCGAAGGGTCCGCTCTGGATCCGAAAACCGCGATCGAATCCCATTGAAAACCAATACGGTGGGCGACCGATTCGACGGCATGCAGGATGCCGGTCCTTTCGTCGTCAGTCAATCGTACCGACTCTGTTCCAGGAGAAATCATTGGCACCATCATAACTCACGGCGCCGATTTCGTTGCAGCAACCGGGGCAAGTGAAGGTCCTCTTCTCAATTGTAGGTAGAACGGCACGTACGAACCTGATCGCTTCGGAACAAATTCCCCAATGCCGACTTTTTCCAGCAGCCGAGAATGGCAGTGTTTCCGTTCGGGCCGACTCAAATGGTTTTTGGATAAGGCGCCGCGGACTGAAAGGAGAAGACTCGCCGGATGCGGTTGAGATCTTGCTCATTGCCGGAAATCAGAACGGCTCCCAATTCACGGCATGAATAGGCAAGCAGGATATCGAAGATGAAACTTCTGCGGATTGTTCGAAGGTCGACGATTTTCTGGGCCTCCCACGGCTGCATTCGGAGTTTGCTTCCATTGTTGCTTGTCGGCATAATGCCGCAAGAATCACTTTTGTGTAAAAGCGACGAAAACACTCCTCTCCTTTGCGAGAAGGGGAATGAAGCGAAACCATGAGCGCAGAGCGATCACGGCAGGTTGAGCAGCTCTATCACGCCGCACGGGAGCGCGACCCGGCTCAGCGTGCCGTCTTTCTGGACCAAGCCTGTGCCGGCGATCAAGCCCTTCGCCACGAAGTGGACTCGCTGCTGGCGGAAGACGC
>MNKP01000156.1 GCA_001920875.1 Acidobacteria bacterium 13_1_20CM_2_55_15
CCCGCCGACAACGATAAATTGCATCGTATAGCCGCCGCCTTCGGCAAGATGCGGAAACACTACCATACCGGGTACGCCGGCATTTTCGATCAGAGGTCCGGTGGTGGTAAACAGGGCATTTCCTCTCTCGTTGAATATCCCGCGGAATCCGGCGCCGGTAACGCCTGAACCGGACGGGGCATTTACTCGTAAGATACCTTCCAAAGGTACGGCGAGAGTCTCAAACCCTGGAATTTGATTCAAAAACATTGCGACTTGTCCCACTGCTGGAATCGCAAGCGGCTGAGAGGTTCGCAATACGGCGCCGTCGAGGCCTCGCAATTCCAACCGAACGCTTACCGGCGTATTGGAGGGATTCGCGAGAGCAATAGCCGTACGCGTCGAGCCGACGATTCCGGCATCAAAATCGCCCGTCGACTCGGCATAGATGCGGAAGGTCTGGAGCGGCCGCTCGCCCTCTAAGGAGGTCTGAAATATGAGAACTCCGCCTTCTTTCCGACTCAAGATCGCGTGAGCATGTGGCGTGTTGAAACCACCGAAAGGAACGATCTGGATTGAACCGAGCTGCAGCGAAGCTACCTGTAGCGGAGACCCGTCAGGTGCAAGATAGTGTAGCGTCGCGCTCATAGCAGCCGCCCCACGAGTAGTGATCAAAATGAATTCTGTCGTGTAGCCGGTGCTGTCGGTCATATAAGGAAAGACCAAACGGCCCGGCAAACCAGCGTCCTCGTTCAGCGGCCCGGTGGTCGTGATCAAGTAATCGGAACGTTCATTGATGAGGACGCGGGCCGACGCGGCAGTAACACCCGTTCCGGCCGCAACATTCAGCCGCAATATTCCTCGAAACGGCGCCTTGACGGATTCCAGCCCGGGCACCTGAGAAAGAAACACTACGGTCTGGCCGTAACCCGGAATTTGAATCGGCGATGACGTTCCCAACGCTGAACCATCGAACGACGTCAGATCCAGTCGCACGGTCGCAGCCGCGCTGGATGGATTGGCGATGGCAATAGCGGTTCGCGACGACTTTGGTTCGCCGGCATCAAAATCGCCGATCCCCTCCGCATAGAACCTCAAGACCGTGGAGGGAATTTGGGCCTCAAAGGAAGTTTGATAGATCGTATTCCCTCCGGCTTGCTGCTGCACGATGGCATGCGCATGTGGTGTTTTGAAACCTGGGGACGGTTGGATATAGATCGACCCGACCGACAGATTGTCCAGCGCGCCATTGGTCTCGAGGCGAAAGAAACTATGCGGCGCTATGGCATATTCAAAAACCGTGTTCGTGCCGGCCGCTGTCCCGACCAGGACACCTGGAGGAGGCTCCGTTAGTGTTCCTTGACCCACGAACTGGACGACACCTCCCATCTGTTCCTCGGTGTTGTTCACCAGGATTGCATTATCAGCTATCGGAATCGAACTCAGCAGAATGTCGTTTCGCTCGTTTGTAAAGTACCGCAATGCGCTGACAAAAACCGGGAGCGATGCGCTGAAAGTCAATGAGCGAGCCTGCCCTGAGGGCACACTGATCGGAGCGTCTGCAACAAACGTGGAATACTGCCCGCCGGCAGGAACCGTAACGCTTACCGGAGATGTCGATGCGCCCGCGTTATCGGTTAAGTAAACGTCCACGGCGGCATCCTGGTCGTTTGGATTGGCAATAGCGACGAAGGATCGGATCTTGTCTGTCACTTCGACAAAGAGGCCGCCACTTTGCCGAAGGCGAGGCCCGAGCGCTGCGGCTTCGCTTTGAGTAATACCGTTTTGGCGATACTGGAGGATCTCCAATCCATTCAGGCGCGTCTCCGGAGTTGCGGTATCGGCAGATGCCCAGCCCGAGATCTGGGTCGCTCCTCCACCGGGTGTGCTGGAGGAAGCGCCAGGATTTAAGGTCAACGGAACCTCCGAAACGCTGGCGGTGCCGGCGGTGGTGATCTTCTGAAAACTTCGAGGCGGAATATCGTATCCCACCACAGAAGCCGCAGTGCTGCCGTCGCCGATGCCGAGTTCAATCGGACTTCCGGGACGAGAGCCGCTCCCCTGATCGAAGAAACGGGCCTCCCCTCTCATTTGATCTTCCGTTGTGTTGACCAGCACGACATCCGTATGCCAGCCGGCCCCGTCGGCAAGTTGTGGAATCGTGACGGGCCTATCTCCAACATCAGCGGAATAATGAACGGGATGTACAATGGGCGTGTTGCTGAGTAAAAGCTCGCTGGACTCGTTGGTAATGGTGAAGAAGGCCGTTGCCGCAACCGGAAGAGATGATACGAAGTTCAGCGTTCCCGGAGCATCGATCTTGAGTGGATCATCCGTGACGAATCTCGAAAAGTGTTGGTGCGCAGCCACCGTAACCGTCGCGAACTTTGAGGAATTTCCCATGTCGTCGGTATAAACAAAATCCACGGTGGCGTCGCTATCGTTCGGATTAGCGATCGACAACACCGAACGGCCGCTGGTCGAGACATCCACAAACAGCCGTCCCACATCCAAGAATGGCGGCGCCGGCACATTCACCTCGCTGACAGTCGCGCCATTCTGCATGCGATTGACGATCGCAAAGCCCGCAAGCGGCGTGCCCGAAGACGACTCCGCGGTGGCATAGCCAAAGACAGCATCTGTGCGCTTTCCTTCCGTAGTTAATGAAGTCGCACCCTGAGGCGCCACCTGAAATTGCTGGGCCGACACAATGTCTGCTGAATTCAGTTTGGCAATAAAGATATCGGGTGTGCCGGCGTTCGTTTCCTGAATGGGACTCGCAGTGGGGAAGTTCGTTGAATGTGTAAAACCTGTGACGTAAGCGTTCCCTGAGCTATCGATAGCCAAACCAATGGCGGTGTCGGTAGCAAGGCCTCCCAGAAATGTGGAAAAAACGAGAATGTCTCCATCCGGATCGAATTTCGCCAGAAAGACGTCGCGATCCCCGGCAATAAAGGACTGAACTGCATTCGCTACAGGAAGATCGAATGAATTGGTGTAGCCGCAGATATAAACATTGTGCGCTCGATCGACGGCGATACCGGTGCCGCTCTCGACCTGACTACCGCCGAAGTACGTTGAAAATGTCAGCGACGCGCCGTCGGGCGACAGCTTTGCAACGAAAGCATCGAAGTTCCCTGCGCCAATGGCCTGATACGGATTGTGGGTAGGAAAGTTTATCGAATCGGTATAACCGGTGATGTAGGCGCTACCCGCTTCATCCACGGCAATCCGTGTTGCCTCATCGGAATTGATTCCACCGACATATGTCGAATACTGCAGCGCTGTACCCGCAGGATTCAGTTTGAACACGAAAACATCATCAGTACCCCCGCCATAAGTGTTCTGCAGAGCATTCACAAGCGGAAAATTGGGTGAGCTCGTGAAGCCCGTCACGTAGGCTGCGCCATTGCCGTCAACCGCAATAGAGAATGGGTTATCGTTGCCGAGCCCCCCCGTGTAGGTAGAATAGATCAGATTTCCGGCGGAACCGATCTTTGCAACGAAGGCATCTGCGAACCCTCCTGCATAGTTGCGCTGATATGGATTAGCGGTTGGGAAATTGTTGGAACTTGTTGTCCCCGTGAGGTAGATGTTGCTGGCCGCATCAAGTGCAATACCGTATCCTCGGTCATCAACAGAGCCGCCAAGAAAACTCGAGAATAAAATGGCGTTGCCCGTTCTGTTCAGCTTCAGGACGTAGGCATCTAGAAGTCCGCCGCGGGTTCTCTGAAAGCCGCTGACGATCGGAAAATCGTTAGAGGAGGTGTAACCGGTGATGTGGGCATTGCCGCCGGTATCGACGGCGATCGAGTGTCCTTCATCGGAACCAGAACCGCCGAGATAAGTCGAATACACAATCTGCGTACCCGTTGGATCGAGCTTCAGTATGAACGCATCCGTCGTCCCACCGGCGTTCTTGCCCTGAGCGGCGGAGGCAACCGGGAAATCCGCGGAGGTCGTGACACCGGTCACATACACGCTGCCTTCAACATCGACGGTGATCGCGTTTCCTTGATCGGGGCCAGAACCGCCAAAATACGTGGAATAGACGAGCAGAGGATCGATAATGAGCGGCTTCGTCTTGTCATACTCACCAATATTGAATTTCACGTGATTAGCGAAAATGACGTACGACACATCGACAGTTTTCTCGATGCCGTCGATGGTTTGATACGCGTGGGGCTTCCGTTCGAGGATCGGGTCACCATCAGTTGTAAGGACGAGGTCGCCCGCGGTGTCGAGCGATCTTGCGCGGATGCCCGAGAAGGCGATCCGGATTTTTTTTGGATCGGCTCCCGGATTGACGACGAAATCGTATTCGAGAAGCTGACCATTGCCGTGGTAGACAACATCGATTCCGGGATAAATATCGGAATATCGAACCCTCTTGTATCGCGGTATGTCGGTTGTCTGAGCATGTCCGGTCAGGTAATTTGCCGATCCCGGAAGGCGGTCCATACCTTCCACTTGGGGATGCCTGTTCTGGCCTAGCAGTTTCATTCGAACTGCCGATGTCTTCGGAGCCGTAAATCCGATAATTGCCTCGTTTTGGGTGAGAAAAACTGCATATCCAGTTCCACGGCCGAGAAATTCGACGCGATCATCGGCCTGACCAAGATTTCGTTCGAAAGCTAAATCGATTTTCCCGTAAACGGGATTAGCCGAAGACGCCGCGGCCGCTGGCAAGGCACTGAATGAAACTATTACTAAGAGGACTAACAACAAACGACTACCTCCTCAAAATGGCAAACCCAAAATGCTAGCCTTTTTTGGACGGCCGGAGCAAGACGAGGAGAGTTGATAAATGGCCACTTTACATCAGCGCTGCGATGTGAGTTCTCACCGAGTTACCCAATAAATCGAGGTTATAACCGCCTTCTAATAACCCAATCACGCGGCCGGCAGCATGCTTCTCAGCGATGCGAAGGACTTCCTTTGTCATTTCCGAGAAATCGGAATCTTCCAGCATCAATCCGCCCAGAGGATCTCCGAGGCGCGAGTCGAAACCGGCGGAGATGATGATGAGATCTGGCGGGAACCTTCGCTCGATTTCATGAATGGCATCAGTGAATGCCTGCCGGTGCTGGCCAGCCGGCGTGCCCGCACGCAGAGGAATATTCAACGTAAAACCCTCTCCTTTGCCGCCTCCTCGCTCGCCCGAAGAGCCAGTCCCGGGGTAATAGGGGTATTGGTGAGTCGAGAAATAGAAAACCGTCGGATCGTTCCAGAAGATTTCTTGCGTGCCGTTCCCGTGATGGACGTCCCAGTCGATGATCAAAACACGTTCAACGCCGTACTTCGCCTGAGCGTACCGCGCGCCGATCGCGGCGTTATTGAAAAGGCAAAATCCCATCGCAGTTGAAATCGTTGCGTGGTGGCCGGGAGGGCGAATGAGGCCAAAGGCGCGGCCCCCCTCTTCACGCATGGCTTCGTCGACAGCAGCAAGAGCGGCACCCGCTGCGAACCGCGCTACCTCGAACGACTCCGGGCCGATACGGGTATCGGCGTCGACGAAGCTCTCGCCGCTTTTCGAGAGCGCTTCGATTTCGTGGATGAGGTCTTCGCGATGGCACCGCGCAATGTCTTCATCGCGTGCAGGCTGCGGTCGAACCCGAGCAAGCTTCCGCCAAAGCGCATCATCTTGCCTGAGTGCCTCCAAAATGGCCGAGAGCCGCCGCGCATTTTCCGGATGAAAACCCGTGTCGTGTTTTAGATATATGGAGTCGTAAATTAAAGAAACGGCCAAATGGTAATCCTCACCCGGCGCCTTTATGCGTGGGCCTTCGGAATAAGATGAACGGCAGAGGCTTTGAAAACTGCGAAAATCTCGGCACCTTTTGATAACTCGAGGTCGGCGGCAGCTTGCCGCGTAACCAATGCAACGAGCTCGAATCCAGCATCAATAGTAACTTTTGTCAGAACGCCGGCAATGGCAATTTGCAAGACTGTGCCGCGCAAGTGGTTTCGGGCGCTGCTCTGTTCGGCACGTCCTTTTTCGAGCGTCACATCTTCACCCCTGACGCAAACGTAAAAATCCGATTCTTCGCCCCCAGGATCGGCCGCCACGAGTTGCGCCGATCCGACATCGAGCAAAGCAATTCCGCCCTCACGCCGGCGTATCCGGCCTGTAACAACCGTTTCCACTCCGACCGCTGCCGCTACCTCGGGGTGCTGCGGCCGCGTGAAGACTTCTTGAGGAGGACCAACTTGTAAAACCCGGCCACTGCTCATAACGAGCATCTGATCGCCCAGCGTCAGCGCATCAACCCAATCGTGTGTGACGACAATGGCCGGAATGCCCAGAGTGCGAAGCAAATGCGCAAGCTCAGATCGCACGTGATCACGCATGGCTGCATCCAAGGCCGAAAGCGGTTCATCCAGAAGCAGCAATCGGGGCTTGCGCGCGAGCACGCGCGCCAATGCCACACGCTGTTGCTGTCCTCCCGACAGTTCCGCCGGCCATTGATTGAGGACATCATCCACTTTCAGCATAGATGCAATGGTTTTTACGGACTCCGCCGAATGCTTGGCAGCGTATCCAATGTTTTCGGAAACGCGAAGATGCGGGAATAAGGCGTAATCCTGAAAGAGAAATCCAATCGGTCTTCTTTGTGGCCCGACATTCGCCCAATCTTTCCCGTCGAACACGATGCGGCCCGCATTGAGCTTCTCCAACCCTGCAATACATCGCAAGACAGTTGTTTTTCCTGCGCCTGAAGGCCCGAAAAGAATTGTAGTAGATGGGCCGTAAGGGATACGAATAGAGGCCTCAACGCGCAAACGGCCTTCAAACCGCTTCTCGATGTCGGCGATCAGCAGCAAAGAACCACACTTTCCGGTTGAGTCCGTAAACAATGGAAAGGATGACGAATGAAATAATCAACAGCGTGGCGGAGGTCACCGCCGCCGAGGCGTAATTCAAGCCCTGCACCTGGTCATAGATATCAATGGAAAGGGTTCGGGTTACGCCAGGAATATTTCCGCCGACCATGAGCACCACGCCGAACTCACCCAACGTATGTGCAAAACTCAAAACGAAACCCGTGAGAACACCCGACCACGATTGAGGAACGATCACTCGAAAGAACGTTTCGAAATTCGACACACCCAGCATCCAGGAAGCCTCGATGTATTTGCGCTCAACTGCACCGAAGGCTGCGGCAATCGGCTGGACCGCAAAAGGAAGACTGTAAAGGACGGACGCAAGAACGAGACCGTTGAATGTGAACGCCAAGCCGAAACGTCCCAATGGACTCTGTGGCCCCAGCGCGATTAGAACATAAAAACCCAATACCGTCGGTGGCAATACGAGAGGCAATGCCACGACCGCCTCGAGAAGAAATTTCCATCGCCACTCCGAAAATGCGAACCAGTAGCTCAATGGCAGCGCAATGACCATGAGGATCACTGAAGTGACCGACGCCAGCTCGAGCGTTGTAATGAGTGCTTCCCAGTTCATAGGTAAGTCCCTCTCCCTATGGGAGAGGGTTTTACGGCTTCCCGAAACCATATTTCTCGAAAATCCGCCGTGGTTCCGGCCCGCGCAGCCATTCGTGAAAGGCTCTCCCCGCAGAACCCGCACGCTTCAATAACACGGCCCCTTGTTCGAGCCGTGGATACGTTTCGGAGGGAATCAGCCAATATCGCCCAGCTTTCTGCATCGGCCCAGACACGGCAAGGGACAGCGCGATAATGCCGGCGTCCGCTGCGCCAGACTGCAAAAACTGAGCGGCCTGCGAGATGTTCTCCCCCAGGACGAGCTTGCCCTTCACGCGATCATAAAGTTTTGCATATTCCATTGCGGCTGCCGCCGCGCGGCCGTACGGGGCGTGCGCAGGGTTCGCGATTGCGATCTTTTTCACTGAATCGTTCAGCAGGGACGCCATTCCGAGCTTGTTCAGGTCCAGAGGCGACCGCTTTGGTATCCACAGAACGATGCGGCCCACGCCATAGGGAAATGTGGATCCGGGCACAGCGTATCCTTGCTGCTCGAGTTGCTTGGGATATTCGGTATCGGCAGAGAGAAAAACGTCAAATGGCGCTCCATTTAAGATCTGCGCGTAAAAGTTTCCCGAGGAGCCGAGCGTGAGATGAACCACGTTCCCCGTATCGTGCTCGAATTGTTGGATGATTTCCTGGATAGCAAAATTGAGATCGGCTGCAGCCGCGACGTTGACGCTTTCAGCCCGCAGTGGAATGGCGGCCGCCAAGAAGCAGAAAATCCAGCGGGCAGTTTTCATAAGAGCCCGAAGAACACCCAACAAACAAAGGCACCGATGACGCTCATGGACAAACCCCAGATCATGAGCTTATTGAACAAGGCCTTTCGGTCCTCGGAAGCTGCCGCATTGGCAATGCAAAGCGCGCCAAGCGTTGAGAGCGGAGAGACATCGACGAGGTGCGCGCCGACGTTGACCGACGACGCGATCGCCATGGCGTTACCGCCACCAATCTTCTGGATCAGTCCCGGAATAGTCGGGATGAACGCCGGCAAAACCACACCTGAAGAACTGCTGTAAACGGAGATAACTCCTGTAACAAATCCCATAACCCCCGTCACTGAAGTTTGCGTCGAGAAACGCGCAAGGATGGTGGTGAACAGGTCCATGCCGCCCTTCTTCTCGAGAATGGAAATCAAGACGGTGACACCGGAAACCATCAGGATTACATTCCAGGGCATGGCTTTCACGGCTTTCTCTTCATTGGCTGCACGGGTCAGTGTCATGATTGCCGCCGCAATGATGGCTGCCATTCCAACGTCAATCTTGTAACGAGCCACCGATATCACCATCGCGCCAATCAGAGCGAGCGTGAGCTTTTGGTGCCCGGTAAACGGCCCTTCGTGCGCGAGCAGCGCATCGTCGGCCTTCAACGCTTTGGCAGGTGCGTTGCGCGACATCAATTTGTATCCACCCAGCAGAAAATATCCGGTCAAACCCACAAATCCTTCGGCGAGGAAGTTGTTGTAGAAAGTCGGCCACTCCTGGTTTGTGATACCTATGCGTGCAAGCAATCCATTGGCAATCACGCCGGTGGGCGCAAGCGGGGAAAGCGCGCCCGAGTTCGCCCCACAGCACACAACGACGGTCATCAGAAATCCACTGATTCCCATGTTTCCCGCAACAGCCATCGCAACAGGGGCGAGAAGAGCGGTCGTTGCGATATTTCCAGCACCGATACCCGCCAGTCCTGCCGCGAGGAAAAAGAAAATGACGGGGATCATGCCGACGTTGCCGCGCGCGAGCTTCACGCTGTGTTTCGCGATCTTGTGTAGAGTTCCGTTGACGTTGGCCTGGCTGAAGAAGAGCGTAACTCCGACCAGAATGAGGAACAGGCTCGTCGGAAATCCGGCCGCCACGTCGGTTGCCTTCATTCCTCCCAGCCCTACTCCGATGATGAACGCAAAGGCAATGGAGAGGAAGCCAACGTTGATCTCCGACACACAACTAATAATGATGGCGACAGCAAAGGCAATGACGGAAAGTACCGCAAGATTCATGGTTGGAGGACTTTAGCATACTTTGCGACTGTAGCGGCGGTCTATACTCGCAGCCCTCACCCGGCGCGAAGCGCCGAATGTTGACAACTTCGATCAAAAAAGGAAGAATTCCATTTTACAGAGGTTCTGAAATGCCCACCTGGAAGGAAAAACTCGCCGGCAGGATGGATCCGCTGCTCGCCGAGGAAATCGACGTCTTTGAAACCCAAATGGTTTTGCGCCGGCAAGGGAAGCTCGACGAGAAGATCTTTGCGGAAACTCGTCTGCGCCGGGGTTGTTACGGCCAGCGTTACGATAATGGGCATCGGCATGACGGCATCCGCACACAACAGCTTTCGTTGAGCGACGTCACCAAGGGGCCTGAAACCCTTTGGGACGCGCCCGGCATGCAACGCATCAAAATTCCATTCGGCGGCGTTACGCCTGATCAGCTCGACACTCTGGCGGAACTGGCCGAGGAATACGCCGACAGCGTACTTCATGTCACCACACGCCAGGACTTCCAACTTCACTACCTTCATATTGAAGACACTCCGAGCCTGATGCGCCGGCTTGCGGCTGTCGGTGTTACGACGCGTGAAGCTTGCGGCAATTCCGTGCGCAACGTGACCGCTTGTCCGCTCGCCGGTGTGTGCCGCGGCGAAGTTTACGATGTGACACCGTACGCGAAAGCATGCTCCAAGTTCTTGCTTGGTCATCCCGACACGCAAGGCTTCGGCCGCAAGTTCAAAATCGCCTTCTCCGGCTGCAAGCACGAGGCTTGCGGCTTGACCAGCTTGCACGACATGGGCTGCATTGCCGTGAAGCGGTTCGAAAATGGAAAAGAGCGGCGGGGCTTCGAGCTATATGTGGGCGGCGGTTTGGGCGCAGTGCCCCATCAAGCCAAACTGTTCGACGAATTTTTGCCGGAAGAAGAATTGTTGCCGATCGCCCAGGCTATTTCACGCGTGTTCGCCCGATTGGGAGAAAAGAAAAACCGCGCGGCCGCTCGAATCAAATTCCTCGTAACCAAGCTTGGCATTGAGGAGTTCCGGAGAATCGTGCTCGAAGAGCGGAAGATCATGCCCGAAGACGATCGTTGGACGGGCTATCTGCCAAACGTCGCTCGCTACCAGGAAACGCCAAAGAGACAACCGGCCCGCTTGAACGGCCATGAACGGCCTGACGGTTTCGAAGCATGGTATCGAACGAATGTGTATCAGCAACGACAGGCGGGATATGCCGTCGTAACGGTCACGCTCCCGTTGGGAGATATGTCCTCAAGGCAATGCCGGCAGCTCGCCGACATTGCGCGCCGTTTCAGCGGCGACAATATCCGTACGACAGTGGAACAGAATATTGTGCTGCGATGGATCAGCGAGGCTGATCTGCCGGATCTGTACCGTGAACTGAAGCGCATTGGGCTGGACCAGCCCGGCGCGGGCACGATTGTCGATGTCACAGCGTGCCCGGGCACGGATACCTGCAAGCTGGGCATCGCTTCCTCGCGCGGGCTGGCGGCAGAGATTCGAAATCGCTTGAGCGAGAAGTTCTTCGTAATCGATGATGCGGTCAAGAACCTCCACATCAAAATCAGCGGCTGCTTCAACTCCTGCGGCCAGCACCACATCGCGGATCTGGGCTTCTATGGAACCAGCCGCACGATCGATAATCGCAAAGTACCCCATTTCCAGGTTGTGCTTGGCGGTAAGCGACAAGAGAATGCGGCGGCATACGGACTGGCGATCGGCACCGTACCTTCCAAACGTATTCCTGAAGTCGTGACGCTTTTGACCGAACGCTATGTTCAAGACCGCGCCGGCGAGGAGAGCTTCCAAGATTTTGTGAAACGTATCGGCAAGCCGGAACTCCGTCGAATGCTGGAATCTTTCATGGACGTGCCGTCGTTTGAAAGCGATCCCTCCTATTACTCCGACTGGGGCGATCCGCGTGTGTTCACGATCGGTGACCTGGGAGCCGGCGAATGCGCCGGCGCAGTTGTGTCAACCGTGCAATTCGATTTAGCCGCTGCGGAGCGGTTGGTATTTGAAAGCCAGTTGAAATTGGATGAAGGCGATTACACGCGGTCCGATGCTCTTGCTTATAAAGCGATGCTTCAAGCGGCCATCGCGCTGGTCAGGACGGAGTTTCATGATGTGCCCGATCATCCGGATAGCATTGTGAATGAGTTTCGCACGCGCTTTTACGATACCAACGTGTTAGGAGATCGGTATGCCGGGAACAAATTCGCTCAGTATCTGTTCCGGCGTCACGATTCTCCGCCGCAAGTGCATACGCGCGATTCCGCTCACCGGATTGTCGAAGAGGCTCAGTTGTTCATCGAAGCCGTCTATGCCTGCCACGATTCCCTTACCGAACGCGGGACCGTGGGCATTTCGGGGAGGCTGCCTGTTCAGATTGGGAAAACCGCACCCTGATGGACCTGTATCGGCTCGGTATCAAATTTTTCGCCGCCGGTGAACGGATTCAGCCGGCGGAGTTCATTCCCATCTTCCATGAATGGATTCAGAAGCAAGCTTTCGAAAACCACCTTCTGATCGATGTCCACAATTACAGCCACATTCACGAAGGCCCCGGCATTCTGCTCGTCGCGCATCAGGGTAACTTCAGCATTGATATGACCGACGATCGCATGGGCCTTCTCTACTACCGCAAACAACCCGTTGAGACGCTGACGGAGATCATAAAACCCGCCGTCGAGGGCTGCCGCCTTCTAGAAAATGATCCGAGACTGCGGGACCGCCTGCGCTTCCACACCGATGAAGTTCTCGTCGTCACCAACGATCGCCTGCTCGCCCCAAATAACGACGAAACGTTCTCGACTTTCGAACCGCGGCTATCCTCCGCCCTCAACCAGGTTCTCGGCAAAACCTTCAAGCTCTCTCGCATCAGCGACGACCCGAAAGAACGTCTTACCATCCGTGCTGTCACCATCACTGTGCGGGGCTGAAAAAGTTGTTGAGTTCGGCAAAGGGAACGGTCCCGTCAAAACCGCTGAAGCTGCCTTCTTTCGCAATCAGTTCCGCCGCGCGTATAAAGCCGGTCCACGCTGTGCGCGCCAGTGAAGAACCGACGCTGATACGGCGCACACCCATGTCCGCAAGATCCGCCACTTTCAGGCCGATGTTATTGCTGACGAGAATGTTCACAGGTTTTGGAGCGAGTTCGGTAACGATTGTTTGGATTTCCTCACGCTGGCAGACACCAGGAGCATACAGAACATCCGCACCCACCTCTGCATACGCTTGCAGGCGGCGGATAGATTCCTTGAACGGGTCGGCGTGGCCGACAAGATAGCATTCGGCTCGAGCGGTCAGTAAAACTCCGGGCTCAGTGCTGTCGATGGCGGATCGGGCGGCTTTAATACGCTCGACAGCGAGCCGTAATTCATACAGCGGCTTCGCGCGATCTCCGGTATTGTCCTCAATCGAAAGACCCGCCACACCCGTACTGATGCACAGCCGGACATTTCCGCCGACAGTCTCCGCCTCGTGAGCATATCCGGACTGAAAATCCGCATTCACGGGTAGATCGGTTGCCGCGGTGATCTCCGCGATGTTTCCCAGCATGGCATCGCGAGAGACCACCCCTCCCTCGTCCGGCAGCCCACGTGAGAACGCAAAACCCGCACTCGTCGTCGCGAGGGCTTTAAAACCGAGGTGCTGCAAATATCTCGCGGAACCCGGATCCCATGGGTTGGGGATAACAAAACAACCACTCCTATGAAGTTTCCGGAACGCCTCGCGCCGCGCAATGAAATTTGAGTCAGACATGGGGTCTGAATATACACAGGTCGCGGGAGGCTTACCACCTTTTAGCGAAGTGGTCTTTTAACCCGGGTATTCTAGGCGATGCGGCGACGTCCTGTGATTGTACCGACGGCGCGTCCCCAAATGCTGGTCTTGAGTTCCTCCTTTTACCACTGTGGCTTATTACCCGCGATGGCGCGGGTATGATCCCAAGACGCGGACGGATTTCGCCAGGGCGCGCAGTTCGTGGAGAGCATCGGAGACCGGCTTCGCGTCGGCGTACCC
>MNKP01000052.1 GCA_001920875.1 Acidobacteria bacterium 13_1_20CM_2_55_15
CCGACTCGTCCAGCCATGAAGCCTTCCCAGAACACCAGCCGGGCGCCCGGTTCGACATCAATCCGCGTCGCCTGCCGTAGGCGGGAACCCGCGAATGGGATGACCGGCTCAAAGTAAAGCCACAATTCTGCGCCCGTCTCCACAAGCACATGGTTGCGTTGGATTGCGGGCCGACCGTCTGACGGATGAATCTTGGTGGCCGATTGCTGAGTAATCTGCACTCGGGCTCCGCGTTCCACCCGAATGGAGCATTCCACATCGTCGCCACCAAAGAGACCCGCAGTGCAATGCATCAGAATCAAATGCGCCGGTTGGGAGGAATTCGAAACACGCGTGATCTTGAAAGGTATTTCGCAATAGGCATTGCGGAGGACGGTTTGACCGTTTTGCAATACAAATGTCAGAGCCATGCGTCCGCGCCGTCCGACATCCGCCAGAGCAACGCGCATACTCAGTTTTCGAAGAGTACGTCCCGCCGGATCCATGTCGCAACTTCGTCGACGCCATGGCGAGTCTTCAGATTGGTAAAGACGAACGGTTTTGCACCCCGCATCATCCTCGAATCACGATCCATCACATTCAGGTCGGCGCCCACATACGGCGCCAGATCCGTTTTGTTGATCACCAGCAGGTCGGAACGCGTGATTCCCGGACCACCTTTGCGTGGCACTTTATCCCCGCCCGCAACGTCGATGACGTAAATCGAGGCGTCAACCAGTTCGGGACTGAAACTCGCAGCCAGATTATCCCCACCGCTTTCAAGAAACAAAATGTCGAGGTTGGGGAATCGTTGTTGCATTTCGGCCATGGCCTCGAAGTTAATCGACGCATCTTCGCGGATTGCCGTGTGTGGGCACCCGCCGGTCTCGACCCCAATGACGCGATTGGGCGGGAGAGCTTCACTCCGCACTAAGAACTCCATATCTTCTCTCGTGAATATATCGTTCGTGACCACCGCCAGTTGATAGCGATCACGCATCGACTTGCAGAGGCAATCGAGCAACGCCGTCTTGCCCGAACCCACAGGGCCACCGACGCCGATTCTTACGGGTCTTCGCATAATTAGGAGCGGAACAGGCGGCTGTAAAGGTATTGATGATTCATTTGATCAATGTCGAGCAACGGGTTGAATGAGCGTATCGGTTCGTCTTTCATCCGAAAAATTCGGTCCACTGCATCTGGAAGATGATCGAGAGTTTTCGTCAGCAGTGCTTGTCCCTGGTGCTGGCCCATGGGAATCAAACGCAGGCCGGCCGAAACGATTCCTGCAAGCCGATTGTATCCAAATGCCAGCGCAGCGGAACGCTCCTCAACGCCGCTTTTAAAGTAGACGATTGCATAGGCGGCGGCAGCATTGCTGTGAGGCAGCGTAAAAGTATCTCCGCTGGATTCTTCGCCTCGGTAAATCGTCGCGAAGAGAGAAAGCAAACGTTTCCCAACGCCTGTGCTGGCGGCGCGTACAGCGCCGGCAGGCCGGATAGCCGTCAACTCCTCATCTATGTTGCGGAGCGTCTCGAAATCCCCTGCTTTGAGAGCAAGCATGCATTTCACGAGAGCCAAACCTTCACAAGGTACGAAAACCGCTTCGAGGAAATGCTCCATCCATTTGCCGAGCGTGATAGCATCGCGAACACGTCCTCGCGCAACGGCTGTTTCGAGTCCATCGGAATACGCAAACGCGCCCACTGGAAAAAAAGAATCCGTGAGCTGCAGAGCGCGGATGAACTGAAGCGGTTCCATCGAAGTTCGTCAATCCGTCAATGAGAGTGCCCCACGTTCGCAAGCGCTGCCGTAAACGGGCGTTCGCCGGTTTCAAACGGAACGTGTAATTGTTCGAACAAACTCCGCACGGCAGGATTTTGGAGGAAGATCAGCTCTGTATCGCCAATCATGACCTGCTGGTGACGGTTGCCCACGTGATAGGCATAAGACGCCCACTCCTGAGGAGTCTTCGGCCTTACGATATAGACGGGCTCGGGTGCTTCCTGGATTCTGACGATCGTTCGCTCCGGTTCGAGGATCATGCAGTCGCCGCCTTTCAAGACCGTGCCCCCCGGAAGAGAAATAGCGAACTCCAGTCCCGCATCCGACCGCCGCTTTCCATGCCCCTGCCGCCGTTCCTCCCATGTGAGCGTGAGGGTTTCACGCCGGTAGCCCTCATATCTGGGGCTGATGTCTTCTACCGGAACGATTTGCTCGACAACGGTCATGGCATTAAAAAAGAAAATAACGTTGGGAGAGCGGGAGAGTTTCCGCAGGATCGCACTGAAGCAGCTTCCCGTCGGCACGCACCTCATACGTTTCAGGGTTGACCTCGATGTTGGGTGTTGCGTCATTCAGCTTCATGTCGCTCTTGCGGAGTTTTCGGCATCCTCGAACCGGCGTGACGGCGCGGCGCAGGCCCGCGAGATTGCCGCCTGCCAGGCCGGCCGCAGAAACGAAATGAACAGATAATGAATTCGTGGCCAGGCCGTAGCTTCCAAACATGGGACGATAAATGCACGGCTGCGGCGTGGGGATCGAGGCATTTCCGTCGCCCATCAACGCACCAGCGATGAGTCCACCTTTAATCACCATCTCCGGTTTGACGCCGAGGAACGCAGGCTTCCACAGGACGAGGTCTGCGAGCTTTCCAACTTCGACGGAACCGACATGTTCGCTAATCCCATGCGTGATGGCCGGATTGATGGTGTACTTGGCAACGTAGCGCTTCACCCGAAAGTTGTCGTTGTCGGCAAGGTCCTGATCCAGTTTGCCGCGTTGACGTTTCATCTTGTCCGCGGTTTGCCATGTGCGGCAAATGACCTCGCCGATTCTGCCCATCGCCTGAGAATCCGACGACATCATACTAATCGCGCCCAGGTCGTGCAGGATGTCTTCGGCGCCTATTGTCTCGGCACGGATCCGCGAGTCTGCGAAGGCGACGTCTTCGGGAATCGACGGTGACAGATGATGGCAAACCATCAACATGTCGATGTGCTCGTCCATGGTGTTGCGCGTGAACGGCATTGTGGGATTAGTGGATGACGGCAGAACATTGGGCAACCCGCAAACCCGGATGATGTCGGGAGCATGCCCGCCGCCGGCTCCTTCGGTGTGATAGGTATGAATCGTCCGGTCCTTGAAGGCCGCGATCGTGTCTTCAACGAAGCCCGTTTCGTTCAGCGTGTCCGTGTGAATCGCGACTTGAACGTCGAATTCTTCGGCGACGCTCAGACATTGGTCGATCGCAGCGGGAGTCGTTCCCCAATCCTCGTGGAGCTTGAGACCCAGAGCCCCGGCGCGAATCTGCTCACGGAGCGATTCCGGCAGCGACGAGTTTCCCTTTCCGAGAAATCCGAAATTGAGCGGAAATGCTTCGGCGGCTTCGTACATTCGCCGGATGTTCCAGGCCCCGGGTGTACAGGTGGTCGCGTTTGTGCCGGTAGCGGGTCCCGTCCCACCGCCTATTAACGTGGTCACGCCTGAATAAAAGGCTTCGGGAATCTGGTTGGGTGAAATGAAATGGATGTGCGTATCGATGCCGCCCGCGGTAAGGATGCGTCCTTCTCCCGCGAGTATCTCTGTCGAGGCGCCAATTTCCATGCCGGGCGTCACGCCGTCCATGATGCCGGGATTACCGGCCTTGCCGATCGCAGCAATCCGCCCATCGCGGACCGCAACATCAGCCTTGTAGATTCCCGTATAGTCGAGGATCAACGCGTTGGTGATCACCAGATCGGGAGCGCCCCCGGCGCGCGTCGCTTCGGGAGACTGGCCCATGCCATCGCGGATAACTTTGCCGCCACCGAACTTCACCTCGTCGCCGTAGACCGTGCGGTCTGTCTCGACTTCAATCACAAGGCCGGTATCTCCAAGACGCACGCGGTCTCCCGTCGTCGGTCCGTAATGATCCGCGTAGGTCTGGCGGTTGATTCTCATTCCAACTTTCCGTTCACAAGACCGTTGATGCCGTAGACGGTGCGCGCTCCCCCCAGCGCAACGAGATCGATTTCCTTCGTATCTCCAGGTTCGAACCGTACTGCAGTGCCGGCTGGAATGTTCAGCCGCGTACCATAGGCTGCGCGCCGATCGAAATCCAGAGCACGGTTCACCTCGAAGAAATGGCAGTGCGAACCAACCTGAATGGGCCGGTCGCCGCGATTCGTCACAGTGATGCGCGATGTGGCGCGGCCTTTGTTAGCCTCTACCGGTTCCTTCCTGAGGAAGTATTCTCCCGGGATCATCTTTTCAAGCGAATCGGTTCGTGGACAGTGACCAGTTTGGTGCCGTCTGGAAATGTACCCTCGACTTGAATTTCAGAGATCATCTCAGGAACCCCCTCCATGACGTCGTCTATGGCGAGTATATGGGTTCCGAGACTCATCAACTCCGCAACGGTCTTTCCATTCCGGATTTCTTCCAGCAACTCCGAAGTGATCAGGGCCACGGCTTCCGGATAGTTCAGCTTCAATCCCCGGCTCTTTCGTTTCCGCGCGAGTTCGCCGGCGGTAAAGATCATGAGCTTATCGACTTCACGCGGCGTCAAGTGCATGGCAGTTACCCTTCCGGCAACTGAAGAACGGGAGAACATATAACACGGCCGTTATCATCAAAGCATCCATCATTTTTGTGGGGTTTGGCGCCACACATTTGTTGGCAAACGGTGAAGGAAGGGACATTTTTGTCTTGAAAGAGAAGGCGGTTCTTGCGCGTTCGTCCCGCAAGTCCTCTATAAACCGCACCAAACGGGTGATTAATTCCGGAGTCCAGGTGTGCGCCCCCGGAAAACCCTACGATTCTTGTAGAGCGTGGTCTTACGCGACTGCTACTATTCTTGGCTCCATGAAACGAGCGGACGAACTGGTGTCTTCATTCAATAGATCCTGGAAGCGATTTTCCGGAACCTGGAAAAAGGCTCGGGCGGATGCATCCGAAAAGTCGGTCCATGATCTTCGCGTGAACACGCGCCGGATAATTGCAACTCTGGAACTGGCGCGTGTGTTGTCGAATCGTGGAGACATTGCCAAGGTGCAACGGCGTTTCAAGAAGGTCCTCAAAAGCATGGGCCCGCTGCGGGACGTGCAAGTCCAGTTGGACACTGTTTCGCGCCTGCGGCAGGGTGGAGCGATCGGCGCCTTCATTCGTCGTCTCAAGCGGCGCGAAAGCGAAGAGATCCACAGGATTCAGAATGCGCTGAAGCGCGGCAGAAAGCGGCGTTTGGCGGAGGAAGTGAACCAGTTAGGCACGGAAATCGGCCGTTTGCACGAGTCCCTGGACGGTGAAAGGATTCAGCGTTCGGTGAATCGGGTATTGTCCGTGCGGCAGAATGACCTCTCGAAGGCAAAGCGGCGATTCGATCGGGTGTCGCCTTGTAATGATGAGACATTGCACGTCATCCGCATTGCTTTGAAAAAGCTTCGCTACGTCGTCGAGGCTATGGAACCCGTGCTTGGCCCCTCCGCAAAGACCCAGGCACGCCGGATGCATGCTTTCCAACAATTGATGGGCGAGTGCCGCGACTTGGAAATCCTCCGCACCGAGCTGGAAAATTGGGCGAAGAAGAAGGGCAAAACAATCGCGATCGTTCCCATGCTGGAGCAACTGCACGAGAGGCGAGAGGTCCTGCTCAAAAAGATCATCGAGTCTTCCGACAAACTCCAACGCATCGTCGATCCCGTATCCCGGCAGCCTTTTGCAGAAAAAACGCAAGTCGCCGCCGCCCCCGTTCCTACTCGCTCTGCCGCGGGGGGTTAAAGCGGCGGTGTGGTGCGAAGAAGGCACCGCAGCCCCGCGATTTGACCGTTCGGTGCTCGATCGGCGACGGGTTTACGGCTCGCGAACATCAGAAGTATCCGGGCGTGCATTGAAGACCGACAGGTCGAGTTGGCGGAGGCGTTCGCGTTCGCCAATGATCTCAACCCGGACGATCTTTCCGTCATCGATCTCGAAAGTGAGAGCCCTGGACAGCCGTCCACGTGATGCCAACACGAGTCCCACCGCTCCATTGATAAGCGCCGGTTGCACGAACCGGGCAGAGCGCGAAAATGCAAGCGCCCCCTTCGCCCAGTTTTGCGCACCACGGATCTCGGAAGGGGCGCCGGGAACTCTAGCGCCCTCGTCAATGCGAACCACAACATTCGGGTCCAGCACTGCAAGAAGGCCCTCGAAGTCGCCGGCGCGCAATGCGGCGAGGAAGGCATCAATAACGACACGCTGGCTTTTGAGATCCGGGTCGGGAACAGTATCCCCTCCACGCACGCGCCGGCGTGCGCGGCTCGCGAGTTGCCTGGCGGCAGCCGGAGTGCGCCCAACGATCGGGGCAATCTCATCGAAGGGCAGATCAAACACATCATGTAGCACGAACGCGACGCGTTCGGCCGGCGCGAGCGTGTCGAGCACCACGAGAAGCGCGGCGCCAACCGAATCGGCAAGGAGGGCTTCCTGCTCAGGATCGTTCCCGCTACTGCTATTTGCACTCGGCTCAACTGGTCGCGCATCCAACGCTTCCTCGCGTAGCGAATTGCGTGATCGCAACATGTCCAGGCACACGCGCGCGACGATCGTCGTAAGCCAGCCTCGAATGTTCCGGATGCCTGTAGCGCCGCTGTGGTCCATTCGAAGCCAGGCTTTCTGGACTGCGTCATCCGCTTCGGCCAGCGAGCCAAGCATCCGGTAAGCTACCGCGCGTAGGTGACTTCTGTGGGCCTCGAATAATTCTGTCAACTCTGAAGGTTTTTGCATCGGTCACATTCCATCGTCGCAATCCGTCATAGTAGTGACGAGCGTGACGCGGCAGATGTGACAACAAGCACCTCTAGGTCGCGCCTCCGCGTTCCGCAAAAACAGTGTAATAGGAGGTATGCAATCATGCAGGCACGAATGAAGAATCCGGTAATGATATTTCCAGACGCCATGAACGCCCTTCATGCCCTGAACAGGGTGACCGAAAAAGGAGGCGTTCCGCCGTCAACGATCGGTTTGGTCCAGCTGCGGGCGAGCCAGATCAATGGCTGCAGCGTTTGCGTTGACATGCACTGTCGTACGCTCAAGAAACAGGGAGAAACAGACGAGCGTCTGTTCGCCGTAGCAGCCTGGCGAGACGCGCCCTATTTCACGGACGCCGAGCGCGCTGCGTTGGCTCTCACCGAAGCGGTGACGCGGCTCAGTGATCGGCCCGACCCGGTACCGGATCAGATCTGGCAAGAGGTGGCAGGCCATTATGACGAGCCCGCCCTCGCAGCACTGATCCTCGCAATCGCCCTGATCAACGTTTGGAATCGTCTCAACGTCAGCACCCAGCAAGTGGCGGGCGAGTGGGTGAAGTCGGCTGAGGCGCAGGTATGGATGGAAAGTCATTCAGCCTGAGGCTGAGCAGGAACCGGCCGGGTGCAGCGGCGTTCACGGCAACGAAGCTGTCGAGCAAGCCAACGTGTAGAATTGGTCTGTGATGGGAATCAGACATCTAATTCTCGTACTGCTGTTGACACAATTATCACCGTCGGATCGGGTGGCAGTTGACCGGTACAGATCGGCAATCCAATCGGCTGAATCGGCAGCATCACGCCTAGCCATCGAACCGGCATTCTCGGCCGCCCGTGCCCTGCGTGAAGCGCTGATACCAAAACTCGAGTCTCTCGGTGATGAGGAATTCAAAAACCTGCAGCAGCTACGAGGCTTGTTGATCAATCGTGAGGAAGTCGTTTTTATCAAGCCTGATGTGGATTACTTCACAAAGCTGGCCGCCGCGAGGGGCGATGAAGCGGATCGAGCGTTCTTCGCGGCACTGAAGGCGACTTATCCGGAATCCGTCTGGCCGATCTACATCGAACAACAGACCGATTACAGCGGTTGTACCCGCTTCGGAGGCATGACTCTCGTCGAAGCGTATCGGGTATGGCTGGAATTTCAACGCCGGTTTCCAGATCGCTATGTCAACGGCGCGAAAGAGGAAACTGAAGCCGTGCTGCATGAGCTGACGCAATCCACCTGCGCTTGTGGCAACGCAGCAGGAGTTGAGCAGGAGTTGGAGCAATTTCTTCGACGGTTTCCGGAATCTCCTGCCCGAGTCCGCATCGATCAACGTCTGCAAAGTCTTCGCAACCGCCGATCGGATATTCGCCCCAACTGCACCTCAGGATAGACGATCTTCTTCACCGGAGTGTCTCATGAACCGCCGCCTGAAAGTTTCTGCTTGACATATGTTTAGCTATTTAGCTAAATAGGCATATATGAAATATGCTTCTGCTGTTTTCCGAGCCCTGGCGGACCCCACGCGCCGCCAGATTCTACAGCAGCTCAAGGAGGGCGAGCTCTCCGCCGGTGAGATTGCTGATTTTTTCACGATTTCCGGCCCCTCGATTTCTCGGCATCTTTCAATCCTAAAAAATGCCGAATTGATTGTTGAGCGTCGCGACGGCAACCGCATTCTGTACCAATTGCAGCCCGATCGCCTGGCCAGTGCGGTGGGCGATTTTCTCAGCACTGTCTGTCCCACGCAGATACTGCGGCGGCGAAACCCGCGCCGAAAGAGGACTTCATGAAAATTGCAATCACGGGAAGTTCCGGATTTGTAGGCAGCCACTTGTCTAAGCTTCTGGCAAAGGAAGGTCATGACCTCGTGCCAATTTCGCGCCGTACCGGCACGGACATCACAAAGATGCCGGCGCTGAGTGAGGCTTTTGCTGGTTGCGAAGCAGTCGTTCATTGTGCCGGTATCAACCGGGAGCTAGGCCGGCAAACATTTGATTCTGTCCATGTCCGGGGCACTCGCCAGGTCGTCGATTCAGCAAAAGGCGCCGGAGTTCACAAAATCGTTTTGATGAGTTTCTTGCGAGCCCGTCCGCTCTGCGGATCGCCGTATCACGAATCGAAGTGGGCGGCCGAAGAGATTGTGCGGGCTTCAGGCCTGGACTACACGATCATCAAAGCGGGAATGACGTATGGGCGCGGTGATCATATGCTTGATCACCTGAGTCATGCGATACACACCATTCCCGTCTTTGCCACCGTTGGCACGCGGGAAAAACCGATCCGGCCATTGGCAATTCAGGACCTGGTCGCGGTCCTACGTGCATGCTCTGTTGATGGTCGTTTATGTCGCCAGACAGTTGGCATTGTGGGCGCTGAGGAACTCCTGCTGAGCGAAGCTGTCCGGCGGGTCGCGGGCGTCCTTGGCAAACGCGTCTTCGTCCTGCCCTGTCCGGTTGCTGTCCAGTTCGGGCTTGCTCGGGTATTTGAGTGGACAATGACGGTGCCACTTGTTGCGAAGGCGCAGGTGAGAATCCTCTCCGAAGGTGTCGTCGAGGCGCTTCCGGCCAGCGATCCATTGCCGCCCGACTTGGCACCGCAGCGGAAATTTGATGAGACAAATATTCGAGCCGGCTTGCCTGCACCGGGGCCTTTCGGCTTTCGAGACTTGCGCTGCTGCATGCGGTTCTGCACGTAACGAATGTCCTGACGCACGGGAACGGCACACGCTGTTCAAGCCCGTTTCAGAATATAGCGAACTTCGAAAGTCGTGCAGCCCTCCTCCGTTTTCCATGGCCCGTGCTTCATGCCCGGAGGGCGGCAGGCGTACATTCCAGCAGTGAATTTCTTTCCAAGCGAAATATCGGAGATTGAGCCTTCCAAAATGTACACTTCTTCCCAGAAATCATGAATCACGATACCGTTCGCCGATGTGTCCGTATCAGGATCGAATCGCAGCATGCGGGTCGCAACCCCGGTCTGAGCATCCAGAGCCAA
>MNKP01000166.1 GCA_001920875.1 Acidobacteria bacterium 13_1_20CM_2_55_15
AATGAAATTGCGAGATGCGGCAGCACTGGTTCGGAAGCGCGGACGATACATGCAGGAGGCGGTCCCTGTCGGCGCCGGCGCCATGGCGGCTCTGGTCGGATTGGATGTATCCGTCGTTCAGGCCATTTGCGAACGTGCCGCTGAAGGACAGGTTGTATCCCCGGCCAATCTGAACTCGCCCGGTCAAATCGTGATCGCGGGTAATCGTGAGGCTGTTGAAAGGGCCGTAGTTCTTGCAAAAGAGGCGCGCGCGAGGATGGCGGTTCTGCTGAAGGTCAGTGCGCCTTTTCACAGCGCGCTGTTGAAGCCGGCCGAGCACCGGCTATCGGCGGATTTGGATCGTTGCGAATTCGCGGATCTTCAATATCCGCTCGTCACAAACGTCGATGCAGCGGTGATCCGAACAGGCATGGAAGCACGCAGCGCTTTGAAGCGCCAAGTCTCGCGTCCGGTTCGCTGGCATGAAAGCATTGAGCGTTTGCTGGATGAAGGCGTGCGCATTTTTGTGGAAGTCGGGCCGGGCAAAGTGTTGCTTGGTTTGGTTCGATCTTTCGATAAGTCAGTTACAATGCTGAGCGCTGAAGACGAGAAATCGGTGGAAAATGTTTTGAACGCGCTCCTATAATTGCGGGCTTATTCGCGCCCTCGCGCTTGCAGCGTCAATATAGGGAGGTCTTTGAGAATGGCATCCTCAGTTGAAGATAAGGTCAAACAAATCATTGTTGAACAGTTGGGCGTCGACGAATCTGAAGTGACGCCCACCGCTTCCTTCATCGACGATCTTGGCGCGGATTCGCTGGATACCGTCGAACTGGTCATGGCCCTTGAAGAAGGTTTTGGAATGGAAATTCCCGACGAAGACGCCGAAAAAATTACGACAGTCAAAGACGCGATCAACTACATCGAGTCTCATCTGCCGAAATCCTAATAACAGCGGTTGTAAGAGGTTGCATTTGCAAAAGCGGAGAGTTGTGGTCACCGGCGTCGGTTTGGTTACCGCGCTGGGAACGGGAACAGAAGAAACCTGGAGAGGCTTATGTGAAGGACGCAGCGGAGTCACCAGGATAACCCGTTTTGACGCCACACAGTTTTCCACTCAGATTGCCGCCGAGGTCAAGGACTTCGATCCCCTCCGATGGTTCGAGAAAAAAGACGTCAAGAAGATGGATTCGTTCATCCACTATGCCGTTGCAGCGGCGGAAGGTGCAATGAAACAGGCGGGTTTGACTGTCGGGCCCGAGTTGGCGGAGCGCACAGGCGTATTCATCGGTTCCGGTATCGGCGGATTTACGATCATCGAGCGCGAACATCAGGCGTTTCTTGAAGGTGGTCCGAGGAAGATATCGCCGTTCTTTATCCCGTCCAGCATTATCAATCTTGCCGCAGGACAGGTTTCGATCCGGTTCGGAGCCCGAGGTCCGAACTCCGCACCATGCACAGCATGTTCTTCAGGAGCACACGCGATTGGCGACGCCTTTCGAGTAATTTCTCACGACGATGCCGACATCATGATCTGCGGCGGGTCGGAAGCGGCCGTTACTCCGATGGGAGTCGGCGGTTTTGCCGCAATGCGAGCTTTATCGACCCGCAACGAAGAGCCGCATCGCGCCTCGCGCCCCTTCGACAAAGATCGTGATGGTTTTGTCGTCGGCGAAGGCGCGGGCGTGCTCGTGCTCGAAGACCTGGAATTTGCGAAAAAGCGCGGTGCTCAGATCATCGCCGAACTTGTCGGATATGGCATGAGCGGTGATGCATTCCATATTACGCTTCCGCCCGACGATGGAAATGGCGCTCATCGCGTCATGCTCAAGGCGCTTACCGATGCTGGAGTTCGCCCCGGCCAGATCGACTACATCAATGCGCACGGCACTTCGACTCCTCCCAATGACCGCATCGAGACCTACGCGATCAAGCGGCTCTTTGGCGAACACGCGCGCAAGCTCGCCATCAGCTCGACGAAATCTATGATCGGACACCTGCTGGGCGCGGCTGGCGCCGTCGAAGCGGGAATCACTTCGCTCGTGGTCGAGCGGGGCATCATTCCCCCCACCATCAACTACGAGACGCCGGATCCGGACTGTGATCTCGACTACGTGCCAAACAAGTCTCGCAGAGTGGCCGTTCGCTATGCCCTCTCGAATTCCTTCGGTTTTGGGGGCACCAACGCGGCCCTCCTCTTCAAAAGATACGAACGTGGAAGTCCCGATCGTTCCCCTGCTATGTAGATTGCGGTCGAGCCTACACCACTTTTGTGTCCATGACCTGTACCAGCGGTGTCGTCCGCACACGGGCAGGGGAATATGTTGATTGCCAGCCTCAGTAAGTCTAGAATGCCGCAAATATTTTGGCGGCGAGTAGCGAACCACGTGAGGAGGGCGCTTGCGAACCTTTCTTTTGATTGGATTATTGCTGCTGCCCGGCAGGTTATTGGCGCAGAATCCCTCGGATGAAACATCCCTCATCGAGGATGATGAGCCGGTTGCGAGCTCCGCGGAAACGCTTCAACTCTCGTTCAAGAACAGGCCTTCGCTGCGGATTGGCGAATTTGCCAACATTGACTTCAAGACCAAGTGGCATCTCGATTTTCGCGGCTTCGATCCGCCCAAGTGGGATGCTCCTGCGAAAGTCACCGCGCTTCCATCAACTCCTCCGACCTTCTATGTAACGCGCGCACGATTGGGGCTGAAAGGGAAGGTCACTAAATACTTCGACTACGAAATCGAACGTGATATGCGCCAGACCGTTGGGAGCGATCATGAGTGGCATCCGTGGAAAGATAACTATGTGGATTTCAACGCCCACCGCTGGCTGCAAGTCCGGGCAGGGAAATTCAAAGTGCCGTTCGGGATGGAGGCGAATCTATCGGAAGATCGTCTGGACTTCGCGTTCAAGTCGCGGATGTCCGACGTTCTAGCGCCCGCGCGAGAGCGCGGCGTCATGTTGCACGCGCAGTTTCTGAGAAGCAGCCGTATGCAATATCAGGGCGGCGTCTTTCGGTATGACGGAGAGGCTTCCGATATCCACGGCGTTCCAACTGCCGGAAGGACGTATGCTGCGCGGTTGACCGGAGAACCGCTCCGTTCTATGCGACGGCTTCCAAGAAACATCCGCCATATTTACCTTGGCGTCGCCGTAACGCGCGGGCGGATGTTCGATGGTCTCAATGGGACTAACGGCTCAACTTTTTCCGGTTTCACATACTTCGATCATTTTTATGTACGCGGCAACCGGCAGAGGTTCGGTACTGAACTGTCTTGGGTAGAAGGTCCGGTCACGGTGAAAGGCGAATACATTCATATGTCCGAAGAACGAATAGGCCAAGGCATTCGAGGTGAAAATCTTCCGGACATACTTTCTCGGGGTTGGTATGTGCTGGGAGGCTGGAATGTTCTAGGAAAATTGAAGTCCAGCGGCAGGCCGAAGAACCCGCTACTGACCGGCCGCGGCTTTGGGTCGATAGAGGTGTCGGGACGGCTCGACGTATTAACCTTCTACAGTGCGCCTGGTCCGGGATTGCCATCTCGTAGTCCTCGTGCGCCGACAATCCTTCCCAATAGCGAACGCACGTGGACATTTGGCCCAACGTGGTATCTCAATCGTTTCGTGAAAATCCAGGCCCACGCCCAACGCGAACGGCTCACCGATATCGAGCGCAAAGCGGTGATCGGCCGCGATGTATTCTGGACGGGCATCATCAGACTGCAACTGGCGATGTGAGGTGTCACTATGCGCAATCTGACGATCGCTCCTGTCTTAGCATCTCTAGCAGTTCTGACGTTCTGTTCGCAAGCGTTTGCCCAAACTCAGGATGACTTGTTTAATGGCGACATCCTGCATGAAATCCGTCTTTATATAGCGCCCGAAGACTATGTCACCTTCAAGGAAACCAATTTCACTTGCCAGACGCAGGAGCTTGAGGCTTTAGCGGGAGCGGTGATTTCGCCTCTGCCGCGCGTCATATGCCATTTTCCTGTCGAGTTTCATTGGAAGTTCAACGGAATAGACATCACGCTGCCTCAGGCTGCCATCGAGTCACACGGCAAGGGAAGCCGCAGCAATTTCAAGCCATCCTTCAAGATCGACTTCAGCCGCTACGAGAGCCGCAACAACTTTCTCGGCCTGAGATACCTGATTCTTCGCGCGGATACTCAGGATCCTTCGTTGATGCACGAGCGCGTCGCGATGACTTTCTTCCGGAAGCTCGGAATTCCAGCGCCGCGAGAAGTGCACACGCGGCTGTATATCAATGATCAATATGCAGGACTGTACACGATCGTGGAGGCTGTCGATCCGATTTTTACTCAGCAAAACCTTGGGGAAAGCAGTGGCTACCTCTACGCCTATGAATGGATCATGCCGTGGTCTTTCGCGGACCTGGGGCCGGATCCTTCAAAATATTCGCCGCTGCCGTTTAAACCGGAGAATAATCTCATCTATCCTGTCGTGGAACCTATCATAGAGATGGTGCGGACGATCAATCAGGCTCCCGATGCGCAGTTTTCATCCGTTGTGTCGGAGTACATCGATCTGAAGGCGTTCTTCAAAGAAATCGCAGCCGAGAACTTCGTCGCCGAACAGGATGGAATCATCGGTGGTTATCTGCTGAACAATTTCTTTTTGTACAGATTCGGGGGAACGCTTCGATCGATTTTTCTTCCGTGGGACAAGAGCAACAGTTTCTGGCAGATTGATTGGCCGATATTTCACAATTTTTCTTCGAATCTTCTGACGTGGCGCTCGCTCGCTGTCGCGCCGGACCTGATCGCCCTTTATAGAGGCGCGCTGCAGCAAGCCGTCGATGTCGCAGGTGGGCCGGGCGGATGGCTTGAACAGGAAATCACCAGGGAGTATCAGCAAATCCGCCAGGCTGCCTATGACGATCCGTTCAAGCTTGGCGATAAATTTGCCAGCGGAATTCTGAGGCCGGTTTCCAATGACGACTTCGACGCCGAGGCGGCATATCTGATCCAGTTTGCGCGCCAGCGCTCCGCCTTTGTGCGTGCGCAATTGAACAGCGGATTGATTCTGCAGTGAAATTCGGGACCCCGAATTTCACTGCCGCTTCCAGTAGAAGTACAGAGGCAATCCAACCAGGACGGTCACAATACCCATGGACGACTCCACCGGACGGCCCCAGAGCGTATACGCCAAGATCCATACCGAAAACACAATGAACAGCAACGGAGTCCACGGATAGAAGGGCACTCGAAAAGGACGGACCTCTTCGGGCCGCCGATGGCGTAGAACGATTACCGATGCCACAGCCATCGCGGAAAAAAAGACAAGTACGAAACCCGAGTACACGATCAGAGGTTCGAAGGCGCCGAAAAGGATTAAAACGGAAATCCAGACGGCTTGCCAGACGATAGCCGTTGCGGGACTTCCGTAAACCGGATGAATTTTACCCGTCTTTTTGAAAAAAACTCTGTCAGCAGCCATTGCAAAATACACTCGTGGACCGGCAATGATCATCGCGCTGGCGGATGCGAGAATCGAAAGAGCCATCATGCTGGCTACAACGTGTGTGGCCACAGGTCCAAACAGCGCAAGGGAGGCTTTCTCGCCAACCTGCAACACACCACTCATGCCTTCAATACCCAAGGCGTATAGAAAGAGCATATTCAGCCCCACATAAATGGCCGTGACTATTGCTGTTCCTGTAATCAGCGCCGCCGGCAACGTTCTGTGTGGCTGACGAACTTCTCCTGCAATGTATGCCGCCGCGTTCCAACCACTGAAAGAAAACAAAACGAAAATTAAGGAAACGGATCCGTTGCGAAACACGCCTTCCGGCAGGATTCCGCCGGCACCGGAATGAAAGTTTGCCCAGTCCCCTCGTCCGAGCCAAAAACCAGCAATCATCAGGACAGCAATAGCTGCCGCTTTAGTCACAGTGAGTAACACTTGAAGTTGCCCGCCTCGATGCGTTCCGGTGATGTGCGCAAGTGAGAGAGCCCAAAGCACAATAAGCGCGACCATCTGCGCTGAGCCGAGATGAACAGAAAGCGGACCGAAATGAACCGTCCAAAAAATGTTTTCGGGACCTAGAGAAGGGAAAAAGTGTGAGAGATAGGCCGCAAATCCGATGGTAGCTGCGCCGATGGGCGCAGAAAAACCCGCGATAAAAGAGGCCCACCCGGTGAGAAAACCAAAAATAGAACCAAACGCTTCGCGCAGGTAGACATATTCTCCGCCTGCTTCCGGAAACATCGCCCCCAGTTCGCTATAGGATAGGGCGCCGGCGAAAGCGAGAACGGCGCCAATGATCCAGATACCCAATACCGCGAACGGACTCCCTAAATCCCGAGCAAGAAAACCAGGCGTTGTATAGATTCCCGACCCGATCACATTGGCAATGATCAGGCAGGTTGCCAGAAACAGCCCCGCGTTGCGTTTGAGCGCGGTTTGAGAAGCCGGCGCAACTTCAGTCCGGGCCAACTAATTCCTCCTTGGAACAGGAAGAATAGCCACAAAAAGACACAAAAGGTTCAAAATTTTCGCGTCACGGACGTGGCTTCGAGATCGCCGCTGCCGCCTTTCGGATAGCCCGAAACGACGATGCGATCGCCGACGTGGAGATCTGAAAACTGCATATCCATATCTTCTAACTTCAACATCGTATCTTTAGTGACGAAGACTTTGTATTCCTTGACTTGACTAGAGCCTCCTCCGGGAGGTCCGCCGTCCCCGTCGGGAAACCTGCCACCGTCCGGATAGCCACCGCCCGGATAGCGTCCTCCTGGGTAGCCTCCGCCTGGATAACCGCCGCGCCGGCGGCCGCCACCACCAGAGCCGCCGCCACGGCGTTCCGGCCGTGGGGTTGTCGGATTCCCCTCGGCGACGTTCCTGACCTGCAATGTCTTTTTCTTCGCATCAATCTTGACGATTTCTGCTGTGCCGACAATTTGTGCCTTACTCGTGCTGTTGCCCTGTCCGCTTTTGGATTGGGCGGTTACGGAGACAGCTGTGAACAACGATAACGAAATTAGTGCGAGGGTTTCCTTCATTCCGAGTCTCCTCGATTGACTTTTCCTATTCTATTTGATCGTGAGTGTTAAGGTGGTGGTGTAAAATAATGCAAATTTGTTGGCATTCATCCTCAACCTAAAGTATAAAACTCGACCGAGGTGCCTATGACTAATCGCCAGATCGTGACTCTAGGGATCGTGATTCTTTGCATTCTCGTCATCTTGCCGTTCACGGTGGCAGCTCAAGGCCAGCGCGAAGGGCGGGGTGGCGGTGGAGGCGGAGCGCCGCCGGTGAACCTGCAAATACTACCGAAAGACTGGACGCGACAACAGGTTGTCCAGGTGATGCAGGGGTTCAACATGGCTCTTGGTGTGGGCTGCAATCATTGCCACATCGAGATGGCCGGAGCGCCGCCGAATGAGAAAGGCGTTATACCTATTGATGCCGCTCCGGACGATAAGCAAACGAAGAAGACAGCCCGTGTGATGATGAGGATGGTCGCCCAGATTAACGACACTTTTGGCAACCAGATTGGCAAGCCGGCTTCCGAAGTTGTCAGAGTGCAGTGCGTCACTTGTCATCGCGGCTCCGCGATTCCGAAAACGCAGTAGAGAATTCGGGAAAGAATTCGGGGGAGCAGCCGAATTTCTTCTAGTTCAGAAATTTTGGAGTCTGTCCCCGAATTTCCCGCATTATTTACCAGGTCTTATGGAGGTTCAGTTATGAAAAGAACGATTGTTTTGTGCGCACTGCTCGCGCTCAGCGCGCTGGCCATAGTCGTGGCTGCGCAGCAGGGAGGCGGCGGTCAGCAAGCGCGAGTTGTCGAGGCCGAGAAACTCAAGGACAACTTGTGGGTGCTCAAAGGCGGCGGTGGCAACACGGCGGTGTTCGTGACCGCGAACGGAGTGGTTGTTGTCGACGCGAAGAATCCCGGCTGGGGTAAGCCGATTCTCGACAAGATCAAGGAACTCACAAACAAACCCATCACGACATTGATCAATACCCACACCCATGGCGACCACGTCAGCGGCAATGTCGAATTCCCAGCCACGGTCGATATCATCGTGCAGGAAAACACGAAGACTAACATGCAGAAGATGATTCCGAATAGCACGGCTCAGGACCAGACCATACCCGCTCAAACGATCTTTCAGCAGAACGGGGGTAAAGGGCTGCCGAAACGTACATTCAAAGACAAAATGACGTTGCTCAAGGGCCCTGACGAAGTCGATTTGTATTACTTCGGACGTGGCCACACCAATGGTGATGCCTGGGTTTTGTTCCCTGCGCTGCGAGTTGTTCATGCCGGCGATATCTTCTCGGGCAAGAACGTTCCCCTCCTCGATGCGAATAACGGCGGAAGTGCTGCTCTGATTGCGGATAGTCTCGAGAAGGGTTATAACGCTTTGAACAAAAGCGCCGACACAATCATCACCGGTCACAGCACTCAGATGACGATGGCCGAACTCAAAGAGTACATCGCCTTCAATCGCGAATTCTTTAACGATGCACGAGGCGCGAAAAAAGCCGGCAAGAGCTCCGACGATGCCGCTACGGCATGGAAGATACCTGCAAAATACACAGGCTATGCCCCGGCGGACGCGAACCGTCTTAAGAACAATATGAAGCTGGCGTACTCCGAACTGGATAAGGGTTCAACCAACTAGGGCAAGGACTGCGCCCGTGATCCCACGACTTGTGGATGCGGCTGCGCAGCCCTTGCGTTCTGCGCTGTGAGTCCTGAGTTTTGAGTAGGACGTTTGGCTTACTCACAACTCAGAACTCCGAACTTAAAACTGCTTTTGCGCTTGTCTTCCTTCTCGCCGGCTTTTTTTGGACATCCT